>CAYWNK010000310.1:0-7053 GCA_964459495.1 uncultured Planctomycetaceae bacterium
GGGGGATGTGAAATGATCAAACAGCTTCTTACTACCGCCGCTCTTGCCGCCGCTCTTGTCACCGCCACCGCCGCCGGCCAGCAATCCCCCCAGCCGCAGGACAAGGCGCCCGACCCCGCCCTCACCTTCCACGCTCCTCCCGTCCCGCTCCCCGCGAATGCGATCACCGAGGCCTCCCCCGGCTTTCTCGGCCCCCGCCGGGACGGCCACAGCCGCGAAACCCAGCTCGACCACACCTTCGACCTGAACGGTCCGCCCCTGGTATGGGAACGCGAGCGCGGCGAAAGCTACGCCCCCCCGGTGATCTCCGGCGACGTACTCATCTACACGCACTCCGAGTCCGAGACTCTACACGTCGACGGCATCGAGCCAACCACCGGACGCCTGCTCTGGCGCCGCTCGCGCCCCTTCGACTATGAGCCGCGCTACATCCGCAACAAGGGCCCGCGCGCGACCCCGATGATCGACGGCAACAGCGTGTATGTGCTCGGCGTCGACAACACCCTGGCCTCGTATGAACTCAGCACGGGCAAGCCCCTCTGGCAGCGGGACCTGCGCAAGGAGCACGGAGCCCAGGATGACTTCTTCGGCGCGGTCGCCAGTCCCCTCCCCGTGGGCGACACCCTGATCCTCAATATCGGAGCGGCGGGCGGCCCCAGCATCGTGGCCCTCGCCAAGAAGGACGGCGAGCTGGTCTGGGGCGTCGAGAGCAAGTGGGGCGCCAGCTGCGCTTCCCCTGTCCTCGCCACGATCGGCGGTAAGCCGCGACTGCTCGTGATGGCGGGCGGGGAATCCCGGCCCGCCGTCGGCGGGCTGCTTGTGTTGGACCCTGCCACCGGCGCGGAGCAATTCCGCTATCCCTTCCGCAGCCGCACCTACGAGTCCGTGCTCGGCTCGAGCCCCGTCGTAGGTGGAGAGACCGTGCTGGTGACGGCCGGCTACAACACCGGCACCGCCGCAGTCAGGCTTGGCCCCCAGCCCGGTGAGGAGGCCGCCGGCGAGAGCCCCGCCTGGTCGGAGGCCTGGACGCTGCGCGAGCCGGGCTGCGAGTTCCAAAACCCGGTCTTCGCGGACGGGCTCTTTCACCTTGTCGACGGACTGAGCTCGAGGGTTGGAGCCATTGTCGCCTTGGAGCCCACCACTGGGGAAACCGCCGCGCGCACCTCGCTCACGTGGACCGAGACGGTCCACCTCCGCGGCAGTGAGCCACGCGAGCGCAGCTCCAGCATCGGCCAGGCGTCCCTGCTCGCGATCGACGGGGCGCTGTTGGTTCTAGGCGACAACGGACACCTGCTCTGGGTGAAATCGGACGCGGCGGGTGCCACGATCGAGGCCCGAACCAAGCTCTTCTTTGCGCGGGAGACCTGGTCCCCTCCCGTCGTGCACCGCGGCCTGCTCTACGTCTGCCAGAACAACGTGGACCAGGAGACCGGTGTGGGCCCACGGCTGCTGTGCTACGACCTGCGCGCGAAAACCGAATAGGCCGCGCGTGCATGGCCAAGGATCACTCGGCGAAGTCCCCCAAGGACGGCAAGCCTGCACCCCCGCGACCACCCAGTATGGACAGGCCTTCGTGGTCATGGCGAAGTGCCGCCCTCCGGCAGCCGAGCCTTGGGGGCTCGACGCAAGGCACCTGGGCGCCCGAGTGTGCGCTGCCCAAGAATCACCGTCCTGCGCCACGATCCCGTGATTCCTCGCAAGCCCTACAAAAGCGCTCCGCGGCGGCACGTTCTCCGCGATCCCGTGCGGCGATGAGATTCGGGTGCCTGGCCCCGCTGCTCGCAAGTCGGTGCTCGCTAGGCCAATGGACGCCGCAGTCGGGGTAGCGCCTCACGATGGGTTTGATGGGCATTGGCGCGGGGCTCAGGGCGGGCGCAGGGTGGCGCCCGCCTTGTACAAGGCGCTGCTCTGCGCACCGGTTCTGGACGACCCCCGAGCCTGTGACAGGCACGTGACACCCTGGTGACAAGGCCCACGTGTCGATGCTCGCCCCCTCCCCCTGGGTATCCCATGATGCGCTCGATGTCCCAGCTCCCCACCCCCGTTCCGTTCCACGCCATGTTTGCGACCCTCGCCGGATTCCCCTGGTACGGCTGGACCTTTGCTGCGTCCCTCATTGGGATCCTGTACTGGGCCAAGCTGGTCAGCGCGCGCGTCGAGGCAAGACCCTCCGCGGAGGACCTGTCGAACCGAGCCTTCCCGGTCGAGCCGGGTGTTCGCACCAATGCGGCGGAAGTTCGTGATCTCGCGATCGGAGCTCCCCTGAGTAGCACGTGGTCCTTCCCGATCAACACGATCCGCACCCGTGCGACGCCGGACGAGATGCGCGAGATTCTCCTCGATGCCTGGGGGGTATCCACGCCCGAAGCTGCCCGCGACACCCTGCGCTGGCTCCTCGACGAGGGTCACCGAGAAGCCTTTGATGCGGTGCTCCATACGGCTGGCGAAGAGCCTTCCCAAACGCCGCCGCGGACGCTTTACGCCCAGGTCGGACCCGGGGCCGCGGCCGGCCTCGCCGAACCCTGGGGCCACTACCTCGCGACCCACGGGGCCCTACGCTCCCGCGGTTTCCTGCAGTCCGAAGCCGACCTGGAGCGCGGCACCGCTGCCTGGGACTGGAGCCGCACGGTCACCGTGGCGCGCTTTGCCCTTTCCGCCGAACTGCTCGACGAAGCCGAGGCCTGGACCTACGTCCGGGAAGCCGGCCGCCGATCCCGAGAGACCTTTGGCTCCTGGGAGGAATTCCTGAGGAGCTACGTCATCGGCCGCGCCGTCTGGAACGGCATGGCCCAGCTCGATGACCCGGGCATCACGCAGATGATTGAGAATGTCCGTAGCGCACCCGACAGTCCCTGGCAGATGGTCGCCTGGAGCTAGCTCGGGTAGGCCTCGAGGAGCCAAGCGAATACCGTTCCCTTCTCGCCCTCGTAGCGCGGCGCCCACTCCGCGAGGGGATTCAAGCGCTCATCGATCCAGTCTGATGGCGCAGGGGCAGCAAGGACCTCGCGCAGGGCAGGCAGGTCCCGAGCCCGCTCGAGCGAAGGATTCGCGCGTGCTCCCGGTGAGGCAATATCGGGTAGCGCGACCATTGCCCAGCCGTAGTAGCCCTTGAGCACATCGCTGCGCAGGTCGGAGGACGGCAGCTCAGCAATCGCCAGGATCAAGCGCGCCAAGAGCTCATGGCAGGTCCAACGCTCAAAAGGTTCCGCCGCGAGGCCGGCGACTGTCCCGGCTTCGCAGACACGGGGCCAGAGGCTCGAACGAATATCGAAGTACAGACCGGCCGGAGTGATGCCGCCCGGATCCGACTCGTTGCCCACCGAGAAGTAGACGCCGCTGTCCCGATCCTGACCCGGTAGCTCCAGCCAGGTGCTCTTGCCCCCCACCACGAGCCGCTCAAAGACCTCCCTGTGCACGTCGTAGTCGGGGTGCTGCCCGACCTCGATCCGTAGAAAGAACCCGGTTTCCTCCAGGAGTTTCAGCTGCCGAAAATGCGTAAACGAGCAATCGAATTGCTCCTGTTGGTCGTAGAGGTTCGCGAAGAACTCACGCTTGGCTGCCGGCTCAAGCCCGGACTGGCCGATCAGCACGACCGCCCGCTCGGTCAGATCTTCGAACTCCCACATGGACATGCCGCACTCCGGGCTGGAAATGAAACGAAAGCTGCTAGGGCCCGCAGGCCCGGTTCCTTGGCCTAGCATGCCGGCCCGGCAGCTCGATGGAAGGCCAATCCCCAGAGGAGAGCTCCGGGGAGTGACAACGAGCCTTACTCCTTGCGAACGGCTTGCCCGTGGAGCGTGTCGAGCGCGATCCGCGCCGCCTGCTTCTCGGCATCCGAGTCCGAGGTCAGGAACGCGATCAGCAGCGGGATGTACTCGACCGCTCCCAAGGTCGCGATGCTGCGGATTGCCTCGACCCGTACGACCTCCGAGGGGTTCTCTAGCATCGACACGAGCTCAGCCAGCGCGTCCTCGCGGGTCGGCCCCTTGCTGGACGGCCTGAGCTGCGCCTCGATTTCCATCATCTCTGCCCGGGTCCGGATCCGAGCCAGGATGCCATCCCGCAAACCTGGAGACGTTGTGGAGTAGGCCAGGCTGACCATCGCCTCCAGCGTCTCCTGGTCCTTCACGGCAAAGACCTGCTCGAGCCAATTCCGCGAGCTGGAGGGATTCTCTGTCAGTGCGCGAATCAAGTGGCTGCGCATCTGCGGGATCATGTCCTCGCGATCCGCCGCCTGCGCCACCCGGACGCCCGCAGAAAACCGATTCGCACTCCGAGTCCACTCCCTCACCAGGTCCTCGCGGAACAGATTCGGATTGGTAGACATGCGCACCAGAGCATCACTCGCGACACCCACGAAGAGCGTTTCCGGATGGCTTCCAACTGCCCCTAGGCGTTCGCTAAGCCCGTCAAGGATGGCTGTCATGGTCTCGTCGGACACATCCGTGCGATCGAGTCCGAGATCATAGAACTGGTGCAAGGTGGCAGTCGGCACCGCAGGCTCCGCAGGCTCCGCAAGTAGATCGATGAATAGCCCCCTGCGCGCGTCACTCTCTTCCAGCAAGAGTCTTGCGAGAAGCACGCCGATTTCCTTCCCGCGATCTCCCATTCCATCCAACTTGAGCGCCACGACATCGGCGACGAGTGCTGAACGAGAGCTCTCACTTACAGCGGGAATCGAGGCGAGGGCCATCCTTGCGAGTAGTGCTTGAAAGGGAGTGTTCGTCGCCTCCCCTAGCACAGCTTCCAGCTCCGTCTGGGCCCACGACCAGTCCGTCCCAAGCAACATCCTTCGGAGCCACCCACCCGCGCGGGTCCGGTCGTGCAGCAGGACCCCGACGGCGTCCGCTGCCGGAAGGACTTCCAAGGCAATCGGCTCCCCCGTGTCGTTGGTCCTCATCAGATCCTCGAGGAAATGCGAAGGTACGTCAGATCTCCCAGTCCAGCGGGCCAACCAGCGCAGCCGCTCCTGCTCTCCCACTCGAAATAGACCCTCCCTCGAGTGACGCTCTAGGCTTTCGCCTTGCTTGCCCCAGTCTCTCGTCCAGTCGACACGATCGATGAGCCCGGCAACGATGATCGAACTAGACATGGCAGATTCCAAGAGCTTGGCTAGATTGGGTTCAACATCCGGGAGGCTGGACTGAAAGAGAGCGGCCAGCAAATCCGCGTGTTGGTCGTCGCGCCTCCACTGCTGGATTCCCGTCCCTAAGATCTTTGGCAGTCCACCGGCTAAGTCACGCTCTGCGGGTGAGTCCAAGGCAGAGACAAGATCCTTCAGCTGTTCGTCGTTCAGGATCTCTTTGAATAGGTCCCGATAGGACTTCGAGATCGAAGCATAGGCTGCAGCACGTACACGGGGCTCCGCGTCTACTAGCAAACGGCTCCAAAGGGCCGAACCGCTTGGAGTGACCTTGCCACTGTTCGCGTACATACCAAGGAGCGCCGCCGGAACGAGGGACCGCACGCTAGGGTTCGCGTCCTGCACCATCTGCTCCAACTGATCCATCGCTGCACCGTTCTTGACCAACCAGCCAGCCATGCGCAGGCGAAGCTGCGGATCCGAGTCCCGGAGCCACTCATCCTGGAGCCAGCGTGTAGCCGCGGAGTCGAATCGGTTGAACGACAGTAAGCCATCATGGTTCGCACGGGCCGCCTGGGTCACTTCCGCGTTGCGGACCCCTGCCGTGAGAAATGGACTGAGAACCTCCGCACGCTGCTGCGAACTCAGTTCCGCTGCGCCTTGCAGCTGGATCATCACCGCGTAGGCATCGGACTCGACCAGTTCCTGCGGAGATGTCATTCCCCTCAGCCAATCGCCGCCACAGGCATTGGCCACGATGGTCGGCCAGCCCTTCTCTGGCCGAGCCACCAGGACGCGAGCGATCGCCATGCCGCTCGCAGGGTCCAGGTCCACAAGCACCTCGAGCGGGGGGACCGCGTACTGCCCATTCTGTGCGGGGTGCTCCATCTCCAGCAGGATGGCCTCCAGCACGTGCACGATAGAGGGCCCCATTTGGGCCAGCAGGATCCTGTCCCTGCGCGTCAGCGCGGACTCGACGGTGAAGCGAATCGAAGTTCCGTCCACCTCGAAATCGGCATTGACCTCCCGCTGCTTTGACATTTCCTCGCGAGAGAGGCTTGTTTCAAGCCGGCTGACCGCTTGGATCCAGTCGGCCTGCATCGGTTCCCCCTTGCGGTCCTTCGCGAAGTGGATCAGCCTCCGCAGCTCCGACTGCAGGTAGCTCTTCATGGTGCCGACCCCGTCGACCTGCAGCTGCAGCCGAACCTCCGCCAACCAGGCCTCGGTCCCGATCTTCGAGAAGTCTTCGGCGGGTGCTTTCGAGGATGCTTCCTGCGCTGGGCGGCTGGCTACTGAGGCCAACAGGCCGGGTGAGGGAACGAGTAGGACCAGGGCGAGGCTGGCGAGTCGGCTCGAGTGGTTCATAGGGGGGGATCTCCCGCGGCAATGGAAAAGCGCCGCTGAAGCAGGTGTACGACAGGCCGCGAGCCGGCCTTTGGCCTGCTCGCCTGGCGGATGTCTACGGCTTGTCTACTCGGGGCCTCAATGCCCCACCGAAAACCGCTCCTCAGCCCCTGCTAGCGCGCCTTTCGAACACGTAGCCCACCCCGTGAACCGTCCGCAAAAAACGCGGCGCATCCGGCTGGGGCTCGATCTTCTTGCGCAGCTTGGCCACGTGCTGGTCCACGGTCCGCAGGCTCGTGGCGTCGTCCTCTCCCCAGACCTCATCGAAGATGCGCGCCCGTTCTAGGGCCTCGCCCTCGTGGGCCGCGAAGTAGGCGAGCAGGTCCCGCTCGAGCCGCGAGAGGCTGTGCCGCTCGCCGTCCCGCTCAACGGAGAAGGCGGCGAGATCCGCCTCGCCGTCCCCCAGCCGCAGCCGGCCGCTCGGGTCCGCGGACTGCACACCCGGCGCTCCGCCCCGGGATCGGTCGAGCAGCGCACGCACCCGTAGCATCAACTCGGCCAACGAAAAGGGCTTCACGACGTAGTCGTCCGCGCCGCTCTCAAAGCCCTGGATCCGGTCGAACTCC
>CAYWNK010000311.1:0-7049 GCA_964459495.1 uncultured Planctomycetaceae bacterium
CTGCCGCCCTCGCCGGTCGAGCAGACAGCGCTTCCGCTACGGTCGACCTCCCCGAGGGTCCTGCGGCGGATTGGCAGGAATCGGTCGACCGGGTCATGGCCTCGGTCAACGGGAAGGTCGCCGCGGTGTTCTTCTACGACATCGGTGGCACGTCGGTGGAGCTCGAGGGCTTCGACCCCGCCCTCGCCGCGGACCCCGCCGCGCTCCAGGCCAAGGTCGACGAGCTGGTCGCCGCCGCCGAAGAGGACGGCATGGACTTCGCCACCTCGGCTGTGTCCCTGACCGTCCCGCGCACGGGCGCCGCGGCCGATGAGCTGGCTGTGCTCAAGGCCAACCGCACCGGCTTTCCCCTAGCCGTGATCTGGCTGGTGCTCGGCGCCATTTTCTTCACGGTCCGGATGGGCTTGGTTCAGCTGCGCTACTTCGGGCACGCCATCGCGGTGACCGCGGGCAAGTACGATGATCCCGCGAAGCATGACGACAACGAGGTCAGCCACTTCCAGGCGCTGACCGCGGCCCTGTCCGCCACCGTGGGACTGGGCAACATCGCCGGCGTGGCCATCGCGATTTCCCTGGGCGGACCGGGCGCCACGCTCTGGATGATCATGGCCGGCTTCCTGGGCATGGCCAGCAAGTTCACCGAGTGCTCCCTGGGTCAGATGTACCGCCAGATCCGCTCGGACGGCAGCGTCATGGGCGGCGCGATGTACTACCTGTCCAACGGCTTGGCCGAGATGGGTATGAAGGGCATCGGACGCTTCCTCGCCGTCTTCTTCGCCATCCTCTGCGTAGGCGGCTCCCTGGCCGGTGGCAACAGCTTCCAGGTGAATCAGTCCCTTGGCGCCCTGCGCGAGACGATGCCGATCCTCGCGGACTACGGCTGGGTGTACGGCCTGATCATGACCGCCGCCGTCGGCGCCGTGATCCTCGGTGGCCTGAAGCGCATCGCTCAGACCGCCGAGAAAATCGTGCCTACCATGTGCGCGATCTACGTGGCGGCAGCCCTGTTCATTATCGTCCGGCACGCTAGCGAAGTTCCCGACGCCGCAGCCCTGATCTGGAACGGCGCCTTCACCCCCGAGGCTGGCTTCGGCGGCCTGATCGGCGTGTTGGTCCTGGGCTTCAAGCGCGCCGCCTTCTCCAACGAGGCCGGCGTCGGCTCCGCGGCCATCGCCCACTCGGCCGCGCACTCCGAGTACCCCGTGCGCGAGGGCATCGTCGCCCTGCTCGAGCCCTTCATCGACACCATCGTGGTCTGCACGATGACCGCCCTCGTCATCGTGATCACCGGTGCCTACGACCCGGAGACCGCCGGCGGCGTCTTCAAGCCCTACCTCGACAACGCCAACGGCGCCGGCCTCACCTCCCAGGCCTTCGCCCAGGAGATCTCGTGGTTCCCCTACGTGCTCTCGGTTGCGGTGATGCTCTTCGCCTTCTCGACCATGATCTCGTGGTCGTACTACGGCGAACGCTGCTGGGTCTGGCTCTTCGGGGACCAGAGCAGCCTGTCCTACAAGATCCTATTCCTGACCTTCGTGTTCCTGGGCTCGGTGATCACCGCCCAGCAGGTGCTCGAATTCGGCGATCTGATGATCCTCGGCATGGCCTTCCCCAACGTCATCGGGGTCATTTTCCTGTCCGGCAAGGTCAAACAGAGCCTCAACGAGTACAGCGAGGGTCTCAAGTCGGGGCAAATCAAGCGCCACTCCTAGGACCCTGTAGCCCAGGATCAGGAACGCCCGCCCCCTCGCGGGCGTATCCTGGCCTAAAGGGCTTCCAACAGGCCCGGAACCCGGGGACTGGACTCGGGCCATGCCCCCCGGCCTGCCGATAGCCCTATTCGAACCATGCGCGTCTCCCTGATCTTCCTGCCGTTGCTGCTGGCCCTGCCGGAGACCGCCTCCGCGGCCCCCGCAGCGTTGGCACCCATCGCTAGCCCTGCCCCCGCCGTCAGCCCTGCCCTCCAGGGCCGCGGCCGATCCCGGCGTTCGGTGCCCCAGCGCGGGGGCCAGAGCAGCCGGGGAGGTCGACGGTCCGGCGGCTCGAAATTCTCGAGCGGCCCCGCGATCGGCGACCTCGCGGTCTTCAAGCGTGGCAGCACCAAAACCACCCGGCGCTCCCTCTCCGACCTGAGCGGGAGCTCCTTCGGAGGTTCACGCCGGCCCAAGCGCGAGACCTCCAGCGAGTTCGTGCTGCCGGGCGAGACCGAAATCCTGGCCTGGTTCGAAACCGGTGACGGGGACTCCTCGGGCTGGATCAGCTACCGCGAAGCATCCCACGCCCTGGGCTTCGACCGATCCCGCTACCAGCGCTTCGACGAGAACCGCGACGGACGCATGGGGATGGAGGAGTTTGAGCTCTACGTGCTGTTCGCCAAGAAAGAGCGCACCTTCCGCGAGCCCCTGCCGCCCGCCGATCTGCTGGGCGCACCGACACGGACTCCTGAGCAGCTGCGCAACGCCTATGACCGGGACCGCGACGGCGTGCTGTCGCGCAACGAGGTCGAGGTGGCCCTGCGCGACTACGGTCGGCAAGACCTGGTGCCGGAGCGGGTTGTGATGGGCCTGGACCGTGACGACGACAACCGGCTCAACGTGCGTGAGCTCAGCGGGCTCGAAGGCATCGTCGGGCTGGTCTCGGTCGGCACCACGGTGCCCACCCTGTCCAACCCGATCGACACCGATGCGAGCAGCGCCGAAGAGCTCTTCGGCGTGGTGGAGCCGCGCGCCGAGGGCTCCAACGCTCCGCCCCGCATCCAGGGCCCGGTGCGCCCCTTCCACCGGCTCGACCTCGACCGCAGTGGAGCGATCTCCCTGTCCGAACTCGAGGAGCTGCTGCGCCCCCTGTTCAGCTCTGTGCGCGTCGCTACCGTCCTGCACACGCTGGACACCGACCTGGACGGCGAACTGAGCGAACAGGAATTCGAGTCAGCGATCTCAGCCCTGGCGCTAGGCGGCAGGGACAATTAGCCCGCAGACCCCGAATTCGGGGTCCAACCGGGCTAGCCGTGGAGCCCCACCAGCGTCTCCAGGCGGGGACCGCCGGCTTCGTCGGCAACGGCATAGCGATGCCCCCGTTCGAGCAGCTCAACGCCCGCGACCTGTCCGTCGAGGCCGAGCACGTAGAACTGGATGTTGAAGCTCGGGATCCCGGCTTCGTCGACGAGGCCGGGCTGCCAGACGGCGGCGCGCTGGGCCTGCTCGGTGATCCGGCGCAGGATTTCCATCCCCGCGTCCACCGGCGCGCGCCCCTGGCGCAGCTGCTCGACGATCATGGCGCTTCCCGCCGAGAGGATCGCGGCTTCCCCGCGCCCTGTAGCCCCCGCGCTTCCCGCGCCCGCGTCGCAGTAGAGCCCCGCTCCGATCGCGGAAGAGTCCCCCACCCGGCCAGGGATTTTCCAGGCCAAGCCGGAGGTTGTCGTGCAGCAGGCGATCGTGCCCGTCGACGACAGCGCCGAGCAGTGGATGGTGCCCGTGAGACGCTTCTTGCTCGCGAGGTCGGCCACGGCCACCTCGCGCCCCATGTAGCGAATCAGCTGGCCGTTCTTGTCCTTGTCCTGCTTGTCAGCAGCTGGGCCCGCCGGCACGAGCCGGTCGTCCCGCTCGCTCATCGTCTCCTTCCACTTGAGCCAGACCTTGCGGGCCTGTTCGGTGAGAAGCTCAGCGTGGGGATGGCCGTGCATGCGGGCGAATTCATAGGCCCCCTGGCCGACGAGCTGCACGTGATCGGTGCGCTCCATCACAAGGCGCGCGACCTCGACCGGATGCAGAATGTTCTCGATATGGCTAACCGACCCAGCGTTGTGGGTTGCTCCGTCCATCACCGCCGCGTCCAGGGTCACCGTCCCCTCCTCGTTGGGGAGCCCGCCCAAGCCGACGCTCATGTCGTTCGGATCCGCCTCCACGATCTTGACCACCTCGATCGCGACGTCGAGCGGCCGCGCTCCGGACGTCAGCGCCTCGTAGTGCTTCTTCATTCCGGCCAGGCAGTTGGCCGAGCCGACCAGGGTCGGCCGCCCCTGTAGCGCCTCAGGCCGGCCCAGCTGCTGGCTGGTTCCCGCCTGCCGAGTCGGAAGGGCCAGCGGTGCTGCGGCGGCCGCACCGAGGAGGTGACGGCGATGCATCTTGGGATCATTGGGCGTCGTCATGGCCCTCATCAGTAGCAAACCGAGCCCCGGCGCGCTCCCCCTGGATTGCCCCTTGAACCTATTTCATGCCTGCCTGGGGCAAGATGTCGGTTCCGTCATCCAGGCCCAGGCACAGGCGTCGCAGCCAGTGGCGGGCGCTGAGGAACCAGGCCTCCCACTGGGCGGCGAGTTCATCGCCCGCCCACTCTTCCTCGACCATGTTGAGCCGTAGGCGCCGCTCGAGCAGAAGCGAGTCGAGATAGCGCTTCATGTCGTCAGGCCGAGCGTCCGCTGTTGCCATGGCCGCAGCCCCCAGAGCCACGCTCGTGCGCCTCAACTCCCCCGCATCCACGTGGTCCATGCGGTCGAGGCTGGTGTGGTAGGCGAAATCGGTAAAGTGCCAAACGAGCACGCCAGGCACGTCGCGCTCCAGGAACACGTCATGGTCGCTGCCCCCCTCCCAGGGGTGCTCCGCTGTCGCCCAGCCACGCTCGGTGAGCCCAACGTCCACCAAGGCCGCGCGCACAATCACGTTCAAACCGCCCGGCACAAGCTCGTGTTCGGACACCTCACCCGCTCCCCAGGGCGTGTGTTCATCGGGGGGCAGGGGCACCAGCGCCCCTGGATCCGGAGATCGTTCGAGCAGGCAAATCGAGCCCGTTCGCTCCCTGGAAGAACCGATCATGTCCACCGACAAGCCTGCGATAGGCCTGCGCTTGGTGTCGTCAAGGTACGTTCGGCTGCAGCGGTACTCCTCGCCCCAAACGAAGGCGAGGCTGCGCCGGGGACGGAGAAAGAGCCCCCGGTCAACGCCTGCTGCAATCGAGCGAGCAAGTTCGCACATCCCCGCTACCCCGCTGGCATTGTCGCACGCTCCCGGCTCGTCCACATGGGCGACCAGCCCGACGACCTGCTCGGGGTACTGCACCCCCACAACCTCGGCCACCAGTGTGCGCAGGGGTCGCTCATCCCAGCGCACCTCGGCGGAGAAATCCAGGATAGCGCCCGCACCAGCGGCGAGGATCGCAGCCCGGCTGTTGGGCGAAATGCAGCCCACCGCGATGCTCGTGCCCCGTGCCACGCTGGTGTACGCCATGGCATCGAGGTGCCGCTCTTCCCCCGTCGGGTCGACACAGATCTTCTGCAGCCGCGAGGACAGCACGCCCACCGCGCCGCGCTGGACCGCGTCCCCGATGACGGCCCCCAGGCTGCGGTCGGTGACGAGAATCGAACCTGGCGTGACCTCCTCCAGGGTCAGGGCCACCTTTCCGCTCACCTGGGCGGAAGGCGCGTGCACGGGCAGAAGGCAGCGGTCCTGACTTTGGGGGCTGTCGAAGCGATGGAGGGACCGCACAGTGCTTCCGACCCGCAAGTCGAGGGCGCCGGAGACGGGGGTCCAGGCGGGGCCCTCCATCGGCTCCTCAATGACGCGCAGCTCAAAGCCAGGCAGGCGGCCAAAACCAGCCGCACGCAGCTCCGCCTCCACCAGGTCCAAGGCCGCGTTGTAGCCGTCGTTGCCGGGCTCGCGGTAGTGCTCGTCCACCGCGGCGCAGGTCTCGAACGCGCGCTCGGTGCTCCAGGCTGCGAGGATCCCGTCCACGAAGCGCTTCGGCCCATCGTTGCCCACCGCAACCAGGGGTCCGAGATGGCTCGCACGCGTCTGTCCGCCCAGATCCCATGCATCGGGAACCCTGGGGCTGGGGGAGGAGCAGGCGGTGAGGGCGAGGGCGGCAAGGAGCCGGAGCGGCGGTCGATGCATGTCAGCGCGAAGGGTGGATGGAGGAAGACCCCCGGTCGGCGTTAGACCTCGAAGGTAGCCGATCCTGCGCCCAGACGTAGCCGGGCTCCCCCCCGTGATTGAACAGCGGAACGCCGGGTCGGCTGCCTGCGGCAACCGACCCGGCGTTCCGCTGGGGTCCATGGAATCGAACCGAACTACACGTGGCGATCGATCAGCAGTCCAAGGCGCGTGCGCGCATCCTCGGAGATGGCGTCGGGCGCGGTGAGGATGGCCCCCGCCAGCGCGTTTGCGCAGCCGCAGCTCGCTCCACCCTGGACCGCCGCAGCCATCGCGGGCACGGCATGCCGAATGACCGAACGGGCGTTGCCCACGTTGCGCGCCATGACCTCAAGGATCGCCTCGACGGTGACGTCGTCATGACCCTCGTGCCAGCAGTCGTAGTCGGTGGACATGGCGACCGTCGCGTAGCACAGCTCGGCTTCGCGGGCGAGCTTCGCCTCGGTCAGGTTCGTCATCCCGATCACGTCTACGCCCCAGCCCCGGTAGGTCTTGGACTCTGCACGGGTAGAGAACTGCGGCCCTTCCATGCACACGTAGGTTCCGCCGTCGTGGGCGGTCACTCCGGTCTGGCCGCAGGCCTCGAGGAGCACCTTCCGTACGACCGGACAAACCGGGTCGGCGAACATGACATGGGCCACCACGCCGCCCTCGAAGAACGTGTCCCTCCGGTGGCGGGTTCGATCGAGGAACTGGTCGATCACGACGAAGTGCCCGGGCTCCACGTCCAAGCGCATCGAACCGACCGCGGACACCGACAACAGGTGCGTCACGCCCAGGCTCTTCATGCCCCAGACGTTCGCTCGGTAGTTGATCTCGCTGGGCGAGATGCGGTGCCCTTTGCCGTGCCGCGGGAGGAACACCACCTCGGTCCCATCGAGCTTGCCGCTGGTGAAGTCATCGCTGGGTGCGCCAAAGGGCGTGGCCAGGCTGGTGCTCTTCACCTCCTCGAGGCCTTCGATTTCGTAGAGGCCGGAGCCCCCGAGGACTCCGATTTTGATGGGCTGGGACATGGGTTCTAGGAAAAGTGGAGAGAGGGTTGGTTCCGCGTGCGCCGGCTCGGCGAGCGGACGATGAATTGGAGTTCGAGCGCGCCGCCCCTAGCGGGAGCCACCGGAGCGGCCG
>CAYWNK010000312.1:0-7016 GCA_964459495.1 uncultured Planctomycetaceae bacterium
CCCCCGGAATGGTCCGCCGCCCTCATGCCCGGCCGTCCTTCGCGCGCTCGCCCCCCACCCCCTGGTCGCAACCGTCCCTTGTTCCCACCCAGTCCAGCAGCCAGGCCGCGTAGCGCGGTGCGACACGATCGGCCGCAACAGCGATGCACTCAGGGGTCTCGTAGGGGTGCTCGCGGGTCAGAAATTCCTCCAATGCCGAAACGCGGGCCGAAGCGGTCTTGGCCAACAGGAGCACCTCGGACTCCTCCTGCACCTTGCCCTCCCAGCTGTACAAGCTGACCGCTCCTGGCACCAGCTGCACACAGGCAGCAAGCCGTTGCTCCACCAGGTCCCGGCCCAGGCGCCGGGCCGTGTCCATGTCGGGGGCTGTGGTCAACACCACGCGGGGTTCGGAATCCATCGCCTGAGCATAGCTGGGCGCGGGCTGGATCGATCCTTCCCTTGGGGGTCCAGGAGTCCCTGCTGGGACCAACAGGAAGCCAGCCCTACTTGCCCATCTCCAGGCGCCTGGCCAGCAGCTCGGGCAGAACACCCGTGGCGTGGATCTTGTCCTGGGTAATCCGGAAGTCGTACTGCACCCGATGCCACGTCACCTGGTGTTCTTCGAGGATGGCGTAGCTCGCTCGGCTATCCCCGTCCCTGGGCTGGCCAACGGAGCCAACATTGATGAATGCCTTGCCGTCGGTCGGCAGCTCCATCGTCACGGTCTGCTGGCCGTGGAGGGCCGCAAAGCGCAGGTCCTCGGTGTGCATCCCGGGGTGGTGGGTATGGCCGGCCACCGCGACCGAATCGAATGAATCGAAGATCGAGCGGAGCTTGGCCTGGTTCAGGATCCCGTCCGTAGAGAGCACATATTCGCGCACGGGGTCGCGGGGACTGCCGTGCACCAGGGTGAACTTCCCCCGCTGCTGCGTGTGCGGCAGCGACCGAAGCCAGCTCCATCGCGCCTTCTTCTCGGAAGAACTCCACCAGCGCGGACGCATCCGCTCGGCGGTGTACTCGATCGCCTTGCGCGCATGGGGGTTGAAGTCAGAGGCGTTGTGGAACAGCGCCTCATCGTGGTTGCCCATCAGGCACAGCTCCGCGTGACCACGAACAAGGTCGACGCAAAACTCTGGGTCCGGCCCATAGCCGACCACGTCACCCAGGCAATAGATCGCCTCCACATCCTGGGTTTGAATGTGGGCGTAGACCGCCTCCAGCGCTTCGCGATTGGAGTGCAGGTCGGAGATAACCGCTACCTTCACCGGGCAAAGCCCTCCGCTGCTGCCTCGATGAGGCGCTTGCAGACCTCCGCAATCGGGCCCTGGATCGTCGCGCCCGACGCCTTCACGTGCCCACCGCCGCCAAACTTGCGCGCCAAGGCGTTGACGTTGTAGTCGGTCTTGCTGCGGGCCGAGAGCTTGCAGAGCCCAGCCTCGATCTCGCGCACGCAGAGGACGACCTCGACCTGTCCCACCGACCGCAACAGATCGAGCACGTCATCGGTGTCCAGTACCTGCGGGCGACCCGCGGCGTCCAAAGGCAGATCGACCACAGCCAGCTTCCCGTCCAGGTGGTAGGCGTGCCGTGCCAGCGCTGCGCCCACGTTCCCCGGATGCTCAGCCGTGCGAGTCTGGTAGATCGCGCCGTAGAGCTCGGAGGGATCGACGCCGGCGCTGATCAGTTCGGCCGCGGCTGCAAAGGACTCGGCGTCGGTGTTCGAGTACTTGAACCAGCCGGTGTCGGTCACCAAGGAGGTGAAGACCCCGCGGGCGGCCACCGGGTCCAGCTCAAGGCCGAGGTGGCCTGCGATGCGCCGCACCAGCAGCCCCGTCGCTGCGGCGGACGTATCCACGTAGGCCGCGTCCCACCAGGGCTCGGGGGGCAGAACGTGATGATCGATGACGAGCTTGGCCGACGGCGCCGCGCTGAAGCGCTCGGCGAGGGCCCCCGTGCGACTGATCTCCGAGCAGTCGAGCAATACGAGCAGGTCGTGCTCGGGAACCACGCCCCCGTCGTCGGTGCCGTAGGACACATGGTCGGAGAGGTAGGTGTACTGGGGCTCAGGCGGATCGGGGTTCAGGATCGTGACCCGCTGACCGCGGGCCTCGAGCAAGCGCGAGAGCGCCGCCTGGGCACCGATGCAGTCCCCATCGGGACGCTGGTGCCCGGTGAGTAGGACATGTTCCGAAGCGGTGAGCAGGTCGAGGGCCGCTTGGCTATCGGAAGACAATGTGGACAGGCTGGTCATGGGCGGCAGAACGAAAATCTATGGGGCAGATCTGGCCGATACTCTACCTGTCGAATTCTACGCCTGAACCGGACCCTGCCGACCATGGACCGCTTGAATCCCCTGCAACCCAGGCCTGCAGACACATCGTTCCCTCCCCAAGGAGGGCGTCAAGCACCTGGTCTTTGTGCGCTAAATTCCCGGAAAACAACGCCAAGTCCGCCGCATGGCCGTCCCTTAGCCGCCCGATCCGGCCCTCCAACCCAAGAGCCCGCGCACCGTGCTCCGTCAACATGGACCAGATTTCAGAAGGCCTGAGTCCAGGGAATGCAGCGCTCAGGATCCGGGCCTCGCGCAGCATGTCCAGGTCTTCGTTGCTCGCCGCTGAGTCGGTCCCCAGGGCCACAGATACCCCCGCCTGAAGGTAGGCATCTAGGGGGAACGGCCCCCGACCAAAGAACCGGTGGCTGCCGGGGCAGTGCACCAGGGTGGCCCCCGAGGCTGCGATCCGATCCGCTTCGCCGACCTGGGGGTGGTTGCCATGCACCAGGGAAGTGCACGGGCCGAGCAGCCCACCGGATTCGATGTGGTCCAGACCGGCCTGGCCCGGCCCCGGCCCCAACATGGCCTCCAGCGGGCTCGCCCGGCCAGCCAGCCAATCGACCTCAGCGAGCGTCTCCGACCAATGGATGGTGACCGGTAGCTGACGACGCAAGGCGATCCGGCCGGTCGCTCCCATCAGATCCGAGCTCACGGTGAATGGTGCGTGGGGACTCAAGCCCTCGGTGAACCGAGGGCTCGACACGAGGGGCAGCTCAACCCCAGCGATCGCGGGTCCGGTGCGCTGGGCATCCCCCGCGTCCAGGACCTCCCGATACTGCACGACCCGGAGCCCTGCGCCGCGCAACAGGGAAGGGCAGACGCCAAGGGAATCGATGTCCCCAAGCGCGGTCGTACCCGTACGGGCCATGCGCGCCAAGCCCCCCAGCGCGCCCTGCGCCAGCTCCTCAGGGGAGTGCGCCGCGCGCTCTTGGAGCACACGCCCGATCCACGCAGCAAAGCCACCTGCGCTGGAGACCTTGCCCCGCAGGGCCGCGAGCTCGAGGTGGGAGTGGGCATTGACGAGACCGGCGGTCAAAATACCGCCCCCAAGATCCTGCACGAGCGCCCCCAGGATCTGCGCCCGGCGGCGCAGTGCTGTGGCGCCTTCGATGCACTCCACGATTTGGCCCCGGGCCACGATCACCCCCGCGCCGGGACCCAAGACTCGGTTCGGTTCGGGGACGACCCAGCTCGCGAGCAGCGCAAAGACCTCGCCCGCTGCCCGGCCGGCCGGCTGAACGAGCAGGGGTCGCTGATCGAAATCGTTCGGGTCCATGAACCTCTCCCTATGCAGACCGCGGGCACCTGCCCAGTGGCAGGCGCCCGCGGGTCGCTACGAAACGCGCGCTGAGCCTACAGAGGCGAGGCGTTCACGCGCAGGTTGGTCACACCGTTGATCGAGCTGAGCACGTTGCCGGGAGTGTCTCCGTTGGCGGCGTCGATGGTGCCGTCGAAGATCACCACGAAGCGGAACATGTTCGGGGTGATGTCAAACTCGTTCAGCAGGGCGGGGTGATCGACCCAGGGGGTCAGACTGCCCGACACCAGCGGTGAGAAACCGCCGAACAGCGGCACGTCGCAGGGATCGTCCAGGTCCGCGGCAACCCGAGCACCCTGGAAGCGAATCACGACGGGCGAGGCCGGAGACCCCATGCCCTGGAGTTCGTTGCCGAGGATGTTGCCGTGCACGTCGGCAAAGCCGTTCGGAAAGCCCGGAACGGTGCTGGTGCCCAGGTAGGGCACCGCCACCTCGTTCGACCCGGTGGGATCCCACAGCACGTCGATGTTCCAGCCCTGCTCCTCGGGGCCAGACCCGCTCACCTCGTCGAAGTTCAGCTGGGAGAACGCGCCCTCTGGACGGATCCAGCAGCCGACCGAAGCCGAGATGGAGTCGGGCCGCTGCGCGACGACGTCCGTGAAGCCCTCGGGCTCCACGCTCAACCAGCTCAACGAGAGCGAGTCCATGTTGTCGATGGGATTGATGAAGGGCGCATAGTCGGCGTGCATCGTGGTGTCGAGGGCTTCCTCGATGCGCACCAGGCCAGGACTTCCATCGCCACCACTTGACAGGCTCCACACGCCGGTCCCCCCGGGCCCGCCATCGATCATCAGGCGGTTCGGGATCGTAGCCAGGTCGACCTCGAATCCTTGCAGGAGCAACGCCCCGCCGGAGCCGCCGCCCGCCGGCATCGCGAAGCGACCGAAGTTGCCGATCGGGTCGGCCGGCATGATGGGCGAACCGCCCTCACCGCCGGTAGCATCGATCTGCCCTTCGATGAGAATGCGGCCGCCGGAGGCGAGCTGCATGGCCCCGCCGCCGCTGCCGCCCTCGGCGCCAGAGTGGTCGTGCCAGTCCACGACCTGACTGGACTCCAAGTCCAGGTCGCAATCGCTGCCGCCGAAGGTCTGCTGGATCAGCGAGTAGTAGTAGTGGGTACCGCTTCCACCGCCGCCTGAGCCCCCGCGCAAGAAGCCGGGGTAGGGCGTACCTGAATTCACGAACCAGTCGAGGGTACGCACCGTGTACCCGCTGTTGTTCACGTTGGGCGCCGCAAGGCCCAGCTCGCTGGCCTGACCGGCCACGGTGTCGGTCGGGTTGTTGCGCTCCCCTGCAGGCCAGTCCGCAAACTCCTGGGTCGTGGTGCTCATGCCATCCAGGTTCGGGGTCAGGGACTGACCGATCCCGCCATCGAGGGCGTAGGCTCCACCGGATCCCGATCCCGCCACGCGGGAGGCGATGCAGAAGGTCGTCCCGATCTCAAGCGAAGTGCCCAGCGTGATGAACATCTGCTGCAGAGGAGTGTTCGTTCCGGGCATCGAAACGTCCTGGGGAAAGCGAGCCGGGAAGAGGGGGTTTGCTGCCCCTCCCCGTCCCTGGCCGGAGTTGGCAACACCGCCCACGCCCTGGCCCGAACGGCCGGACAGGGAGATGAAGTCGGGGTTGAGCTGGGCGTCCGAGCTCGCCATGCCGAGATCGATGAATGCCTGCACTGCGTTCCAGCGGTCCCCGCCGAAGCCGCCCAGCCCCGAGGCCGCAGCGACCGGCACGGGGTCCTGACCCGCGGCCGTCGCCTCCGGGGCCAGGATCGTCGAGTCGTGAGCACCGCCAGCGTTGCCGCTGAGGTCGATGAGCCCGCCCGCGATCACCGTCACAGGCCCACGGACCAAGATTCGGGCGGGGTTGGAGCCCTCGAGACGCAGGGTGCCGCCATTCTCGACCACCAGGGAGGTGAACTCGAACACACCGTCTTCGACCGTGATCTCCGTCGGAAACACGTCGGGTGTGTTGGGGTCGCCGTCATCGTCAAAGGCATTGCCGATCAGGTTGCGGACGGTGCTGCTGCCCTGGGCCGCGATCGGGAACACCTGGCTGTCGGTGTTCAGAACCACTGTTTGGCCCGACTGAATGCGAAGCTCGCCAAGCCGGCCGGAACCGCCTCCGAAGCCTCCGGTCAGCATGCCGTTGCCCCAAACACCGGCGCTCTCGTCATCGTCTTGGTCGCCGCTGTCCGTGAAGTCCTGGCTGACCATGATCGGGTCGAACTCCAGGGTCTCGGGAATCGCGGTGTGCGTTCCTCCGCCGCCCGCAGCCTCCAGCGAATTGCCAACGAGGTCCTGCACGGAGTCCGAGGCCCGGACCACGATTCGCAGGGGCGCGTCCCCCGCCGAGGGGAAAGGCAGTCCGGGGGTGAAGGAGAGCAAAGTCTCCAGTCGTTCGGAGTCGACCGTCACGGCGAAGAAGCCGGCCACGGGGGTTTGGTCCGCAGTGCTGATCAGCAGGCCGTCTTCATCGGTGAACACGCTCACGTTCTGGGACTGGCCCGAGGTCGGGTTCGCCAGAGTCGAGGGGTTCATGATGTCGCGGAAGCGGAACCAGATCTGGCTGTTCCGGAACACCTGGGTGAGCTCCACGTCGCCGTTGGCCAGGTTGTTCTCCAGACCGTCGGTTCCGAAGCCGTCGAACACCCTTTGGGTCCCCACCAGGGTGGTCACCAAATCCAGCTCGGTGGGCGTACCCATGTCGTCCACGGCCAGCACGCGATCCATGAAGATCTCGACCGTGGGCGGGCCGGGGACCGGATCCAACAGGTCGTCGGACGTGGTGATCGTGCAGGCCAGACGCGACTGGTTGGGACGGCCCGTGACGCTGCGGATGAACGGCGCGTCGTCCCCTTGGGCTTCGCCGGGGACCGTGATCGCGTAGTCGGAATTGGCCTCAAAGCTGAACGAGGGAATGCCGTTCTCATCGAAGCTCAGCGCAGGGCGGAAAATCAGGCGCCGCGCATCGTTCGGATCCAGGAAGAACTGACCCGTGGGACTCGTCCCGTTGGCCGTGTTGATCACCCGGAAGGTGCTGCTGGTCACCGACCCCAGATCGATCGGCTCCGAGAAGAGAACCGAGATCTCCTGGTTGCGGAACGTGTTGACGATGGAGCAG
The DNA here is from genome assembly GCA_964459495.1 of uncultured Planctomycetaceae bacterium. GTDB lineage: Bacteria > Planctomycetota > UBA1135 > UBA1135 > CAYWNK01. Next base: position 6,753 of record CAYWNK010000312.1, read on the forward strand.
AAGACCTGGCTTCCTCCAACGCCGTTCGTGCAGCCCAGGGAGCAGGCTTCGACGAATAGGTCGCCGTCGAATTCGCCCGAGCTGCTCGTCGAGCAGGAAGGGGCTACGAGGACCAAGGCGAGGGCGCCCAGGGCACCGCTGGCCTGGGCGACAAAACGGCTCAGCCCCTCGGAGAGGGACCGGGACACAGGTGTGTTGACGTTCATACCGCTGCGGATCGTCGTACCGGGGTGGGGGGGCACCCGGGCGAGGGGGAGAAGGCCG
>CAYWNK010000313.1:0-6934 GCA_964459495.1 uncultured Planctomycetaceae bacterium
GGGTCGGCATGTTCGCCAGCAGGTAGTCGTCGCGGAAATCCCGTGCCGAGACCTCGCCGGTCCGCAGGCTCCCCCGGGTGGCCAGCAGTGCCTGGGGATCCGAATCCAAGGTGACGTCGATCGTGTCGTTCAGCGTGCGCGGGAGGTTCATGGCTGTGGGGGAAGCACGGTGTGTCTTCCCCCCACGAAGCCGTCCAATCCTTGCGCAGATCTATCGCCGGCGGAAGAACCCGCCAGATTCCTGGGCTCGACCCTAGGAATGCCCCTTGAGGGCGCCGCAAGGGGCTTTGCCGGGCCGCGATCGAAGCCGGTGGGGGGGCCAAGCTGCATGAGCCCTGCGCGGTTGGAGACGTCAAAGAGGTAGGCCCTTCCCGGTGAATCGGGGGAGAAGGTTGGTCATCGACAGGAAGGCTGTCGGCTCGGATGGGGCCAACCATTCGGGCGCCCGCAGGGGGCTCAGCAAAGGATCAGCGCCGCGCCGGTCAACAGCGTCCAGACGCCTAGGCCCAGGGCGAGAGGCTTCCAGCCGAGTACCCGGAGGGTCCTGGTGGAGAGGCCGAGTCCCATCGCAAGCAGGGCCAATCGCAGGCCGGCTGCGCCCAGGCCCGCGAGCTCCACGCCGGCGGGGCGCAGCGTGGGGACGAGCTCGACGAGCAGGGACACGGCCAGGAACAGCACCAGGAAACCGGGGATTTGGACCCGCCGCGGGCTCTCGCCCGCGGGCGCGCAGGCGGAAAGCGCAAAGGCGACGGGCACGATCCATAGGGCCCGGGCGAGCTTGGTGATCGTGGCGATGCGCAGCGAGTCGGGGCCCCAATCGGCGGCTGCCGAAACCACCGAACTCGTGTCATGGATGGCGAGGGCGCAGAGGCGACCGTACTCGATGGCGTCCAGGCCGGCGCTGTGGCCGAGGGAGGGGAACACGAGTAGGGCTGCGGCGTTCAGTACGAAGACGACGGCCAGGGCCACGCCTACGTCCTCGCCGCGGGCGCGCAGGGCCGGGGCGGCGGCGGCGATGGCGCTACCGCCGCAGATGGCGGTGCCCGCTCCGATCAGCAAGATCACGTCGCGCGGGAGCCCCAGCCAGCGGCCCAGAACCCAGGCGCTGCCGCCCGCGATCAGGATCGTCAGGAACGCGGTGCCTAGGCCGTCGCGGCCAATGCTCAGGACTTCGCCGAAGTTGGTGCCGGCGGCGAGCAGGACGACGCTGGCCTTGAGCAGCCAGGTGCCTGCGGCCTGGCCGTGGGACCAGGGGCCGAGCGCGAAGGCAGCCAGGACTCCGAGGCCCAGGCAGGCGACACCCGGCAGGTCCATCCAGAGACAGGCGCCGGCGATGGCGCAGGCGGCGAGCGTTTGGCGGCGTTCCATGGGTGGAGTTTCGTCCGGGCGGAGAGCCATGCATAGGTGAGGTTTTGGATGTGGCATCACAAAAACTGATAGCATGGCCGGATGGCCTCTGAACTCGACCCTTCCTTGCTGCCTACGTTCCTCGCCGTGATCGAGGCTGGGCGAATCTCTGCCGCCGCCCGCGCGGTGCACCTATCCCAGCCTGCGATCACGGCCCGGATCCGGCGCTTGGAAGAGTCGGTGGGAGCACCGCTGCTGCTGCGCTCCGTCCAGGGTGTGCGACCCACTCCGGCCGGGGAGCGCCTGGCGGGCTACGCCCGCCAGATCGGACGCTTGGTCGACGAGGCGCAGCGCGCTGTCGCCAGCGAGCAAGTCATTCGGGGCAAGCTGCGGCTGGCGGTCAGCACGACGATTGCCGCGCACGTCCTGCCCCCGGTGCTGGGGCGCTTCCGCGAGCGCTATCCCGGCACGCTGCTCCAGCTGAAGGTCGGCAACACCGAGGAGGTGATCGAGGCGGTGCGTGAAGGCGAGTTTCCCCTCGGCCTCGTCGAGGGCCTCAAGCGCGCGGCTGGCATGCGGCTCGTGCCCTGGCTCGACGACGAACTGGTGCCGGTGATCGCGCCCAACGCGCCCTGGCCGCTGCGAACGCCGGCGGATCTGGAGGGCGTGCCGCTGCTTTGGCGGGAGCCCGGCTCAGGCACGCGGGCGGTCCTGGTGCGGGCCCTGCGGGACGCGGGCGTGCGCACGCGCCCGGCTGGCCAGGACCTGGTGCTGGGGACATCGGAGGCCATCGCCAACGCGGCGGCGGCGGGGTTGGGGCTAGGCTTCCTGTCGCGCTGGTCCCTGGGTCCCTTCCTGGAGTCGGGGCGCTTGAAGGCGGTGCCGGCGCTGGGCTTCGAGGTCCGCCGGACCTTCCACTGGGCCCAGCCGGCGGCGGGCTTGGGCGAGATGGAGGCCGAGTTCGTGCGCTTCGCGTGAGGTGGACTCAGCCCCATGGGAACCAGCCCGTCAGCGTCTTCACCATTGGGGCGGTGGCAGGGGCCGGTCCCTGGACTGTCCACCAACAAGAGCGCGAGACTCCGCCGGGGGGAACGGAGTCTCGCGCAGGGGGCCGAAGCCCGTTGCCGGGGATGGCTAGTTGAAGAGCACCGACAGGCCGTCGGTGAAGTTGCTCGTGCCGCCGATGTCGCGGTACCAGGCCTGGAAGTACCAGGTCTCGCCGGACTGCGCGGCCACGGGCGGGCTCAGGGGCAGGTTGGAGGTGTCGGCCACGAGGCTGAAGCGACCCATCATGCCGGAGTTGCCGACCTGGCCGCTGGCGTTGAAGCGGCCGATGCTGCCGCCCAGGCAGAGCGTGCCGCTGCTGCCCATGGGGTTGGAAGAGCCGGTTTGGGCGCTGACGACGAAGTAGCCGAACTGGCTCTGGGGCAGGTCGCCCGCGACCAGGGTCAGGCTCTCGCCGGCGTCACCGCTACCGAGGGCCAGGATCGAGCCGGACATGCCGGTGGAGTTGGCCGCGGCCGGGCCGCAGTAGTTGTCGCCCAGGGGGATGCGGGTGAAGGTGAACGTGCCCAGCGGGTCGTTCCCGAAGAAGGGGCCGCCCGTCACCAGGGCGATCGGCTCCTGGGGGTTGGTGTCCTGGTTGCTGGACGTGAAGTTCAGGCCGCTGTCGGTGCCGGAGTCCCAGGCCAAAAGGTCCACGGTCAGGTCGACCCACTCGCCGTTCTGCATCAGGGGCAGGCTGTTGACGCCCACGAACCAATCGGGGCTAGGTGCGATCATCGTGACGAGGCTGACCAGGGGGTAGTCCTCGCTGACCAGGAAGGTGGCGCTGGTCATGCCCGGGGAGTCGGGGGCGCCGCCGTTGATGCGCTCGCCGGCCGAGCCGGCGTTGATCAGGTCATTGATCTCGCCGGTTAGGGGGCCGGTGCCGCCGGTCTCAGCCATGACCTCAATGCCACCCGTGGCGATCCCGCCGGGCTGCCAAAGGTTGGTCGTGTCGTTGTGGGTGACACCGATCAGGGGCGAGAAGTGCGCGTTGTTCGGGTAGGCGCCGGGGTGCGTGGTCGCGCTCCAGGTGGCGTCGAAGCGCACCTCGTAGAGGGCGGCGGAGCCACTTTGGGCGGCGGCGTTGCTCGACAGCAGGCAGGCGGCAGCCAGGGTGCTGAGGGCACCGAGGGCGGGGAGGTTCGAGATCATGCGTGGGGAGGGTTGGGGAGGAGGAAGGACCTTGAGGTGGTCCCTAGCGCTGCTACTACTCGTGTTTCGAGAGGGTGTGACCGACCGAACGCAAGAAATGGTGTGGGCTCCATTTTTTGCCGCAATTGCCCGATTTGAGTAGGCCCTTAGCCCTGTCTCGATCTGGTGTCCACGTCGAGTTGGAACACGTCCGGACGCGCATAGTGCCCGACGACGTCCAGATCGAAGCGCCCCTGGGTGATCTTGTCCAGATCCAGCTGGGCGTGGGCGACGGTCTCGGCATCGTAGATCGGACCGGCCAGGACCTCGCCGAAGGGATCCACTAGGCAGCTTCCGCCGCGGATGAGCGTGCTACCCGGCCCGCTCGCGGGCAGGTCGAGCGGATAGTCGTCGGGGTAGTCCGCGCGCGTGGCGAACTGGCAGGCCGACAGCACGAAGCAGCGGCCCTCGATCGCGATGTGCCGCATGGTCGGCACCCAGCACTCGCGGTCGTCGACGGTGGGGGCGCAGTACAGCTCCACTCGCTCGCGGTACATGGCCGTGCGCAAGAGAGGCATGTAGTTCTCCCAGCAGATCACGGTGCCGAGACGCCCGTGCTCGGTGGGGGCCACGGTCAGGGTTGAGCCATCGCCGGAGCCCCAGATCACGCGCTCCATCGCGGTGGGGACGAGTTTGCGGTGGCGCACGATGAGCTGACCACTTGCATCGAATGCGAGGGCGGTGCAGTACAGCGTACTGCCGCCCCGCTCGATCGCGCCGATCACCAGGTGAATGCCGAGCTCTACGGCGAGCTTGCCCAGGCGCTCGGTCGCGGGGCCGGGGACGTCGATGGCCGAGTCGAAGTAGCGTTGGAACCAGGCGCGACCCGCAGGGCTGCGGGAGCCGACCTTCGTGCCGAAGTCGATGCCCTTGGGATAGGCCGACAGGAATGCTTCGGGGAACACGATGAGTTGCGCCCCCGCGCCGGCTGCGTCGCGGGCCAGACGCTCGACCTTATCGAGGGTAGCGGGTAGATCGAAGGCGACCGGGGCGGCCTGCACAACACACGCGTTCAGGATCATGGGGTTTTAGGCTCCGCCGGCATGGCGGAGGCGCTCGCTGATTTCGGGACGGTCGGTGCGCGCCGCGTAGTCGGCGGCGCTGCACTTCAGTTTGCCATCTACGGCGTGGGGATTCGCGCCGTGTTCGAGCAGCAGGTCTACCATCCAGTCCTTGTGCGTGAACAGGCACTGGAGCAGTGGCAGGCGAGCGTGATGGCCGAGGGACTCAGCGCCTGCGTCAGCACCGGCCGCCAGCAGCATGGCAGCAACCTCGGTCTGGCCGTGGGCTACGGCGAAGTGCAGCGCCTGCTGGCGAATGGCCTCAGGACCCTCGATCGTGATGCCGAGGAAAACGGGGGCATAGGAGCCGATCGCGGCCGCGCTCAGACCACCGCTTGGCTCGAGCCAGCGCCGAACGGCGTCCACCTGGCCGAGGCCAGCCGCAAACAGAATGTTGTCCACGCGCGCTCCACACTGGACCAGTGCCTCGGCGGCGCGGGTAGAGCCGAAGGTCAGAGCCGTGGCGAGCGGCGCTCCGTCGTTGTCGAGGCCATCGATGGCCGCTCCGCCGCGGGCCAGCACGCCGACCAACTCCGACTGAACACCGCGCTCGAAGGGATGCCAGCTCGAGACCAGGAGGCACATGGGCGTCGCGTTGCGGCCCCCCCCGTAGGCCTTGCTCAGCGGGTCAGGCGGGGCGCCTGCCTTGAGCAATGCCTCCGCGATCGAAGGCGCATTGGGGGGAGTGCGCTGCAGCTCATCTTCGACGCCATTCGCAGCGCTGTAGTGCAGGAGCGCAGGGGCATGGGGGGCCGGGCTGCGGGCGTGGACCAGTTCTGGCTTGTCAGCAAGCAGGCGCTCGAGGAGTTCGAGATCGCCATCCACGATGGCCAAAACAGCCTTGTCCCAATGGTCTGTCATTCCTCGAGAACTCTACAGCCTGCGCTCGATCGGGGAGCGGGGGACCTTTCCCAGAAGGTCAGTTGGCCCCCAGCCAATCGTAGAGCCGCTCTCCGAGGGCGCTGAGGTCGTAGCCAAGCTCTTGCTCGAGCACATCCGCCGGTGCTTCATCCGCACCGATCCGGCGGAGAATTCGTTGGGTCGTCGCCGTGGAATGGCCTTCGATCAGAAAGGTGGCCAGAGCGTAAGCGATGACCAGGTCGGTCGCGCCCAAGCCGTTCACGTCACGGCCAAGAAGAAAGGCGAGGTTGGGCCGCTTCGCGGGCTGAAGGGCTTCGTGGGCAAGGGCGAGCCAGTCGGCTTCAGGTTCGCGCATGGCGCCGTCGATCGCGCGATCCGTTGGGGCCTCGTAGCGATTCGTGGCCACAAAGTAGGTGAGGCGCGTGCCGAGCAAGCGGTGGCACAGGGCCATCCCGAAACCCTCGGTGATCCAGCCGTGACGGGTCCCGATGTGGAAGTTGCGGCCCAAGAAGATGGCGATTGTTTGGCGGCACGCCGCGTCGAGTCGGGCGGGGGCGTCGCCGGCCCAGATGAGGATGCGGCTGCCCTTGCGGTCGCCCGCCATTCTTTGCAGGCGCTCGAAACGCGCCTGGTCGCTCTCGGCTAGCGCGAGCAGGAGGCGGCGGCGGATGGGGGGACGGGAGACGGCCAGCACGGTTTGCTCGGCGGAGTCCTTGCGCCCGAAGAGCGCGGACGCGAAGCGCCAGGTGATCGTGCAGGTTCGTAGTAGGCTGTCGGCTTCGAGGGCTGAGGTCGCGGCAAGCACCCTTATGCCCTCGAATTCGAGATCGATGGGCCATTCGATCTTCGTGGGCTCGTCCACCGTTGGACCGCGGCGTTGAATGGGATCGATCAGCGCCGCCCAGCTGATTTCCAGCGCCGCCTGCCTGGTGTCGAGTAGGCGCCGACGAAGCTCTGCCGCAAAGGTCTCGGGCAGGGCCCAGCGCTGGGCCTCTCCCTTGCCCTGGGAAACCCAGCCGCGCATGCGGAGGAGGTCGGGGTGGCCAGGGTGCAGGGTCAGGAGTTCATCGAGGAGCGCCCTGCGCTGCTGCGGGGTGCCGGCACCGGCGGCGTCCAGGAGCGGTAGGGCGCGCTCGAGATGGGCCCCCTGAAGCCCAGCGAGCCTCCGCGCCGCGGCTTGGGCCAGGGGCGGCGCGCTGGGACGGGGAAGCCGGTAGCCGGGCTTGCGCACCCAGGCCTCGGCCTCCCGGTCCCAGGAGTAGCCGACCCTGCGGCGAGCCTGCTTGTGCTCCGGATCGAGCACCAGGACCCGCTCCCAGGCGTCGTCCCGCTCGGCGTAGGCGCGCTCGCCCTGGCACCAGGCTGCGTGCTCGACCAGGGCCCTGGTCAGTGCCGCATTCGCGTCTGCCAGGCGGGACTCGAAGGTG
>CAYWNK010000314.1:0-6920 GCA_964459495.1 uncultured Planctomycetaceae bacterium
GTGGGGCGGGCTTCTCGGAACGGCGATCGTGCAGGACCCCGGCAAGTTCGGAAGTCCGGTGCTCTTCGGTCGCGGGGGCCGGGTCCCCGCCCCGATTCAGAGCTACCGGAACTAAGGATAGGGTTCACCCGGAAGACTTTTCCGGGTCCTTGCTGCGGGATTTTTTCGGGGCGGGTTGCAGGCCATCGACGCTGGTTGTCGAGAGGAAGCAGAGCCGCTTCCCGGCCGCATCCCCGCCATGAACCATCGCATTCTCCTCGCCCTCGGCCCCAATCGTCCCCAACGTTCCTACCTCGCGGCCATCGAGGCTGCGGGACTCCAGCCGGAGGTGGTCAGCGACCCCTCCGAACCCCTGGAGGGAATCGAGCCGGACCCCTGTGTCCCGGCCGTAGTCTTGGATCCGGAGTCGCTAAGTCGGCCCCTCCGCGATGTCCTGGTGGAGCTGGGTGAGCGTCTACCCCTGGCGAGCTGCGTGCTGGCGGGGGGGATTGGGCCACTTCCTGAGGTTCGCGGTCTGCATTTGCGCCGGGTGCCCGAGCCGGTTCACGGGCCGGTGCTGCGCGAGGCGATTGAGCAGGCCCTTGGCGACAACCGGGCCAAGCGCGCGGAACTGCAGTTTGCTAGCGCGGATGGGGGGGCGGATCACCTGGATGAGGCGCGCGTGCGCCGCCTGTACCGCCTGACCCGGGCCCTCTCGAAGGTGAGCGATCTGCCGTCGGTCTCCTTGCTGGCAGCCGAGGCGGTCCAGGACCTGCTGCCGGGCCGTGGCGTGCAGGTCCAGCTTTGGGATCCCAATCACCCCGGCGTTTTCGCAGAGGCGAGTGCGGGGAGCGAGATGGGGGATCAGATGGTGCGCATGCCCCTTGAGGTCTCCTTGGGTCGTGTGGGGGAGCTGACGGTTGACGGCAGCGGAGGGGCGCCCTTCGATGAGGCCGGCGAGGCCATCCTTGCGGCGGCTGCCGCGCCCGTGGCCGCGGCCGCCGAGGCCCAGATCCAGCGCTTGGACCGCTCGCGCGCCCAGGAGGCGACCTTGCTGGCCATGGCGCGCATCGCGGACATGCGCGACAACGAAACCGGTCAGCATCTCAGCCGTGTGTCCCACTACTCGGTGCTCATCGCCGAGGGCATGCGGGACGACGGGCACTGTCGCGACGAGATCACGGGGGAATTCCTCGAGGATCTCTTCCGCTGTGCGCCCCTGCACGACCTCGGCAAGGTGGCGATTCCGGACGCAATCCTGCTCAAGGCGGGGCGGCTGTCCCCGATGGAGTGGGAGCTGATGAAAAGCCACCCCACGGTTGGGGCGCTGATTCTTGACCAGCTGATGGAGGAGAACCCGGTGCTTGGGTTCATCTCGATGGGGCGCGACATCGCCCACTGTCATCACGAGAAGTGGGACGGCTCGGGCTACCCCGAGGGGGTCGCAGGCGAGGAGATCCCGCTGTCGGCGCGCATCGTGGCGCTGGCGGATATCTACGATGCGCTCACGACCGAGCGGAGCTACAAGTCGGCCTGGTCCCACGCCGAGGCGCTGGCCTACCTGGGCGATCTCTCGGGAACACATCTCGATCCGCGGGTCCTGGCCGCGTTCCTCTCGCGCGAAGACCAGATCGATCAGATCCGCACCCGACTCGCCGACGACCCGGTCGCCGGGCCGGAGGACGCGCGGCACGCGGCTTAGGCCGGACGATCATCGGGATTCGGGTCTGAGAGCTGGCCACCGGGCTGCCGTACTGACGCCAGCCCCCGCGCTGGGTCCGACTACCAGGGCGCCCCACCAGCGTCGACGTGGGCCTGCTCGAGCTGGGGCAGGAACGTGGCCGAAGGCGCGGGGTTGAGCGCCTGGAGGGCAGCGATCTCTTCAGCGGTGAAGGGGGCTCTGGGCCTTGCCGAGTCCAGGAAGCCGAGTTCCGCGTTAGGCCAGTTGTTGAGGTGGGCTTGGATCGAGGCACGAATTCCATTGACCACCGGCGTGGCGGCCCGGTTTTGGAGGTCCTCGTCGACGATCGCTCTGAACAGCCCGATTCCATTGTCATGGGCGTAGGGCTGGTTGTCGTTGGGGTTCACCCAGGCCAGGTCGCTTACGCCGCTGACCGTCGTCCAGTCCAGAACGCCCGGCAACCCTGTATGGGTCTGGGGGAGGCCGCTGCTGTCGATGTAGTCGAGGACGATGTTCCGATCGCTCGCGGCCGAGGCTGAAGCTAGCGTCGAGAGCCCGTTCAGCTGGATGTAGGCGAGCGGGTCGAGTCGCTGCTTGACGATCGGCTCGTTTGGCAGGGGCAGCACGTACCAGGCCAGTTGCCGGGGCACGGCGGGCGTTCCAAGGGCAGAGCTGCGGGTGGCCTCGTCATAGACAAACCGGCTCCCGGGCTGCAGGTCGATCGCAGCCGCATAGATCGCCCCGGTGACCTGCAGGGTGGAGGCGAGGCTCAAGGAGTGCTTGGGTGCATAGACGATGGCGTGCAGGTCGCCTGCGGCTTCGATGGATAGGGTCAGGCTGACCTCACCCTCGCGGTATCCGTTGCTGACGTCGCCGTATCCGATCTTCTTGCCTTTGCCGATTGCCTTGCCCTTGCCGTTTCCCTTGTCCTTGCTGGCTCCGTTCTCATCGTCTCCGTTCTCATCGCCTCCGCTGCCAGGTGCTCCGTGAAAGAAGAGGCCGACCGAGGCAGCCTGGCCGGCTGGGCTGTGCAGTGTCGACCCACTGGGAAGCGCCACGTCGCCCAGCACATGCAGCTCCACCGCGCCTCGGGTGGAGTCGAAGGTGAGCCCACCCGAGGCCGCGAGGGCGAGAGAGTCCGCGACCACGACGCAGGGGCCCTCCAGGGCGATGACCACGTGGGCTTCGACGAATAGGTCGCCAAGGGAGTGAACTCCCGGTCCCAGGGCGGCCGATACGGCGCCGAGCGCTGCAATCTTGGGCACCCCGCTGACGTCGGGGAGGGGCAGCATGGAGCTCGGGAATCTACGCACAAAGTTGTCCACGGTCCCGCTCACAAGCGATGTGGGGCTCGCGACCAGGATGCCGTCTTCGCCGTGCCGCAAGTCGCCCAACACCTTGGCGCTGTCCTCGACATAGATGTCTCCACCCGCGCTCAACTTCGCCGCAGGCGGAACAAAACCGTCCCTGGCGGGGCGCGCTTCTTTCGTCGCGAAGCTGCCGCCGCCGGGGGCCGAATCGGACAGGATGCCCAAGACCTCGGCGCCAACTCCGATGTGGATGTCGCCTTCCGACGCGAGTCCGAGTTCACCCAGCGGATGCACCCGGCGCTCGAGAGTGGCTCCGATGGAAAAGCGGCCCGAGTCGTAGAGCCCGTTGCACTTCAAGTTGACCTTGGTGTCGCCGACCGCCGTTGCCTCGACCCAGTACACGCCGCCGCCGAAGAGCGCGGGCTGGTCGGGGCTAGCGATCGCGCCGGTCCGGCCCTGGGCTACGGCCAGGTAGGCCTCCGCCAGACCCGCCTCCGCGATGTAGAGCGCGCGCATCTGGGCCAGGTTGGCGGTCTGCTTGCCGAGCGTGGCACGGCCGAGCTGGACGATGCCTGCGCCGAGCATCGACAGCAGCATGACCATCATGAGCGAAACGACGAGGGCGCTGCCTCTGCGCCTCGAAGCACAGGCCAGGCTGTCCGCGCGCATTCGATTGACCAGTGCTATCCCCATTGGATTGTTGAGGAGTCAGGTCGAGACATTGGCCGAAGGACTGGAACCACAAAGGGCCTATCGAGCATCGAGTGCGGCGGAACTGAGCCCGACTGGGGAAAGAAATTGCTTTGTGCTCGGCGCGCGCCTCGATGTGAGGAGCGTGGTCGCGGCGCTACCAAGGGGTGCCGCCAGCGTCGACGTGGGCCAGCTCAATCGCCGCGAGGAGGGCGGCCGTTGGGACCGGGACCATGCCTTGCACTGCCGCGATCTCGTCGAGGGTGTAGGGCGCTTTGGGGGAGGTGGCGTCGTAGAAATCCCGCTCGGTGACCGGCCAGAGGTCGATGCCCGCCTGGATCGAGCTGCGGATGCCGCCGCCGGGGGTGACCGGGGCTGGCACGAGATCCTCGTCGACGATCGCGGCGAAGAGGCCGATGCCGTCATCGTAGGCCTGCACGGTCGAGTCGCTGGCCCTTACCCAAGCCAGATCCGAGACCCCGCTGACATGGGTCCAATCCAACAGCTCGGGGTCGCCGCTGTAGGACTGGGGGAGGCCCGTGTTGTCGATGTAGTCGATGACGATTTTCCGTTCTTGAGCAGCCGATGCCGAGCGCACGGTGGTCTGTCCGTTGCGGGTCAGGAAGCTGCCCGGGGAGAAGCGTTGCCTCACGATGGGCTCGTCGGGCAGAGGGAGCACATACCACGCGAGCTGACGCGGGAGCGCGGGGACGCCGACCGCCGAGTTGCGGGTGGACTGGTCGTGCACAAAGGAGCTGTCGGGGCTTAGCTCGATCGAGCCCGCGTGGATCGCACCGGTCACGCTGAGCTGGGATCCGAGCACCAGGTGGCGTTCGGGCGCATAGAGGATGCCGTGGAAGACACCGCCAGAGTCCACGGGCAGGGCCGCCCTACGCAAGGTGCCTGCGGCCGTGTGAAAGAAGAGGCCAACCGAGGCGGCCTGTCCCGGGGCGCTGTCGAGTACCGAGCCCCTGGGGAGCTGCACATCGTTCATCACGTGGAACTCGATCGCCCCGTCGGTGGAATCGAACTGGAGTGCTCCACCGCTTTGGAGCTCGAGCGAGTCGGCCAGGATCACACACGGTCCGGTGAGGGTCAGGGTGACCCTGCTGCGAATCACGACGTCGCCAAGGGCGTGCACGCCCGAGCCTAGAGTGGCCGAGACCATCCCTATCCTGGTCTGCTTGGGAATCCGATCCATGTCGGGATAGGGCACCCGAAGCATCTCCCGCTCGCGTTGTTGCGGCTGGGAGGTTCCCGTGACGGCAGCCGTTGGGTTGGCGAACAGAATCCCTCCCGTTCCGTAGTGCAGATCCCCGTCGACGTGGGCGCCGTCATCGATGTAGATGTCGCCGTTGGTGAACAGCTGGGCGATGGGGGCGGGGGCAGCGCTCTCCTCCAACGGACGCTCGACCTTGCTATCCATGGTGCCGCCGCCGGGCGCGGAGTCGGACTGAACCCCACTGACAGTGGCTCGGGATCCAATGCGGATATCGCCCCTTGCGGAGAGCCCAAGTTCCCCGAGTGCATGCACACGCCGCTCCAGGGTGGCACCCAGGGAGAAACGGCCAGAGTCATAGAGAGCGTGGCACTCCAGAGCGACCTCACTGGCTCCGCTCGGGGTGGCCTCAACCCAGAACACGCCGCCGCCGAAGGCTGCGGGCTCCTCTGGGCTGCCGATCGCTCCGGAGCGCCCCTGTGCCACTGCTAGGTAGGCTTCCGACAGCCCGGCCTCGGCGATATACAGCGCACGGGTTCGGGCTAGGTTGACGGCTTGCTTACCAAGCGTCGCCGCGCCGAGCTGAATCACCCCGGCGCCCAGCATGGCGAGGAGAGTGACCATCATGAGGGTGACCGCGAGGGCGCTGCCGCGCCTGGGGTTCCAGCCCTGCGGCTGAAAGGGGGCCGAGGTGTTCATAGCTGGGGACCTATCGGGATGTCGGTCCAGGCGCTGACGTGCGGGGCGCGGTAGATCCTGTTTCTGCAACAGATGCCTCCGGTCGGCCGCTGCGGGCGCGCAGCAGGTGAACGCGGGGGATGCCCGGCCGCCCCATGTCCAGATTTGGGGCCCGCTTCGCTGCGATGGCAAAGGGAAGCATGAAACCGAAGCGGGTGCAGCGGACCGCGCCGGACGCCGTTAACGTACGCGCCCCATGAGCGGCAAGACCAACTGGCGCCGGACCTTCGCCGTGGTTTGGCTGGCCAACCTGATCACCTCGATCGGGATGATGAGCTTCCTGCCATTCTTCCCGAGCCTGTTGCGGGAGCTTGGCCTCAAGGACCCCGCTGAAGTTCGTCTCTGGGCTGGCATGTGTTTCGGCGCTGCTCCGCTCTCGGCCACCCTCATGAGCCCGGTTTGGGGCTCCCTGGGTGATCGGCTCGGCCGCAAGGTGATGGTGGTGCGCGCCATGCTGGCGATCAGTCTGTTCGTCGGCGGCATGGCCTATGTGTCGACCCCGGGTCAACTCTTGGCGATGCGCGTGGGCCAGGGCCTTTTCAGCGGCTTCATTCCGCCGAGCATCACTCTGGTCAGCGTGGTTGCGCCGCCCGAACGACAGGGGCGGGTTGCGGGCTGGCTGACGACATCGCTTGCGATCGGCGGGATGTTCGGACCTCTGCTGGGGGGCTGGGCCACCCTGCGCTTCGGCAGCCACCAGTCGGTGTTCCTGCTGGTGGGGGCCATGGCGCTCACGGGAGCTCTGCTCGTCAGCCTATTCGCCTTCGAGGACAAGAGCATGCGCCTGGCCGCCGAGACCGGTGGGAGATCGCCGGTGGCGAACGCCCTGCGCAGTCTGCGCGGGGACTTGGCCGAGGTTCTGGCGAGCCCCCTTCTGCGCGGCACTCTGGCCCTGGTCTTTGCGCTCCAGCTCGGACTCGGTGCGGTCAATCCGGTGCTCGAGGACTACGTGGCGGAGCTCTTTGCGGGCGTGGATCCGAAGGCGGAGCGTTGGAGCGCTGCGTTGCGCAGGCTGTCGACGGAGCCGCTGGCGACGGCCAAGGATGTGGGGACCTTTGCCACCAGCCTGGCCTTTGGTGTGATGGCGGTGGCGAACCTCGTGTCCCTGCCCCTATGGGGGCGGTACGGGGATCAGGTGGGGCACCGCAAGGCATTGATCCTGTGCACCACCAGCGCGATCGGAGCCTTGGCCCTGCAGGCGGCATTGCCGTCCTACCCCGCGCTCTTGGTCGGCCGCTTGCTGCTCGGTGGGGCGCTAGCGGGTGTGGGCCCCCTGGCGTTTGGGCTCGCGGCCGCCGAGACC
>CAYWNK010000315.1:0-6899 GCA_964459495.1 uncultured Planctomycetaceae bacterium
ACCTCGTAGGCGACCTCGCCGCGGCGATCGGGGTGGGCCAGGGGCAGTCGAGCGGGGCCGCGCCCGCCGATGCGCATCACCTGGCCGCCTAGGCTGAGTGTGCCTTGGGCTCCGACGGCGACCAGCGCGGCGCGGGCCGCGTCGAGCCCCGCGCCCTTGCCGAACGCGCCTTCCTCGAGCCGAGTTCCGGGCTCTAGGCTGGCGCGGTTGCCGTCCAGCGTGAGGCGCTTGTGCCCGACCTGAGCCAGGGCAGCTGCCAGCTCCCTGTCGCCGGGCCGGCGGCCGCCGCTGCGCAGGCCGTAGACCTCGATGAGCGGTCCGACGGTGGGGTCAAAGGCTCCGCCTGTGAGGCGCGCCACCGCAAGGGCCTGGCCGAGCTCCGCGGCGAGCGGAGCCGAGAGAGTGCGCGTGCCGTCGGTGTTGAGCTTGCTGAGCTCGGACTCCGGGCGCCAGGTCGAGAGTCGCTGTTCGGCCGCCTCGATGGCCCGCAGGGCGGCTTCGCTGGCGGCGAGCGCGGCGCCGCGGTCCGCGGCTTCGATCTCCATGCTGAGGCTGGTGCCCATCACGGCGACGATGCGCTCGATGCGGGTGGGCGCTTGGCTGCCGTCCGCATCCGGGGCCGGGGAACCGTCGGTCGCTCCCGGCAGGTCCTGGTGGGAGGCCGTCGCGGTTGCAGCGAGCGCAAGGCCCAGCAGGATGAGCCCGCAGAGCCCTAGGGAACTGGGGCGGAAACGGCTGGCGATGGGTCCCATGGCTGGGGGAGTTGTAGTGAGATCGAGTCTCACTCGCGAGCCGGAATTTCGCTTTCTTGCGATTGAGTCTCAGTCTGGGCCGAGCCCGCTTCCTTCGGGCTCTGGCCAGGCCACGGGCCAGGCGCCCGGCAGGTGGGGGTAGATCGGGCCTTCCAGGCTAAAGGCGGCGCGCACGCCAGCCCCGGCGGACTGGCGCAGGCCCTTGCGGAGGGCAGGATCGCCGATGCGCGCGACTTCGGTCCGAATGCGCTGGACCATCCGGCGTTCGAGGGACCGGGCTTCACTTCGGCGGCCGGTAGCCTCGGCGACAATGGCGGCGCTACCCTCGATCACGATGCGGTCCTGCAGCTCGGCGCCATACAGCTCCAGCTTGGATTGGGCCAGCTCGAGGTGGGTCTGGGAGACCGCCAGTTCACCGCGCATCAGCGCCGCGCGTGACACCAGGGCTTCCGCCAGCGCCTGCAGCCGGCGCAGACCCAGCCTGCCCAGCTCCCGCCGCACGCGTTCGAGCAGCTGGGCGCCCTCGGGCAGCTTCTGCTCGGCCAGGCACACCCCGAGGAAGAGCTCAGCGGTGGTGCGGCCCGCGGGATCCTCGATTTCGCCGGCCTGCCAGCGCGCTTCACGCAGTTCGAGCTCGGCCTCTCGGCCATGGCCGGTTTCGAGCAGGAGCCTGCCGCGGCGGGCCGCGATCTCGACCTCGAGTCGGCGGTTGTCGGCGCGCACTGCCAGGGCGGCCGCGCTAGCGAGGCCCTCCCAGGCATGCCGAGCACGGCCAAGAATCCGCTCGATGCGCGAGCGCAGCAGATGGGCTTCCGCCATCGCGGTCGCCGCCCTTGGGTTCTGGCGATCGGCCAGCTCTTCGGCCGCGGCGGTCGCGCTCCTGAGGGCCTCCTCAAAGTTGTCCTCCAGCAGGTCCGCCAGCCCGAGGGCGAGCCGTGCACGGGCACGTAGCACCGCATCGCCCTCCGGAGCGGAGGAGCTGGCTACGGGGTTGAGGTCTTCCCGCGCCTCTGGAATCGCGCCGCAGGCCACGTGCACCTCGCCGCGGGCCAGGCGCGCCTCCAGGACGGTGCGATCGTCCCCGGCCTTTTCTGCCACCAGGCGTGCGTTGCGCAGCATGCCGCGCGCGATGCCGTAGGTGCCCCGCTCCGCGGCGGCCATGCCATGCAGCAGATACACGCGGGCGGCGAGGCCCGGGCGGCGGTCCTCGTCGAGGTCGAGGCCAGCGAGGCGGTCGAGCCATTCGCGCTGCTCCTCGCGCCTGCCCAAGCGCCCGGCGCTCTCCGCGGCAGCCTCCAGCAGGGCGGGCTCCAGATCCGAGTCCTCGGGCCCATTCTCGGCGTCGAGGACCGCAAGACCCCAGCGGGCCAGCGTGCGTACACGGCGGGCCGGCAGGGTTTCCCGCAGATCGCTCATGTGCTGGTCAAGCAGTTCGAGCAGCTCCCTTCCGCTGCCGGCCATGCGCAGATGGAAGGCGCGCTCGAAAGGGGCGGCCCCCGCGGCGGCGAGGGCGGCGGCCACCTTGCTGTGCAGGCGCTCGCGTCGGGCGGGCATGGTCGAGCGCAGCACCGCGACACGCCGGGCGCCGCGCGCGAAGCGGAAGCGCCGGCCGTCCCGCTGCAGCCAACCCGAGGCGCATAGGGACTCCAGCACATTGGCCGTGTCATCGGTCGTCGCGTGACCGAAGGCCTGGGCCAGGAACCCGGGCGTGAGGTGCTGGGCGGCCACCGCACAGCGCTGCAGCCAAAGACGATCCTCGAGGGGGAGCATCGCAAAGCGCTGCTCGAGCAAGCGTGCCACCGAGGCGGGCTGTGGCCAGTCCTCGGGTGTGCGCCGCACCGTCCAGCCCCGCGGGCTAGGCGCCACATGGCCTCCGGCGGCGAGGGCATCGAGAAGTTCGGAAAGCAGCCCAGGCTGGCCTTGGCTCCGCGTGAGCAGGGCGCGGGCGATTCGCTTGCGGGGTGCATCCAGCGCAAAGGTGCGCTCGACCAGCTCCAGCACCTCGGCCAGGGCGAGCGGCGGCAGGGGCAGCTGGGTTGGGCTCAGCGTGCGCTGCAGCCGGCCTTCGAACTGGGCGAAGGCCACAGGATCGCGCGGGACTCGGCCTGGCTCCCGGACACAGATCAGCTGCAGCCGGCGACTGCCGAGCTCGGCGGCCGCCCGTGTAAGAACCGCCAGGGAGCCGGTGCCGAGCAGGTCGGCGTTGTCGAGAAAGACCACCATCCCGCGGTCCTCGGTGGCGGCGAGCAGCCAGTGCACCAGGTGCTCCTCCAGGCCTGGGGAGTGGGCATTCACCCGGAGGGCCGCGAGGAGAGCCCCGGCGGTGGCGTGGGGAACCCAGCGCTCCAGGCGCCGGACTGCCGAGGCGCTGGGGTTGCGTCCCGCGGGGGTGTGCAGCCAGGCCCGCACCAGGTCCAGGAGCGGCTGCAGGGGGGGCGCGTCGGCGAGCCGGCTCGGCCGTGCCTGGAGCACGACGGCGGGATCTTCGCTGCGGCGGACGCGGCGCGCGAACTCGTCGCCCAGGCGCGATGAGCCCGAGCCCTCCGGGCCCGAGATCCAGACGGCGGCGGGTCCACGGGTGGCCGTTTGCTCCCAGATGTCCTGGAGGATCTGCAGTTCCCGGCTGCGGCCCACGAAGCGCACCGGGCGTTTGGGACCAAAGGGGCTTGGTCCGGGGGGCTGGGCGTAATGGTCAGGCAGGGCTCCCAAGCGCTCGGCGACCTCGGCGGACGAGGGGCGCTGGGCGGGGGTAGGGGCCAGCATGGCTTCCAACAGCTCCTCGAGTCCGGACTCCATGCACGTGGCGACAGCCGATGGGCGCACAGCCAGGCCGAGGTCCATGCGTTGGGCGAGATCCAGGGGCGTCTCCGCCGAGCGGCCACCCGGCAGGAAGGGGTGTTCCCCCGTGCACAGCTCGTAGACCATCATGCCGAGGGTGAAGACCTCGGCGGCGGGGGTGCGCGGCCGGCCCATCAGCTCCTCGGGCGACAGCCAGCGCGGGCTGCCGCGGCCCGAGCTGAGGGACACCGCCACGGGCTGGGCAAAACCCAGGTCGATCCAGCGCGGCGTGCCGTCCCGATCGCAGACCACGTTGTCGGGCTTGCAGTCCCCATGGAGCCAGCCGGAAGCGTGCAGGTGGGCGAGGCCCTGGGCCAACCCGAGAGCGGTGCGCGCCAGGGGACCGGCCTCCAGGGGGCCGCCGGTCTCCAGCCGCTCATCCAGTCGTCCGCCCTCGAGCAAGGGCATGGCGAACCAGGTCGCACCGGAGGCGAGCACTGGGGTAAGGCGCGGGTGCTGAAGCTCCTGGCCAAGGCGCTTCTCGAGTTCGAAGCTGCGCTGAACCTCAGCGCTCGCGCCGTGGTGCACGAGCTTGACGGCCACCCTGTCGCCGACGCGGCAGGAACCGTGGGGCTCGTCGAACTCGGCCAAGACGACGCGGCCCGAGGCGCCGCTGCCGAGGGGACTCAGCTCGTGAAAAGGAAGCGCGGCGCTCGCCATCGATGGGGCCGACTAGTCGGCGTCCGATTCGGCGCCGGTGAACTCATCGGGGCCGTCGGGATCGAACGCGCCCGGCGGCGCGGCCTGGCCTTCGGGCTGCTCTAGCTCCAGGTCGGGGTTGATCTCGGCGTCCCTCTCGCGGACCTCCCGGATGAACTGGGTCATGCGAGCCGCTTCCTCGATCGTGCTGTCGTAAACCCAGCGGACCTGGGGCGCACGGCGAATTCGCAGGATCGAGGCCACCTGGCGCTGCACGAAGCCGCGGGCGTGCTGCATCAGATGTTCGACCTTGCTGCGATCCGAGCCATCCCCCAAGACCGAGTAGTGGATCTTGGCCACCGCCATGTCCGTCGAGAGCTCGACCTTGGTGATGGTCACGAAGCCTAGCCGCGGGTCGGCAACCTCGTGCTGGAGGCAGTGCGCGGCACGCCGATGAATCTGCGCCTCGAGGCGCGCGATGGTCTTGGGGCTTGCCATGGGGAGCGGCGCGCGCAGCCGGCGGAGGGCCGGCTGTGCGCGCAGCGGCTAGAGGGCCGAGCGGTCAAGCGTTCGCTTGACCTCTTTGACGGCGTAGGCCTCGACGATGTCGCCTTCCTTGATGTCGCGGTAGTCGCGCAGCACAAGGCCACATTCGAAGCCCTCGCGGACCTCGCGGACGTCCTCCGCCTCGCGCTTGAGCGAGGCCAAGTCACCCTGGTAGACGACCTTGTCGTCGCGCAGCAGCCGCACGCGGTTGTTGCGGGCGATGGTGCCGTCGAGCACCACACAGCCGGCGATCGCGCCGATGCGGCTCGACTTGAAGATACGCTTGATCTCGACGTGACCGACGACCTCTTCCTGCAGGTCGGGGGCGAGGGCGCCCTCCATCATGTCACGCAGGGTGTCGAGCAGCTCGTAGATCACGTTGACCCGCAGAATCGGCACCTTGGCCTGCTTGGCCTCCTGACGGGCCTTGCCGTTCACGCCCACGTTGAAGGCGATCAGGGTGGCGTCGGAGGTGGCGGCCAGGGTGGCGTCGCTTTCGGTGATCGGCCCCACGCCCGAGTGGACGAGCTTGAACTCGACCTCCTCGTGCTTGAGCTTCGAGATCTCGTTCTTGATCACCTCGACCGAGCCCTGCACGTCGCCGCGCACGATCAGGTTGATGATCGACGTGTTCGACGGGGCCTTGCCCAACAACGCGTCCAGCGCGCGGTTGTGGCCGGCGGCTTCCGCCAGGGCCATGGCGCGGTTGGTGCGCTCACGTTCCTGGGCGATCTCCTTGGCCTTGGCCAGCTGATCGATGACGAAGAACTCGTCGCCGACTCCGGGGAGAGCGTCGAGACCGGTGACGGCCACCGGGGTGGACGGGCCCGCTTCGGTGATCGTGCGGCCGTTGTGGTCCTGGATGGACTTGACCTTGCCGTAGCCTTCGCCGGCGAGAATGACGTCGCCTTTGTTCAGCGTGCCGTCCTGGACCAGGAGCTGGGCGACGATGCCGCGACCCTGCTGGATCTCGGCCTCGAGCACCACGCCGCTGGCGGGGCCGTGGGGGTGGGCCTTCAGGCCAAGCTCGGCCTCGGCCATCAGGAAGACGTGCTCGAGGAGCTCGTCGAGGCCCTCGCCGGTCATGCCGCTGGTCTCGAACATGGCGGTCTTGCCGCCGTACTGCTCGGGCACCAGCTCCAGACCCATGAGCTGCTGGATGACCTGGGCCGGGTTGAAGCCCGGTTTGTCCTTCTTGTTGATGGCGACCACGATCGGCGTACCGGCCACCTTCGCGTGGGCGACCGCTTCTTCCGTGCTGGGCTTCACGCCGTCGTCGCCAGCAACCACCAGGATCACCACGTCGACCGCGTTGGCGCCGCGGGCACGCATCTGGGTGAACGCCGCGTGACCCGGCGTATCGATCACCGACAAGGTGTGCCCCGCCTCGGTGACGACCTGGTAGGCGGCGATGTGCTGCGTGATGCCGCCCGCTTCGCCGTCGGCGATGCTGGTCTCGCGGATCTTGTCGATCAGCGTCGTCTTGCCGTGGTCCACGTGACCGAGGAAGGCCACGGTGGGGGCGCGGTCGACGAGCTCGGACTCCTCGATTTCGCTGCGCTTGCTGCGCACCACGTCGAGGTGTTCCTCCTCGGCGCTCACCTCGCGGCGCACCTCCATCTCGACGTCGTACTCGCCGGCGAGGAGCACCGCGGTGTCCTCATCGATGATCGTGTTGAGCGTGAACATGCCGTATCCGCGCTCCATGGCCATCTTCTGGACCACCGACGACTTGAGCTTCAGGGTCTCCGCCAGCTTGCCAACGGTGATGGGGGCCTCGATGACCGCCTCGCTGCCGGACAGGGGCGAGATCTCGTTCTTCTCCTGGTAGCCGCCGCGTCCGCGGCCTCGGCCACGACCGCCACCACTGCCGCCGCGTCCACGGCCGCCGCTGCCCGGTCCGCCGGGTCGGCTGCGGCGCAGGAAGCGGCCCTGCTCACGCTCGCGCAGCTGGGCTGCGGTGAGGTCCCCGCGGGGGCCCGCGGCTTTGCCGCCACCCGGTCCGCGGCCGAAGGTGGGCCGGACGTCGGGGGCTACGTCATCCCGCGACTGCAGTCTGCGGGATTGGGGGCGGCGACTGTTCGGGGCGGATTGGAAGGTCGACGGATCGATGAATCCGATCAC
>CAYWNK010000316.1:0-6897 GCA_964459495.1 uncultured Planctomycetaceae bacterium
CCCCGGCAAAGGCCCCCACCCGACCCAGCACCCCGACGGTCACTCGTACACCGGCGTTCACGAACCGCCCCAGGACTACTTCCCCAGCGCGGACTGGAGCACGACCTCGGACTACCTCTTCGGCGTCGACCTCTACAACCACGGCTACCTGTGGGAGGCCCACGAGGCCTGGGAGGGCCTGTGGCACCCTGCCAAGCGCGACGCGGTTCATGCGAACTTTCTACAGGGACTCATTCAGTGTGCAGCAGCCGCCCTCAAGGTGCGCATGCAACAACCCCGGGGCCTCGCGAAGCTAGCGGAACTCGGGACCCTAAAGCTAGTCACAGTCGCTGAAGCCAAGGGACCGCACTTCATGGGCCTGGACATCCCGAGCTTCGCCGCCGACTTCCGCACCTTCGCCGCCTCCTCCCCCCAGACCCCGGACGACCGACCGACGATCGTCCTGGAGGAGTAGCGGGATTCATCCCGGCGACTGGCCCGGCCGAAGACCGCTCCCTCGCGGCGAATCGGACCGGGCCCCTAGGTCCCTAGGCCCCGAAGACCGCTCCATAGGCCTCTTCGTTGAAGCCCACGAGCAGCTTCTTGCCGACCCGCGCGGTCGGGGCCCGCAGGTTGCCGGTCGGTCCCAGCAGCAGCTTGGCGAGCTCATCCCCCTCCGGCGCGTCCTTGGTAAGGCTCACCTGGGTGACCTTCTTGCCCTTGGCGACCACAAGGGAGCTGACACCCTCGAGCACCTCGCCTAGATCGTCGGCTCCGAAGCGTTGCTTCCCAGCGTTGACCGTCTCACGGACGGTCGCGCGGCCTTCCAGAAAGGCGTCCGCGCGCTTGCAGCTCGTTCAGCCCTTGCGGTGGTAGTACCAGTCGATGCGTTTAGCCATAGCGTCCGATCCTAGGGTCCGCCCGGCCCATGGGTAGCCCAGGACCCGCGGAAAAGCGCGCTTAGACTTCGTCGGGATAGGGCGGCATTTCGGGCTCGAGCTCCACGTGGACAGCGTCAGCGATGCGGTTGATGTAGTTGAAGTAGCTCACCACCTGGATGCAGTCGTGGATGGACTCGTCGCTGACCCCCAGGGCCCGCAGGCCCTCGACGTCCGCTGCCCGCATCGCCGCGGGGGTATGGGTGAGTTTCTCCGCGTACTCACATAGGGCCGTGTCCACCGGTCCGAGGCCGGCGCTGCGCCAATCCGCAGCGATCGCAGCAGCGAAGGCCTCGGGTTCCTTCCTCGAGCCTGCTTGTTGGACCTCGTCACGGAGGTCGCTGGCGTGGGAGTGCATTCAGTAGTGGCAGCCGTTGGCCGCCGAGACCACCGTCGCCAGCATCTCTCGCTGACTGCGGGACAAGCCCTTGGGCGCGTACATGATGCGCTGGTAGAGGCCCATCGAGGCATCCAGCACGGGCGGCGCAAGGCTCATCGTACGGACGATGCCGAACACCCGGCCAGCACGCGCGATCGCTGCGTCGTAGCTGCGCTTGAGTCGTCCGGTAGCTTCGTCGGCAGAAAGGGTGCGGATCCAAGGCATGGTCGTTCTCCGGGGTAGGTGGTTCGGACTAGCGGCTGCGCAGAAGTGAGGCGAAGGCCGCTAGCGCCTGGGCATTCAAGATCTTGATGCGGCGCAGGGATTCGAGCTCCGCAGCACGCTCGCCGTCCCCCAGCCGCGTGAGGAACATCGCGTACTCGGCATACCAGCGCGACACGGTGTCCTCGGCGTTGTGGCACACGCGCAGGATCGGCCTGGGGCCGGTCCCGATCGAGATGCCCGCCAGAATCCGCGCCAGGGCGCGGCGCCGGAAGCTCGTCCTTCGCGGCTGACTTCCCATCCCCTCCATCAGCGCGCGCAGCCGCTCCACCGTCTCGGCTCCGTTCTCGTTCAGGCGGGCGAGCAGCCTGCGCAGCTCCTCGTCCCTCACCCGCCGGCCCAGGTGGTCATAGATCGAGCGGGAGCCAAACTCCGAGAGCAGGGCCAGGTGCATGTCCTTCAGCAGCGAGTCGTACGCTCGGCGCTGATCGGCCGGCACGGGCCGCAACTCACCTGGGTTCCTGCTCACGGCTGCTTGGCTCCACCCGCCCTCAACGCGACCACGCCGCCTCGACGGCACGCCGCTGACCGGAGTCCGAGAAACCGGAGTAGGACCGGGCCAGCACGTCCTGGGCCCAGCGATCGCCCGCCTGGGCCAGCCGACCGAGCACGGCAGCAGCTTCCCGGGCGACCGCAGGCTGCGGATCGTCGGTCGCCACCACCAGGGTCTCCCGCATGCTGGGCTCAACTCGCCCAGCGCCGGCAGCCAGCAACTCCCCCAGCCCTTGCAGCCCCGCGAGCCGCGCGGCCAGACCAGCGCTCCGATCTCCGGCGAGCTCCAGGCAGAATTCCGTCGCCCTGGGAGCACCGGTTGCCAACAGGGCTACAGCGGCGGCGGCCTGCTCCTGCCCACCCGGCCCGTCGGGCAGTCCGTCCGCGAGCAGCGCTAGCACGGCTGGGCCATCCAGCGCTGCACCAAGACGGAGGGCAGCGTCGAGGGTTGACCACGAGTGAACCGTCGCAACCGCCTCTTGCACGGTGGGCCACAGAGCTCCGCGCTCGATGGGCTGCAGGGCGTGCAGCCGGCTGAGGCCCTGTAGCGCAAAGTGGCGCACATGGGTGGAATCATCCGCGTTCGCCGCCGCGCAGAGCCCACGAATCGCCGCGGCGCTGACCCCGGCGCGCGGCAGGCGCGAAATACCCAGCGCGGCGGCCTGGCGCACGGTTGGAGCTGCGTCTCCTGCCAGCATTCCAAGCAGCTGCTCCTCTACCTCGGTCGCGCGCTCAGCCGCCGAAGCATCATCGCCGACCAGCTTGACCAGGCCCTGGACACTCGCCGCACGGGCTGGCGCGTGCGGACTCTCGCTCGCTAGGCCAAACCAGGCCCGGGCCTCGCGGCGCTCGCGCACCGCCCCCGGCAGCTGCCGCTCGGGATCGAAGCTCAGCCAGGAAGGTCGCTCGTCGGCCGGAATCTCGATCAGGCTGCGGCGGCGGTCCAGCTGGACCCGGTGCTCCCTTCCACCCCCCTCGCTGTGCAGCCAGACGCCCACGGTGATGGGGTAGGCCTCGGGCGCACCAAGCCGAAGTTCATGCACTTGATCGACGCGCAAAAGCACCCGGCCGCGCTCCGCGTCGTGGGTCCAGGTGATGTCGAGATCCGCGAGCCCAGGCGTATCGACCCACGCCTCGAAGAATGGGAGGAGATCGAACGCCGTCACCCCGTCCATCGCTCCACGCAGGGCCCCGTCCGGATCCTCCGAGGTTCGTGCGGTTCCAAAGAAACGAGCCAGCCCCTCGGCGTAGGTCGCGGACCCAAGGGTGGTGCGCAGCTGATCCAAGACCAGCGGGGCGCGCAGCTCGTCCCCGTGCCAGCTTGCCCGTAGCTGGACGGCGGCGGCCTCTTCGCCGCGGTCCATGAGCCAGTCGTGCTCGGCCTGACGGGCCAAACCGTCGAGCCACCAGGGGTCAGCCTCCCCGGCGAATACCGACGCGCCCACCGTGTCCAAGATCCAGCGCCTCGACCAGGCGCGGGCCAACGGATCCCCGACCACATCGCGCCGGCCCCTTTCGTCGAGCACCATGGACTCGGGCAAGAGCATCAGGCCACCGCCTCCGATCGGCTCGACGAGATCGTGCACCAGGATGGTGGCCGCCCGCTTCCACGGCGGCGGCGCCTGGGACCAGCGAGTGAGGAAAGCCAGCTGCTGCTCGCCCAGGGCCAGGGGTGTCTCCTGCGCTTCGAACAGCCGCGGACCAGCGCCGAACACCAGCTCCCCGAAGCCATGGGGCCGCGTCCGGCGGTAGTGCACGCGCCGGCGTCCCTGCGCCGACACTTCCCCGACGGCCGTGCCCGCGGCCAGCACCTGCCAGCCCTCCGGCACATCCAGGTGCAGGTCCGACGTGATGCGGTCGAGGGGCGCGTGCACCCAGGGGATCCACTCCCCCGGCCCGGCGTTGGAGGTGGCGGTGAACCAAGACCCGTCCCGATCGATTCGCAGCCCATCGCCCCCGGCCAGCTCGGTTTCGATCTCGATTTCCACGCATGACCCCGCCAGGGCGATGCGGCCCAGCTGGACCTCGAGCTGATTGCCCGTCGAGCGATAGGCCAGCGAGCCCCCGTCCACCCCTCGAACGGCCACGACCTCGGGTCCCCGCAGGTCCAGAATGACCGCTGCGGCCGAGGCGCGCGGCACCACCCGCAGCCGCGTCGTGACCCGCGCCACCTCCGCCCCAAGGACCGCGTGGACTTCGGCGTGCTCGACGTTCCACAGGCGCCGCTGCCCCGCGAGTCTCGCCGAAGCCTCCCGGGGCCCTGCGACCAGGGGTGTGCTGCCCCCGGTACCAGTTCCGGAAAGCCCGGGCGGACGCCACCCCTGGTCGCCCGTGGACGAGCAGGCACTCGCCAGTGCGAGCAGCAAGGCAGGTCGAATTTGGTTCCCCATAGCGGATGGCATGGTACCCAGGGGAGCCGCGGGATTCCCCCCGGGCTCACCATCTGCGAAACTATGCAACGCTTTGGACTTCCTTCTCGAATGCATCGGCTTCTCCCCAGACGTGGACCAGGATGAGCTCATCGCCCGCGCCCGCCGCGAGGGCGAGCCTGTCGCCTGGCGTGGCAACCCCGAGGATCATCTTCGGCTGGACCTGGGCGAGGGCCTCGAGCTCCGCGCGGACCGCGACCCCGGAGAGGGCTTCTGGACCCTGCTGCCCCACTACTCGGTTTCCCAGCGCCTCCGGCTCTCGACCGAGAGCTGCGAGCGGGTCCCCGATTCGCCATTCGATGCACTCCTCGTTGGCTGGGCGGCGCCCCCCCTCCCGGGCGACGAAAAGCGCTACGGCGGATCCCCCGGGGCCTATCGGCTCTCGACCTGGTTGACGGACGCCCGGCGGGTTCCGCCCAAACTGCTCCCCGGCCATGTTCTGGCGGTCAGCATCGCCGGCTTTGCCCTGGACGTGACCTACACCGGCCCCAACGCCGGCGTGTCGCACCCCTCGATTCTCGAGCGCCCACGGGGCGCCTGGGTCGCTCCCGTGGGCGGTGCTGAGAGCCCTGGGGGCTGCTCCGACGTTTCCTTGCGCGTGATCTCCATTCAGCACATGCGCAACGCGATCAGCGGGGAGATGGTGGATCTGTGCCTGTGCGATGCACCGGAGCGGCCCCTCTCGCTGTTCTTGTCCCCCTGGCAGCTGCGACGGGACGGTCTGCCCAGCCCGAGGCCAGGCTGGCGCATCGAAGGGACATTCCTTTTCACGGGCCGAGTGGCCGGCGGGCTAGCGCGCGCGCGCCGCAGCCGTTCGTTCGGCTGACACCCTCGGTCGCGAGAGCTCGGTACTCAGCGCCCGCTGTCGCCCAGCTCAGGGACGACGAAAGCCCCCACGAGCTGCCCGGCCAATGCGGCGCCAGAGCCGGCCTTCAGACCGCTCCAAGCGCTCCAGTCCACGCGCCGGGGATTGACCCGGCGCGTGGAATAGCCGCGCAGGGAGTCCTCCGCTCCGCGAACGGCCAGCTGTCCCGAGAGGGCGTCCAGGGCCTGCTCGAACTCCTCGGCTTCGTCAGCGTCATCCCAGACCGTGCACAGGTGCAGGAACTCTGCCCCCTCTCGGCGCAGATAGGCATAGCGGTCCCCGCCCCAGCCCGCGGCGGGTTCGTTGGTGTAGCGCAGGTTCAGCGTGGCCAGGGGCGACAGCCGCATTCCCTTGCGCTCCTCGAGGGGCTCGCAGAGCAAAGCGAGGATCATCTCCCCGAACGTGTCTTCGAGCTCCGCCGTCCAGCCCTCGGGCAAAGACTCCGAACGAAACTCCACCGCCACGGGTTCGTCCCGGCGCTCGGGATCCCAGTACTTGACGGGATGAAGGATCTGCTCGGTCGAGCTCGGCAGCCTGGTGAACGCCGATTCGAGATCGTCAAAGCTCGCCCGGTCCAGACGCAGGCCGAACGAGGCACGGCGCTGAAGGAAGGCCTGCCCCTGGTTGTAGAGCGCGATCATCGGCTTCCAAACGAAGGGCGGAGCCAGCTGAAGAGCCTCGGACTGCATGCCCTCCTGCAGTTTGGCTAGGGCAGCCTGATCGATCTTCGCCGCGTTCGCCTCCATCCATCGGGACATCACGACCTGGGCGCTGCCCTCCGCCACGGCGTGATGGGCGAGGAGCGCGTCGCTGTTGTTCGCCAGCCTGGTGTCGGTGCCGTCGAGGTCGTGGTACTGGTCGTCGAGCGCATGGGCCAGCTCGTGGGCCATGATCAGCGGCGCCAGCTCGGGATCGGTCCCGCGCATGACGAAGAACGTATCGCTGGCGGGCTCGTAGAAGCCTCCCACCTGCTCCTCCAGCACGCTCAGGATCACCTGCTCCAGGTCCATCTCCAGGGGGATCATCCCCGAGAGGTGCGCCACGCTCTGATCCAGCTCCATGCGCTCTGGGCCATGGAGTTGGTCCATCCGCTTGGCTGCGTACTGGAGGAACAGCGCCCGATCTGCGACCTCGACCCGAACCTCGCCGCGGAAGGCCTTCCCGCGCAGCTCCGCGACCTCGGCGGCGACCTGGCCGGCGACGGCGCTCAGGTCGGCGGGTTCGTCCGCCCGGCGCTCGACTGCGTCCTGATTGCGATCCGACGCGGGGAACGCAAGCAGGGCGATACTGGTGGCTAGAATCATGGCTGATGGGTCCTTGGCGCCTGGACGCCCCCCGAGGTGGGCCGCAGCCCGGGCGCCTGTGAAGTCCTAGGCCTAGTTACGTCGCGGGGGACAGAAACTCTCCGATGGAATGGAAAATAACCGTTCCGCCCCCAGAGCGCTCCGGCGCCGCCCTCAACCGGCCCCTGGGGGCTCGGTTTGGACACACGTAGCGGGCTCGGGCAGAATGTCGCCTCCCCCATTCCCCCCC
>CAYWNK010000317.1:0-6826 GCA_964459495.1 uncultured Planctomycetaceae bacterium
GCGTCCGCTCGTCCGGCAGCAGCGCGCGACTCCCGGGGAACGGGCGTCTTCTGGGCAGCGTTCGACTCCGCGGAAGCGGCGCTGTCGTGCCGGGGGCCGAAGTGCGGCTGCTCGGAGTCCCGCCCAGCGCGGCCGGCTTCCTCGGTCGGATGCTCGGGGCGTCGGCGCTTGGTGACGATGTCACCCGGCGCGTGCTGCCCGCGGCGGTGCAGACCACCGATGCCGCCGGGCGTTTCGCGTTCACGGACGTGCGCGCCGGCACCTGGTACGTCGACGTCCAGGGGGACTACGTGCTGGGGGACGATCCGGTCCTGGCCAAGGTCTTGCCCTCGGGCTCGGGTGGGCCGGTCAGCGTTTGGGCCCGGCCTGGCGGCCGGGTTGTCGGACAGGTGCTCGCAGCGGAAGGGAAGCCGGCCGGCGGTGCGCGGGTGATGCTGACCCAGGGACCGGGCGTCTTTCTCTTGGCCTCCGAGCGCGGCGAGCTGCGCATGCTGGAGCAGGAGGCGGACGGCGAAGGACGCTTCGCGTTTTCCGCCGTGCCGCCCGGCGATGGATACGAGGTGTCGGCGATCGGTTCGGGTCTGACGGCTTCCCATGCGCTCAGCCTCAGCGTCCTGCCGGGCGAAGACACCGAGGTCGTCGTGATCGGCGAGGCCGGCGCGCGCGTGCGCGGCCGTATCTTGACGTCGGCCGAAGACGGGAGCCTGGTGCCCGTGGCCGGGGCGGAAGTGGGAGCGGTGCCCCGTGGCTTGCGCCACCTGCGGCTCGTGAAGGAAATCCTGGTGCGCAGCCATGACGTGACCGGTCCCGACGGGTCCTACGAGCTAAGCGGCGTGCCGGCGGGCGAGGTCGATGTGCTGGCGCGCGCGCCGGCCTACGTTCCCGGTCGGGGGCCCTCGGTGCGCTGCGTGGCCGGCGGGCTGCACACGGCCGCGGACCTGGTTCTGCGGGGCGGGCCGGCGGCTGAGGGACGCGTGGTCGATGGGGCTGGCAGCCCCCTCGCCGGAGTCCAGGTGCGCTACGACCTGGTCGACGTGGGGTCGATGGGGCGCGCCCTCTCGGCTGCGCCGCTGCTCGCCCAGGCCATGGCGGAGTTCGACTACCCCGTCACCGGTCCGGAGGGGGAATTTCGCGCGGGGCCGCTCGCAGGCAAAGCGCCCTATCGGCTGATGTTCGAGCGTTCGGGTTACGGCAGCGAGAGCCTGTCCTTCGATCCGGGCGAGCAGGGGGGCCCCTTGCTGATCACCATGCGCCGGGGTGGCGGGCTGGCGGGGACTGTGGTCGAGGAAGGCAGCGGCGAACCGATCGGGCGTTTTACCATCGAGACCCTCGAGCGGGTGGAGACCGAGACCCAGGCGCCCGGACGCTTGAACCCTTTCGCGGGCGGCACCCTCTTCGAGGACGCTGAAGGTCGTTTCGAGCTGCAGCCGCTCAAGGCGGGACCCGTGAGCTTGACGGTCAAGGCGGACGGCTATCTGGAGACGGAAGTGCCTCCCGTTTCGATCGAGCCTGGCGAGATGCGGCGAGATCTCGTGGTCCGTTTGGCGCGCGGTGGCGTTGTGCGCGGCACCGTCCTCGATCCGGATGGCCAGCCGATCGCGGGGGCGCGCGTGACCAGCGATCGGGTTCTCAAGGGCTTCGGAGCGGACGTGAACCGGCAGCGCCGAAACCTGCGCGACCAGTTGGGTCTGCCACTGCCGCCCCAGCCCACGCGCGCCGGCCGGGGACCCGACGCGGTGCTTGTGCGCTTCGCGGCGAGCTTGGGTCTGGTGAGCGAAGGCGTGGTCAGCAGCGGCCCCGACGGGGCCTATGAGCTGGTCGGGCTAGAGCCGGGTACGCAGACGCTCATCGCTTTTCATCGGGAGTGGCAGGTCGCCCGCGAGGGGCCGGTGGAGGTCGCGGTGGACGCTCCCCGGGAAGATGTGGCGATCACCATGGACCGCGGGGCGAGCCTCTACGGCACGGTTCGTGACCGCTTCGGTCGGCCGCTGGCGGGGGCCATGGTCTTGGCCCTCGCGCCGTCGAATCTGACGGGCCGGGGCGTGGCGGGGGGCGGCGTATTCCAGGGGCGCACGGACGATGCGGGCGCCTACGAGATCCAGCGGCTGGAACCGGGCGGCTACATGGCAATCCTGACCCGCGGCGATGAGGCTTTCGACCCCTTGAGCCTGCTCGGGTCCCTGAACCTCGGCCTGGTCAACGTTCCCGAGGGCCAGCGCGTCCAGCACGACATCGTCGACACATCCATGGGCGCCTGCCGCGTGCATGGCCGGGTGCTTGAGAGCGGCAAGCCGGTCACTCGTGGGTCACTGGTCGCGCTCGCCTTCGAGGCGCCGGGCCTGCTCGGCGTCGATGTGAAGGTGGCGGGCATCGACTCGGACGGGACCTATGCCTTCGAGGGCTTGGCGCCGGGGGAATACCGCTTTCAAATCGAGGGGGACGGTCCACGCTCGAGGTTGATCGTGGATGTTCCGGACGCCCCAGAGCTGCTGCTGGATCTCGCGGTGCCCTCCGCCTCGGTGGCGGGTCGCGTGGTCGATGCTCGCAGCGGGGAACCGGTCGCCGGAGCGCGGGTGAGCGGTCGCTGGGGAGAGGACCTGGAGCCGAGCGGCCCGTTCAGTGGCCTGGTGGGAACGGGCCGACCTGCTGCTTCCGACACCACCGATGGGGAAGGTAGCTTTCGCCTCCGCCGCCTAGGCGCAGGGGATTGGGAGCTGCTGGTGGAGCCGCCCCGCGGGCGCGACGCCTCCTGGTCCCCGCCGCCCAGCACCTGGGTTGAGCTGGGGCCGGACGAAGAGCTGAGGCGCGTCGAGATCGCCCTGGAGCCGGGGGCTGAGCTTGAGGGGACCGTGGTCAATCCGCAGGGTGAGCCGCTGCCGAATGCTCTGGTGCTAGGCAGCGCCGACGCCTCGAGCGGCCTGCGGCCGGCGCGCGCGACCACCGACGATCAGGGCATTTTTCGGCTGCGCGGCTTGGCCCCTGGGGAGGTCCGGGTGGATGCATCCGCCGAGGGCTTTGCCGGCGCGGGTGCGCGCGTCGTGATCGAGGCGGGAGTGGATCCGGAGCCGCTGCGGCTCGTGCTGCAGGAGGGCTCTGAGGTCTCGGTGACGGTGGTCGATGGGGCAGGAACCCCGGTTGCTGGCGCCGCGGCCCAGCTGCTGCCGGCCGAGGGCGCTGCGGCGCAGCAGGCGGGCGGCTTCGGCAGCTTTCTCAGCACCTTCTTTTCGGGCGAGCTATCCACCGATGGCGATGGGCAGCTGAAGCTTGGCCGCTTTGCCGCAGGGGACTACGTGCTGGAGGTGCGCAAGGGCTTTGCGTCCTCGAGCCAGCCCGTGAGCATCGAGGGAAACAGGTCGGAGGCTCGGCTGCGGGCGACCCTACCGTGAGCGACGGGCCCCAGGTTTACAAAGGGCGGCGGCGCGTGTTTCTAGTCATGCCCGCGCTGGACGAGGAGCAAGCGATCGGTCGCGTGCTCGCCGACCTGCCCCCGGGCTGGGTGGACGCCTGTGTCGTTGCCGACAATGGATCGAAGGACCGCACTGCAGAGATCGCGGCCGCGGCCGGGGCACACGTTGTGCCGGAGCCACGTCGGGGCTACGGCCGTGCTTGCTTAACGGCACTCGACGCGGTGTACGCGCGCGGCCAGGTTCCTGGGGCGCCTGGTGCACCTGCGCAGGAGGACGATGTCATCGCATTCCTCGACGCGGACTACTCGGACTTCCCCGAGGACTTGCCCAACCTGCTGAAGCCCGTCCTGGCAGGCGAAGCCGAGATGGTGCTCGGCAGTCGGGTGATGGGGGGGGCGAGTTTGCGGGCACTCCTGCCACAGGCGTGGTTTGGGAACCGGCTCGCCTGCTTTCTGATGCGCGTGCTCTACGGGGTGAGCTACACCGACCTCGGACCGTTCCGGGCGATCCGCGCGGGCGCGCTGGAGTCCCTGGGGATGGTTGACGAGGGCTTCGGCTGGACTGTCGAGATGCAGATCAAAGTGGCCCAGGCCAAGCTCCCCACCCGGGAGGTGCCGGTGCGCTATCGCGAGCGGATCGGGCAGTCCAAGATCACGGGCACTCTTTCGGGCACCCTGCGGGCGGGCTACCGGATCCTTGCGTGGATCCTGGGACACCGCCTGCGGGGCTTCTTCCGGCGATCGTCCAGGGCCGGATAAGCTCGGGGACTCCAACCGATTCCTCGAAGCCCAACCCACCATGCTGCTCCCCCTCGCCTTAGCTCTTGTGCCCGCTGTTCCCCAGGGAAGCCTGACCGTGGACGCGGGCCGCGGTCCCGTGGACGTGACCTTGCCGGCGGGATACGACCCCGCGCAACCCGCGCCCCTGGTGCTGTTGCTGCACGGGTACGGGGCAAGTGGCCCCGCCCAGGAATCCTACATGCGATTCCAGCCCTTCCAGGACGAGTACGGCTTTGTGTACTGCACGCCGAGCGGCACGGTCGACGGCTTGGGCAACCGCTTTTGGAACGGGACGGATGCGTGCTGTGACCTGTTCGGGACGGGCCTCGACGACTCGGGCTACCTGCGTGCGCTGATCGAGGCGATCGAGGGGGCGGCGTCGATCGACCCGCGCAGGATCCACCTGATCGGTCACTCCAACGGTGGGTTCATGTCCTACCGCATGGCCTGCGATCACCCCGACAAGATCGCATCGATCGCATCCTTGGCGGGTGCCACGCACCTGAACCCGGCGGACTGCGGCACGGGCAATCCCGTGCACATCCTTCAGATCCATGGCACGAACGATGCCACGATCGCGTTCGGCGGTGGAAATATCCTAGGCAACTTCTATCCGGGGGCGCAGGAGACGGCGCAGCTATGGGCGGACAAGAGCGGCTGCGACCCGGGTACGACCGTCGAGCAGCAGGCCCTCAACCTGGACTTCAGCGTCCCGGGACCTGAGTCTTCGATCACGCGCTATCCCTCCGGCTGCGCAGCGGGCGGCAGCGTCGAGTTGTGGACGATTCCGGGCGGCTCCCATACTCCGAACGTGACGCCGGCGTTCCGCAGGGGCGTGCTCGAGCATCTGCTCGCTCGGCCGCAGCCCGGCACGGATGGGGAGAGCTACTGCGCTCCGGCGGTGGCGAACTCGACGGGCCTAGCGGGTCGCATCAGCGCGTCCGGAAGCGACGTGCTTGTCGACAACGCGCTCGTCCTGGTGGCCGAAGACCTGCCCAACCAGCAGTTCGGCTACTTCCTCACGAGCCAAACCGAAGGGCTGGTGACGCCGGCTGGCAGCCAGGGCAACCTCTGCCTGGGCGGCACGATTCTGCGCTTCAACGACTCGGTGCTGAACACCGGCGCGCTGGGCAGCTTTGCGCTCGACGTGGACCTCACCAGCTTGCCGAGCAGTCCACCGATGAGCGCCGTTTCGGGAGAGACCTGGAGTTTCCAGGCCTGGTTCCGGGACGCCAACCCGGGCGCGACCTCCAACTTCACCGACGGTCTGCGGCTGGTGATTCGCTAGCCCAAGCTGTGTAGAAACGGAGAAAGATCTGTCCCAAGTGGTTCGCGGCATCGTTGACGAGGCTGCATCCTTTGGAGGTCCCGCTACCGCTGGTGCCGGGTCTCCATCGAAGCGGCCCCGCCGGTGCGCGGGGCGGACCTGTGAACCGCTTGGATGCAAGCCCGCTGGGCCCCGATACCATGCATGCCAATCCGCAGCCTGACGAGCCTGGCGCCCTCCATCTCGTCGCCCTTGACCCCGACCATCCGGGCTTCCGCGACCAGGAGTACAGGCTGCGTCGCGACGCGATCGCGCGCCAAGCGTTGGCCTACCGCGGCGCTGGGCCCGTACCCGATGTCGACTACACCGAAGCGGAGCAGGGCGTCTGGCGTGAAGTGCGGGGGCGGCTCGATGAGCTGCACACCCGACTGGCGGTTTCCTGGGTGCAGGCGGATGCGGGTGGGCTCAACCTGTCGAAGGAGCGGGTGCCGACCTTCGCGGACGTCAACACGGCGCTGAGCACGCGCACCGGTTTTCGGCTGCGGCCCGTGGCAGGCCTGGTGGAGGGCACGGAGTTTCTGCGTCAGCTCGGCGGCGGAACGTTCCTGGCAACCCAGTACCTGCGCCACCCAAGCCGGCCCCACTACACTCCTGAGCCAGACGCGCTCCACGAGCTGGTGGGGCATGCGGTGATGCTGGCCCATCAGGACTACGCGGAACTGCATCGCTCGTTCGGGCTGGCCGCCCATCGGGCGCGTACGCAGGCCGACCGGCAGCGCTTGGACCGGCTGTACTGGCGGACGATGGAGTTTGGACTGGTGGAGGAGGCCGGTCAGCCCAGGGCGCTGGGCGCGGGGTTGCTCTCGTCCGTGGGCGAGCTGGAACGCATCGACGGCGAGGCTCGGCTGGAGCCCTTCGAGATCGAGGCTGTTCTCGAGCAAGGCTACGACCCGACCACGTATCAGCCCACGCTTTGGGTCTTGCCTCCGCGGGAGCTCTTGGCCGCTACCCTGATGCCGATCCTCGAGTCCCTGGCGCCGGGCTGAGCAGGCCTCAGAGGCCTCGCCTACGGTTCCTCAAAGCCCCAGGTGCCGGTGACCTTGGCCCTGCGGATGCTGATGATGTCGAGGACCCAGTTCCACCAGCCCCAGTTGGTGACCCTGGCGGTGCGCTCGACCATGGCGGCGCGTCCAACGTCGGAGGCGTTCTCGCGGGCGATCTGCAGGGCATCCGCGGGCATGTCGATGCTGAACAGGGTGAAGGACAGCGAGCTGGACCGGTAGGTCCCAGAGGTGGCCGTGGACCGCTCAAACTTCAGGGAGGAGCAGGCGCTGAGACTCACCAGCAGGGCCGCCCACGCAAGGGGCGCCAAC
>CAYWNK010000318.1:0-6695 GCA_964459495.1 uncultured Planctomycetaceae bacterium
TGATCGTTCCTGGAACGTGTCAAGCTGCCCCTGGATCACTGCGCCGGACGCTAACTCTGGAGTGGCGAGCTTGCGATCGTCCGCGCCCACTCCAATAGGCCGATCCATGCCTTCTTGGCCCATGTCCAAGAGCTGTAGCGCCAAAGCTTGGAAGCCGCCTCTTTGACCGCCCAGACTTGGCCAACGAGAAGCGAGCTCTCGACCAAGTCTTTGAGCTGTCGGCGCAGATCGCGGGGCAGGGACTTGGGAGCTTTCAGCCAGTGAAACTTCGTGCCCTTGAGGCGATCATCACCTTCGGCCTGCAGCTGCTTGTGCTCGATGCGCCGGGTCTTGTCCACCGCGTTGCCGAGGTGTTGAGCTACATGGAAGCGGTCGAAGCACAGCTTGGAGGCAAAGCCCGGAACATGCATCGCGCCCGCCCTGATGTAGGGCCAGTGCATGTCCATGGCAACGACCTCGATTTCCTCGCGTTGAGCCGAATCAAGACCTCTGAAGAAGGATCCAAGAGACTCGGTCCTGCGGTCATCGGCGACATGCAAGACGGTGCCCGACTCTTGATCTGTCACGATAGTGACGTATTCATGTCGCTTCTGGAACGAGGTTTCGTCGACGCCGATCCGCTTGGCGGCCAACGGCCCTCGACGCTCTAGACCGCGAGCCACGGCTCGCTCCTGGATTTTGTAAACCTGGTCCCAGGAAAGCCCGAAGTTTCGCGCCACTGCACTCACGCTGGCCTCGAGCAGCCAGTCGATGACCTGGCATTCGAACTTAGCCGTGAACCGAGACCAGCCATCGGCCCAGGGGACATTGACCTGACGCACGCCGTGCTCGCGGCACTTCACTCGAGGGATTTCACAGGTGATCCATGTCTGGTGATCCCACATGTCGAGGTGGCGCCATCTGCGTGGCTTCAAGTCATACTTGGCCACTGACTCGGAGCACTCTGGACAAGCACCGAGCAGTCCGCCGTGAACAACCTGGATCTCCACGATCCGTTCGTCCTTCTGAAGCTCCGCACCCGCAATCCGCCACGGCTCAGGCAGCGAGAGGGCGCAGTCTAGCAGCTCGTCGATGTCCATCCTGGAAGGGTACCAGGAGCCCTTTGAGGCCGGTCACCCACACGAAACCCTGAAGCCCCTGTTTCGTACCCTCAGTTGTGGCCGGCCTTGCTCGTGGGCACGGTGAGAACACCCTCAGTGCTGAACCTTAGGGCAAATCTCGGTGCTGGTGCTGCAATGCTCGAGCAGTGAGACAAGCTCTCGCCATTCATTAAGGCAAGGCGCGCGGAAGGTATGGAGGTCGGAGTAGTCCTTTAGAAATTCGCTCTTCGGATTGCCCAAGCAATCCGGTTGCGGAAGAAAGCAGGGCTAGCAAGAAGGCCGGTCCTGCAGGTCCATCAAGATCATCTGAGAGTACTGAGCACAGCATGGACTGAACCCTCCCCAGAGTCGGTCGGCTTGCAGCCCCCCGCCGTGGCGGGGCATATATTCTGTACCAGGCTTGGTACTTGCTGAAACCTGGTCCAGGCTCGACATCGGTGAACTCCGAAGCTGGTGCCCTATCGCATGTAGGGATCTGATGCGCGAGCGCCTCCGGCTTAGTCTCTTGTGACGACAAACCCGGTGGGGGCTCCAGGCTCTACCTCGACGGTGTGCTCGATCCAGGTCTGGCCGGATTGGACTCGGATTTGATAGGGGCCGGCGGGGAGCGGGGAGAGGAGGAGTTGGTTTGTGCTTGTTGGAGCGTTGGGGTCGAGGGCGGGGAACATCGTTTGCCAGTCCTCGATGGTGGAGTTTTCGGTGAGGCTGATGACCTGGATTTGAGGGCGGGGCTGGGGGAGGGTGAGGAGCAGTGCTCCGCGAAGGCGAATGCGGACCGGGATCGGATCTGTGGTGGGGCTTGGGATCACGGTGGTTTCGTCGGGCCAATGGAGGGGGGAGGTGACCTTGGCGACGTAGGTGCCTGGCGAGAGGGCGATAGGGCGGGTTAAGCCGTTCGCACCAATGGTCAAACGAGCGGAGTGGCCGGGGTGGCCCAGGGGAGACAGGCGGATGTCTGCGCCGGCCATGGATGTGCCGAGGGAGCTAGACCTGAAGTGCTGGAACGACAGAGCGCTGGCCGGAATTTCGAAGGTTGCTTGGCCTTCCTTGAGGTCGATGCGCTGGAAGCCCAAGTAGTTTTCGTCTACATCGCCATAGAGGACTGCGTAGGAGCCAGGGGGGGCTCCGGCCGTGCGGATCTCGGCGTCCTTCACTGCGCCGAGCTGCAGGGTCGCTCCGCCGGTCTTGGCTGGTGCCATGTCGACCCACGTGGGGCCGCCTAGATTGGACCAATCGCCAGGGAATCGAAGAGTGAGGTCTAGGCCGTCCATCGGGATCTTGATCATGTGATCGCCCGGGGCCCTGAGGTCGGCCCAGTGGCTAGCGATGGTGGCTTCCTGGTCCAGGATCTCGATGTAGGTGAGGCTGGGGGGGAGGTCTGTGAGATCGACCGGGAGGCGGGGGTCGATGCTGCGGGTATGCGTGATCGATAGGCCGGGGCGATCTTGAGTGGTGCGCAGGAACAGCTCTTCGGGGTGACGGACGGCATCCCAGTCGAGGTTCACTCGAACTGTTCGGCCGACGTCGACGGGGATGAGAACCTCCTCGTCCCGGTTCCTTGGGCCATCGATGGTCATCTCGATCAGGCCAACCCAGGGCGGCACGATGTTCATGCCCGTGAGTTCGGCGGCGGGTAAGCCATGGAGATTGAGCTTGGCGTCGGCTGGAAACGGCTGCCGCTCTTGGTGGAGCCAGTCGACGGCGGGCGCAAAGTCGAATTGGGTTGGGTCCAGCGCGGAGCGAGAATCGAGACGGAGGGTGAGCGAAAGCTCTTCGCCGAGCGCGATGACACCCGCGTCCGTTGAATCGGTGCCGGCGACGGCTCGAACGCGGATCGAGCGCTGGCTGTAGCCCTCCAGGGTGGCGCGGATGGTGCTTCCTCCGGGCGCAATCGGAAGGGCGCTGAACTTCCCGTTGGCGTCGGTGAGCATCGTGCCGAGATCGCTGCGGTCTTGCCCGCCGGGCCCTCGGACGAGGGAGGCAATTGTTGCCTGGGCTAGCGGCTTGCCAGTCTTGCGGTCGATCACCTCGCCGTGGGCGAGCCCTAGGGGGGCGACCGCGATATCGATGCTGGCCTCCTTGGACGATCCTAGGTCGACCTGGGCGAAGGGGGAAAGAGCACCATCTGCGGCTCGGGCCTGCACGTTGAGGGTCCCCCGCGGCAATCCTGTGAGGACCGCGCAGCCATCATCATCCAGAGAGACCTTCCTGGTCTCTGTGGCGCCACCTGGATCGAAAGTGCTGATGCTCGCATTGCGCAGTGGAATTCCGTCTCGGGTCACGCAGACACGCAGCGATGCTTCGTGGACCGCGGGGATCCAGATCCAGTTCTGTTGCTGATCCGGCAAGGCAAACGGACCGTGCGCCACCTCCGAATAGCCCTCCCGGAGCAGGCGAACCCAGGCCTGGCCGCTTGGGGCTGAGGTCAGTTGCGCGAACCCTCCGGAGTCGCCCTTGAGAACGCGTTTCTGCCATCCTGCTTCTGTGGACCACTGGACGGAGACAGTCGGGTAGGGGATTGGCTCAGAGGTGAACTCGTCGCGCACTTCGACCTTGAGCGGGATGCTGTCTTTCCAAGTGAGGCCCACGGAGACGGGGGAGCCTCGACTCCAGGAGTCCAAGGGAACGGAGGCGATGTCGGGTTCGGCCCGCGGGTGCTCGAGCGTGAGGAGGATGGCCTCTTCGGCGCTTGGCGTGTAGCCAGTGATCTGCCAGGTCCCGTCAACACTGGCGATGACGCTCGAGCGCTGCACGTCCCAGCCATCACTCGCCAGGCGAGCGGTGACTCGAGCGTCCGCGGTGCCAGGTGGCATGTCGGCAATTCGTCCGTACAACCGCGTACCGGCGCCAATGGCAAGCTTGATGGTCGACCCTGGGTCCGGCCAAGAGCCTGCCCAGGTGACTTCGCCTTCCTCGGTGCGGGCGTGAAGCGTTCCTTTGCCTGGGGCAGCAGGGATGGTATGGATCTCCAGTGATGATGATCCTTGGATCGCCCACCTCGCCTGCGCTGGACCTCCGACGCCTTGGAGTGGGAGCGGCATCGCCCCGTCGATCTCGAGCTCGGTGGCGACCGGCTCCCCTGTGGTGTCAACCAGATGGACCGTGATCGCCTGGGCGGTCTCTAGCTCGATGGTCGTACCAGGCTTGGCGGTGAATTGGGCCATGCCCATGTAGCCGCTCGCCACGATCGCAATCGGTTCGTGGTCGCCATCGAGACGGAAGGAGCCAGACCCGTCGACCGGGACTTCGACGCATGGAGCACCCGCCGCGCTCCGGAACACCCTTGCAGTGGATAGGGCTGATCCATCCGGCCCACGGACGTGGAACTTCACTCTCGCACGGGAACGTTCGCCGCCTGAAACCGTATAGGGGGTGGCCGCCCGAATGGAGCCGGGCTGATCGGGTGCCTGGTCCGTGGGGAGAGCTGCGGGGCTTGGCTCAGGCCGTGACCCCTGGGTGGACGGTGCGAGACCGCTCTGGCTAGCCCGTAGTTCCCGTCGATTCCACAGAGCCACCGACCCAGCGGTAGCCAGAGCGAGAAGGGCAACAGCGCTCAGTCGCTTTTGGGTGATTCCCATGAGCTAAGGAGGAGGGGCCTGGGTTGGAATCTTCCGTTTTGCAGGGACTACTCCGCTGCCACCTCCGAAGCTCGCCTCCAGGCAGACACTGGGTTGCGCGGAGACGGCCGGTGCCGCCAGGGCTTTGTAGGTAGCGAGGCAGAGTAGGCAGGCGAACAATGCGATGAACCGATTCATGGTG
Source organism: uncultured Planctomycetaceae bacterium (assembly GCA_964459495.1). Lineage (GTDB taxonomy): Bacteria > Planctomycetota > UBA1135 > UBA1135 > CAYWNK01. The sequence goes on from CAYWNK010000318.1 coordinate 4,860, forward strand.
GACCTAGGATAGATTGTAGACGCGCAGGGCGTTGTCGCCGAAATATGCACGCGTGCTTCGAGGGAGCTGGCGGGGCTCTTCCTGAAGGCCATCACGCACTCTGCGGGCTCGTTGTTCCGTGAAGATATCCAATGTCGCAGATGCGCTGGTTCCAAGCTCGTCTAGTCGGAATGCAGCCTGCCTGATCAACGGAACATCATGGGCTTGGATCCCAGCCAAGAGAGAGGTAACCGCAACGCCGGCTGAGCTTGGAGCCAGTTGGATCGCACGTTTCGCTCGGATCGCGGCCGATGTGCGTTGTTGCTCGTGCAGCTCTAGGTTGGTGGCGAGCAAAAGAGCCAGCACCTGCGAGCTCGGAACAGCGGACTCGACGGCGACCTTGTCGAACCAATGCAGTGCGCTGCGCCCCTTCTTCATTGCCTGGAGAGCTAGCCCGAGCCGTAGCTTGCCTTGATCGGTCGGCCAGACTGCCTCCGCAAGTCGGCATGCCCAGACGGTGCCAGCAGGGCCAAGAGGTGGGCGTGCCGTGACAGGAAGCTGGGCGATCCCTTCTTCGCGGCCTTCACGCACGAGTTCTTCCAGCAGGTCTTCCTCTTCCCCATTCCAGCGACGGAATCTGTCTTGGGATCCGCCCACAAGGTAGTAGCGTCCATAGGCAGAGCCTAGAAGCCTCGCACGCACGGTCTGAGCAAGCTCCTGGCCAAAGCTGGCCCGAAGGGAATCCTCCATCTCGACCGGATCGTTCATTCGTTCTGGATCAAGGGACTCAGTAGCCAGGTACAGGGTTCCGGGGCGTGCCAGGGTCGGGCCGGCCTCGCCGCGAACTAAGTTCTCCAAGATCTCGTCCATCCGCCATTCAGGCATGGTGGTCAGTCCGAGCCGTCGACCTGTTCTAACTTCAGAGTCATCAGTCCGACCTTCATCGACTGGGTCAGCTCCACCATCGATTGCTGCGACTGCATGACAACGTCCTGGATAGGGATGCCCTGCAGGAAGACCCGAACGATGGGGATCCGTTGGTCATCGACGAGGTCGTTGATGCGAGTCGTGGCAAACCGGAGTTGGCGATAGGGGATTTCGAATACCTGATGAAGGCTCGCGTAGTGATCGAGCAGGGGATCCTGGATGCCCTCTTGGGCGACTAACCGGCGCTGCTCCTGAAGGACGCATGCGTTGACAGCATGCATGGCCTCCCCCGCAAGCCATGAGGACTTGCGCATCTGGCTGGCTTTCCGGGCGAGGCGTGAACTGACATGGCTCGCCGTAATCCGGAACGCCTCGAAGGCATCAATCAGCATGGCTCGCTCGTGGATCACCCGCATCACGGTGGGGCGCAGGTCCATGCCTTTGGGGCAACTCAGCAGGTGGTCACGGATCTCAGATTTGCTGCGGCCTGCCCACTGATTCCTCGCGACAGCGGGGTCGAATGCAATCCCTGTTGAGGGTGCTTTGGCTATCGCCGCAGCAAAGGTGCCGAATGGGTCGTGCGAGGCAAAAAGATCATCGCGGTCGAACATGGCAGGCTCGAATGATGGGTACGCGCTAGGGAAAGAAATGAAGTACCAGAGGAGCACGCTACCCGTGATCTGTCAAGGCCAGTGGAGTCCAGGCCCAGTGAGGTCACATTGCACCGTCGCAATGGGCACAAAGAACGCCTAGGGGGAGTCCCCCTAGGCGAAAAATCGGTCGATGAGCTCGGGTCCCTAGTTGGCCGCTCTAGCGGGCTGAGCAGCTGGACGTGAGCGCGAAAGATGGGACTCGCGGGCCCCTATTCGGCGTGCGCCAGCGCGTGATCCAGGGCCGCTCGGAGTGCGGCGATTTGGGCGGCGTTGCAGT
>CAYWNK010000319.1:0-6673 GCA_964459495.1 uncultured Planctomycetaceae bacterium
AGCCCCGTCACCGTCCTCATCCATGGCTGTCGCAAGCAACCCGCCCCCGGGGGCGCGCCGCACCAGGGACAGGAACGGCAGCACGCCGCCGGCTGCCACCCGGCCAGGCGTGGCGCCGCCCAGGAACACACGGCCCGGGATCATCGCCGTCTGGCCGCCAACGGTGGCGGTCACTTCGACAAGGCCTGAAAGGCTGTTGTTCGGCAGCCCACTGGGCTCGAAGTCGAAGACCGACTCCGGGTCGACATCGTCCGAGAGCGTGACCCGCAGGAAGTGGTTGCCGGCGATTCCCCCAGGAAGGACCGGGCTGGTGTCCAGGACCGGGCTGGGGAGCAGCCCATTGCCGCTGCGTCCGTGGGTGATGAGGTCGCCAAGACTGCGCACCTCGATCAAGTCGCCCGTCGGCATGCCCGCCCCGTCGAGCTCTGGGATGCGGTGGGGCAAGACCTGCCCCTGGCCATGGCCTCCCGAGAGAAGAGTGAAGCCCGGGCCCTGGGAAGGGACAGCCGAGGACGGGACAACGAGCACGGCAGCCGCACAGAGCGCGGACCAAGGAGCTTGCGAGCGCATGGGGTCTCCCCGCGTGGGGGCGGGGAACAGGGGGAGTGCAGGCCGGCGAGACGGCCGTCCGGGAAGGTGCTGGGCCGCCGTGGAAGCGCACGGCCCGCGCAGCACCGAACCCACATTTGCGGAAACATCTCGCTTCCGGACCATTCCACGCCCGCACAAGAAACACCATCCCGCCAACCGACTGCTGCTGGATTGGCCCAATCGTCGATCTTGATCACGTGGATGGGCGTGTTCCCGGCCTCCGGATCGATCCAGGGCCCGCCGCGCGAATTCCGCGAACGCCTAAAACACAACCGCGCGGGCGTTGGTGAAGTTCGAGGTCTGGCCGTCACGGAACCAGGCCTGGAAGCGCCAGGTCTCGCCGGGCTGGGCGGGCCGGACCGGGGACAGCGGCAGCTCGGCTAGGTCGACCCCGACGGACAGGGTTCCTGAGCCAGAGATCAAGTGGACCTGGGACGACAAGCGTCCGATCTCCCCACCCAGGCACAGGGTGCCGCTGCTCCCCCCAGCCATCGGGATGTTCGCCGGCTGGCCTGCCACCAGGAAATAGCCGAAGCCAAAGGCGGGCAGGTCGGTGGCGGCGAGCTGCAGAAAGTTGCCCTTGGCGAGGTCGCCTCCCCAGGCGAAGGACAAACGGCCCGGCAACCCTGAGGAATTCGCCTCCGCGGGGCTGCACTCGTTGGAGCCGGGAGCCTGATCCGGATCGATCGTGAACAGGTGGGCCGAACCCCGCTGGCTGCCGTTCGGACCATCCCAGGCAGAGCCCACGACAACGTTCGGGAAGTCGATGGATACGCTGGCCCCGAAGCGATCGAAGGGATCGACGTCAAGGGCGGCGAACTCGCCGATGGGCTGCAGGCCCGCCAGCTCGTAGACGTAGACCGATCCTGAGTTGGTCTTGACCAGGTCATCGATCGGAGACCCGATGGCCAGGGTTGCACCGTCCGTGGAGAGCGAGGTCCCAAAGCGGTTATCGGTGTCCGGGTCCAGGGGATCGATCCTCGCGAGTTCATCCCCCGTTTGAGCATCGAACACGTAGACGACCCCCTGCGAGGCGTGGCTGATTCCCTCCTTGCCGGGGGCCGAGACGATGGCAAGCCCATCGGCCAAAGCCACCCGGAACCCGAACTCGTCGTTCGCGTTGCCGTCCGCCGGGCTGAGCTGCCAGCGCAGGTCTCCGGTGCTGGTGTCGTAGATGTAGGCGGCCCCCGAGGCTAGGCCGTTGATGGGGTCACCGGGAGCACCGACGAGCAAGAACTGCGCATCCACGGCGATGCTGGCCCCGAAGGCACTGCTGCCCGGCTGCTCGATCGCTTGCAGCTCAGCCCCTGTGGCCCGGTCGAAGAGATAGGCGCGCGCCTGATTCGAGCTCGACGAGTGCGGGGCGCCCGCCGCGATGAATTCACCACCGAGGGCAACCGAAGTTCCCAGGCGGCCGTTGGAGACGGAACTGGAACCCGTCAGGATCATCACTTCTTGTCCCGTTGCACGGTCGAACACAAAGACCGCGCCGTCGTTGAAGGTGGCGAGGTCGAGCAGCCGAGCGCCGATTGCGATCATGCTCTCGTCCAGGGCGATGGCACCGCCGAAGCGGTCGCCTCCGCTGCCGATGGACGGCACCAGGTCTAGGATCTGTGCCCCGGACTGCACGTCGAAACCAAAGGCCTGCCCGGGACCTTGCCCGTCACGCCCCACGACGGCCAGGTCTCCTTCGATCGCGCTCGCGCTGCCGAAGCGGCTTTCGGCTAGCTGGGCGGAGGGCAGCAGGAAGTGATTCCTCTGCTGGGCAAAGACAGGGGAGGCGAGTACGAACGCGAAAAGAATGAGAGTGCGCATGACGATTGGAGCATGGACTGGAGCTGCAAGCGATGCATCGAGGGAGATCGACGAACCGCACGATATCCACCGTAGAGCAACAATTGAATTCATGGGAGCGCCAAGGTCAATCCCGGAATGGATCCCAGGCTCACCCGGCAAGCCGTGATTCGGATCCCCGACAATTCCTGCCGGGTTTCACCAATCTCCCGGCCGTCCAGCCGTTGTCAGCCCAGAGCAAGGCGGCAGACCGCTTCGACCATCGATGAACGACGTTTCAGGCGCAGGCGAGGGGAAAGCGGATCAGTGGATCCATGAGGCCCTTGGGGAGCACGAGCGCTCCCTGATGCGCTACGCGACCGGGCTGCTCCACGGGGACCTCGAGCGCGCACGGGATGTGGTCCAGGAGTCCTTCCTCCAGCTCTGCAAACAGGACCACAGAAAGGTCGCGGGGCACGTGGGCGAATGGCTCTTTCGAGTCTGCCGCAATCAGGCACTCGACGTCCAGCGCAAGGAGAGACGCATGACCCATCTAAGTGAAGAGACAGAGACCTCACCCGCATGCACTTCGCCCCCAGGCGCAGACCTCGAGCGTGCCGACGAACTCGAGCGAGTGATGGGCGCGCTGCAGGGGCTTCCCGTCAAACAGCAGGAGGCTCTGCGCCTCAAGTTCCAGCACGGCCATTCCTACAAGGAGATCGCGCGCATCACCGAAGCGACGGTGGGCACGGTGGGCTGGCTGATTCACGAGGGCATCCAGGCCCTGCGCGGGCGACTGACGATGCAAGACCACAAAAAGGGAGCGAAGGCATGAGCGCTGAAATCGATCGCAACGACTGGCGGCTGACCGCCTATGCACTGGGCGAGCTGGAGGGCGCGGACCTCGTGGCCGTGGAGGCCTTCCTCGAAAGAGACCCCGCCGCGCGGGCCAGCGTTGAAGGGATCGCGCAGACCGCGGGTCTACTCGGGTCCGGCCTTGCGGCTGAGAGCCTTGCGCAATCCTCAGAGCTGACCGCGGAACAGAGATCGGTGATCGAAAACCAAGCGCTCCGCGCCAAGCCCCGCAAGAACTCGCCGATGCTGAGCTGGCGCTCGCTGGCGGGCGTGGCCGCGACGGCCTTGCTGCTTGCAGGAGGCTGGTATGGCCTGGAGCGCGGTGGGTCCAAGCCCGGCGAGGGTCCTGAGGATCGTAAGTACCTCGAAGCCCTAGTAGCGCAGCCGAGCAATCCACCGCAGAGCCTTGGCTACCGAGTTCCTGGCCTCGACGATGAGCAAATCCACCGCTTGTCCAGCCTGGGTTACGGTGGAGGAGGAGGAGGAGAAGCAGCAGCAGCTGCTGGCGCTCTCAGCGGCCAGGGCTATATGGGTGCAGATCCGATTCCGAGGCCCGCATACAACGTTCGCGACAGGCTTCACGTGCTCGGCTATGCATCCGGTCAGACGACTTGGACCCGGTCGAGCGGAACACATCGACAGACATTCCGTGCCTTCTCCACGGGAGGTATTTTGGGGGACTCCGACAGCGTCCAAGACACCGGCGAGTCCTACGCCCAGGTGCAGGAGAACGGCTTTCTCTCCCCCGGCGACGCGCCCCTCTCCACCTTCGCCATCGACGTGGACACGGCCTCCTACGCCAACGTGCGCCGCTTTCTCCAGGGGGGCAACCTGCCGCCCAAGGACGCCGTCCGCATCGAGGAGCTCGTCAATTACTTCCCCTACAGCTACCCGGCCCCCACCGGCGCGGACCCCTTCTCCGTCGACGTCGAAGTCGCCGCGGCCCCGTGGAAACCGGAGCACCGCCTCGTGCGCATCGGCCTCGCCGGCCGGCCGGTCAGCGTCGCCGAGCGCAAGCAGTCGAACCTGGTCTTCTTGATCGACGTATCGGGCTCCATGAACGGCCCGGGCAAGCTGCCCCTGTTGGTGCGCTCCATGTCGCTGCTGGTCGAGAATCTCGACGTCCGCGACACGGTCGGCATCGTGGTCTACGCCGGCGCCTCGGGCGTCGCTCTCGAACCCACCAGCGCCCAGTTCCCCGAAGCCATCTTCCAAGCCCTCGAGCGGCTCTCCGCCGGCGGCTCCACCAACGGCGCGGCGGGCATCCAGCTGGCCTACCAGCTTGCCGCCAGGAACTTCCGCAAGGGCGGCATCAACCGGGTCATCTTGGCCACCGACGGGGACTTCAACGTGGGCGTTTCCAGCGAAACCGGACTGGAAAACCTGATCGAAGCCAAGGCGAAGACGGGCATCTTCCTCACGGTCCTCGGCTTCGGCATGGGCAACCTCCAGGACTCCAAAATGGAGCTGCTAGCGGACAAGGGCAACGGCAACTATGCCTACATCGACGGCATCCAGGAGGCCCGCAAGGTGCTGGTCGCGCAGATGGGCGGCACCCTCGACACCATCGCCAAGGACGTCAAGATCCAGGTGGAGTTCAACCCGTCCCAGGTGGCGGCCTACCGCTTGATCGGCTACGAGAACCGCCTCATGGCCGCCCAGGACTTCCGGGATGACAGCAAGGACGCCGGCGAGATCGGCGCGGGCCACACGGTGACGGCGCTCTACGAGGTGGTGCCCGCCGGAGCTGGCCTCTGCGTGCCCGGCGAGCAGCCGCTGCGCTACCAGGACCTCCCCAGTCCCGCCCCCGCGGGAACCTCGGACGAACTCCTCACGGTCAGCCTGCGCTACATGCAGCCGGAGGGTCGCGCCCCCGCCAAGGAGCTCGCCTACCCCATCGTCGACAGGGGCATGAACTTCCACGAAGCCTCCCAGGACACCCGCTTCGCCGCCGCCGTCGCCGGCTTCGGCATGCTCCTGCGCAACTCGGCCTACCGGTCCGGCGCCACCTTCGGCGACGTGCGCGGCTGGGCCCTCGAGGCCAGCAGCCACGACCCTGGCGGCTACCGCGCGGCCTTCCTCAAGCTGGTCGCGCGCGCGGCGGAACTATGAGCAAGCACAGTGGAATGCCGGAGGAGTGCTCGAGCTACCAGCGCAGGCGCAGGGTGCGCGCGACGTGATCCCGGAGGCGCTGGGGAATCCCGAGGTCTACCGCGCGCGCTTCCCAGCCGCCGAAGGCCTCAAGCACCTCATCCAGGATCAGCGTCTCGCGCCCCTGGGGAAGGTCGGCGTACTCGGCGAGGTGCTTGAGGTCGGCGCGGGTGAAGTCAGTGGTCTTGCCGTTGAGGCTCAACTGGTGAAAGCGCGTAAAGTCGCTGCCCTCGGCGTGGCATAGGTCGTAGGCAGGCGAGAGGCTCCAGCGGCCCTGGCGATCCATCAGGAAGGCGAAGTTCTTGACATGGTCGTCCTGGTTGCAGCCGACGACATTGAAGATGGTGCGGCGCAGCTGCTGGTCCATGTCGGAGCGTGGCACCCCGAGCTGCTTCATCGTCAGGAAGAGTTGCTCGTAGCTGTGCTGGCCGCTGTGGTAGTAGTCGTAGTGCGCAAGGGCACCGAAGGACTGGAGGAAGTGCTTGGCGCCGCCGGGACTGCGATCGAAGCGGCGCGTCATGAAGTGACGCCGGCCGTTCTCCTCGAGGATCTGGCACTCCTCCATCTCGATGCCGCACCGCTTCGCGACTTCGGAGTAGCTGTACTCCAGCAGTCCGTAGCCGGCGGGGTCCGCCACGCCCCAGTCGCCGTTGAATTCGACGCCGTCGAATTTGATCAGCCAGTGCTCGAAGCCCACCGGCAAGTCGATCTGACCGGAGCGCACTGCGTTCGTCTTTGGATCGAACGCGATCACCGCCTTGGCCCGGGCGCCGCCAGCCGAGGCGCCAACGCTCAGGATATCGAGGAGACCGCGGTCCCCGCCTTCTCCCCCGAGCTTTGCGTCGAGCTTCGACTTCTCAGCGAAGGCCATCGAGGCGAGCTCCACCAGGGCTGCGATCTCCAGTGGTCGGTCCCCCTGTGCATCGAGTCCGGTGCTGGGCACAAACTCCAGCGCCCCCATCGCCCGGGAACCCGTGTAGCACAGCCGATCCACCGCGTTGAAGTCGTCCGCGCTCCGGCCGCTGCGCGCCAGCCAGACGTCGATCAGCCGGTTGCCAAAGCGGTCCGGCAGGCTGTCGGCAAGAAGCCCCGGCAGGCCGTGGAAGGTGCGCGGCTCAAGGCCCGGAAAGCGGAAGATCCGGTTCGGCGCCGCCTCCATCTGCAGGGGCGCGAGTTCGATCCCCGCCGCCGCGAAGGCGGGGTCGTACTCGAACCGAGCGAAGCGCTCGCCCCGGTCCATCGACACGTAGCCCACCGCTGTGCCCCAAAGCTTGACCGTTGCCGTCGTCATGGCCGCTCGTCC
>CAYWNK010000320.1:0-6665 GCA_964459495.1 uncultured Planctomycetaceae bacterium
CCCCGAAAAGATGGGGCGCATCGGTGCCTACGAGGTCTGCGGCCTGGTGGGCCGCGGCACCACGGGGCTGGTGATGAAGGCGCTCGAACCGCGCCTCGGCCGCTTCGTCGCGATCAAGATCATGTCGCCCGCCTACCAGAGCATCGGATCGGCCCGCAGTCGCTTCGAGCGCGAGGCGCGCGCGGTCGCCGCGGTGTCCCATGAGCACGTCGTGCCCATCCACGCGGTCGACGATCACCGCGGCCTGCCGTACATCGTGATGAAGTACATCCCCGGCCTGTCCCTGGAACAGCGCATCGAGCGCGACGGCCCCCTGGACACCGGTCAGATCGCGCGCATCGGCCTGCAGGTCGCCAAGGGTCTCGCCGCCGCCCACGACCAAGGCATCGTGCACCGCGACGTGAAGCCCGCGAACGTCATCCTCGAGGAGACCGTCGAGCGCGCGATGGTCACCGACTTCGGCCTCGCCAGGGTAGTCGACGAAGCCTCGATGACGACGAGCGGCACGATCTCGGGTACGCCCCAATTCATGTCCCCCGAGCAGGCCCGCGGGCTCAGCACCAGCGAACGCTCCGACCTATTCAGCCTCGGCAGCCTGCTCTACAACGCCGCTACGGGCCACGCACCGTTCCGCGCCGAGACCGTCTTCGGCGTGATCCACCGCGTCTGTGAAACCGAGCCTCGGCCGATCCGGGAGACCAACCCGCGCATCGACGACTGGCTGGCCGCGCTCGTCGGCAAGCTGATGGAGAAGTGCCCCGAGGATCGTTTCCCCTCCGCCGCGGAGACAGCCGACGCCCTGGGAGCCGAGCTCGCCCACCTGCAGAACCCCACTGGCACGCCCCTGCCCCCTCGGAACTGGATGGGCCAGGCTGCCGAAGGCAGCGGCGAGCCGCAGCACAGGCGCCTCGCCCGGAAGCTCGTCCCCGCCGGTCTCTTGCTGGCCGGCGCCGGGCTCTGGGGCCTCATGTCCACCGAGCGGGGCGCCGAACTGCGCGCTTCCTTCGCGCCGAAGTGGGCGTTGCTCTGGGGGCAGGATATCCCCGTCCAGGAGACGGAGCTGGAAACAGCAAGCACCCTGCCCGTCTATCGCAAGCAGCTGAACCAACAGCTATCGCTCACCGCGGGCCAGGAGGTCGTGCTCGAGCTCGTCCGGGGGAACGTAGCTGTTCTCCCGGGGACCGGGGGCCAACTCGTCCTTCACACCGTTCGAGAAGTCCAAGCGGCCGACGAAGAAGGTGCTCAGGCCCTTCTCTCGACCGTCGACTTTGGCATCACCGTTGGGGAAGGAACCCTGAGCATCGACGACAGGGCGAGCATCCTCCACCAGCCAGACCCCACCGGCGCCCAGCTCGAATCTGTGAGCTACTCCATTGAGCTCCCCCCGGATCACAACTTGAAGGTCGCCACCAGCGGCGACATCGTCATCGGATCCGTCGAAGGCAATGTCAAGGCGCGCGCCAACCGGGGGAGCATCGAGATGGTCTCCGGAACCACCCACGGCGCCGAGCTGCTGGCCATCGGCGGCAACGTCACCGTCGCCGGGGCCTCCGGCGGCGCGTGGGCGCGTACGTCCAATGGGAACATCTATCTTGGCCCAAGCACAGGGGTCGTTTCGGCTCAAACGTCCGGCGGAGACATCCACATCGACGGCATGTCGGGCGAGACGGCCGCCCACGCCTCCTCGGGTAGTGTCTACGCCGTCCTCGCTGCTTCACCGACCGAGCTCTCGATGTTCAGCGCCACCGACGGGGACGTGGAGATCCAGCTAGCCGGCGATTTCCCCGCCACCTTCCACGCCCGTGGCACGATCGAATCCACCTTCCCTTTCGAGGAGCAGATCTCGGAGAGCACCGGGTCGAAGTTCCAGAGCTGCTCCATTGGTGAGGGTGCGTCCCCCATCCAGGCTCAGACGAGCACCGGAACTCTGCGGATCTCCCGGGTCGAGGCTTCGCACGCAACTGGAGGTCCAAGCAGCAGCCTGGACGAGGAGCCCATGCCGGAGGAGCCCATTGCCAGCGATGATCCAACCCGCGGGAGTGGTGACACTGACGAGCCGGATCGCGGTGCGTCATCCACCGGAGGCTTCGGTGGCAGCGGCCTCGGTGGCAGCGGCCTCGGTGGCAGCGGCCTCGGTGGCAGCGGCCTCGGCAGCCTGTACACCCCCGGACTCAGCCCCGACGCCATCGCTCGAACCCTCGGCGACCCGCGCCCCGGCGCGCTGGCCACGATCGAGTTCGACGAATCCATTGGCAACATCGACGGCTACACCCTGTACCTGCCCGAGAGCCACGCCGCTTACGGGGGCACCTATCCCATCCTCGTCTACCTGCAGGGTGCCTTCGGTGTCGGCGGTGAGGTCGCGGACCTGAACCACTGGGGCCTGCCCCGGCTGCTGCGCGACGAGACCGACATGACGATCCCGCGCAACCGACTGCTGCTCGACGGTTTCATCGTCCTCAACCTGCACATCACCGGCGGGCTCTACCACCAGCAACCCGAGGTGATCGGCACGATCCTCGACAGCCTGATCGCTGACTTCAAGGGCGACCCTGACCGCGTCTCCGTCACCGGCCTGTCCGCCGGCGGCCGTGGCAGCTGGGGCCTGGCCGACGCCATGCCTGGCCGATTCGCCGCCATCGCCCCGATCGGCGGCCGGGTCGACCGCATCCCCGACCCCGAGGATCTCGCGGGACTGAGCGTTTGGATCGCCCACAACCTGAACGACCGCACCGTCCCGATCGAGGTCGCCAACGGGGCCGCGGAACGCATCGAGGAACTGGCGGGACAGTCCTTCCTGCGCCTAGACCCCTCCGACCTGGAGTCCACAGACCTCAGCGCCCAGCGTCTCGTCTTCACCTCGTCGACCAGCGGCGGACACGACGCCTGGACCGACGTCTACACGAGCGAGGCCTTCTACACCTGGCTGCTCGCCCAAAGCCGTTAGTCCAGCGCCGCCACTCAGACCTTCGCTCCACTCGCCCCGAGGTGGCAGCATTGAACTCGCCCCCGGTTCCTACGAACCGGGGGCGAGTGCGTTCCGAACAGCGAGCTTGGCCTAACGCAGAGTGAGGCTGACCGCATCGGTCAGATTGGTCGTGGGCCCTGGGTTGGCATCCCGGTACCAAGCCTGGAAGTTCCAGGTCTCGCCCGCCAAGATCGGCACGCTGGGCGTGACCGGGGCCTGACTCAGGTCCACTTCGATGGCAAAGGTGCCAAGGAACCCAACCGTCTGCAGCTGGAGGTTGTAGCGGCCAATCGCGCCCCCAAGGCAGAGGTTGCCTTGACTCCCCGCCGGGTTGGGCAGGAAGCCCTGGGTTTGGCTCGTCAGGAAGTAGCCGAGCTGGAACTGCGGAAGGCCGATCGCTCCGAGGCGGACAAGGTCATCGTCCACGGAGGTACTTCCCAAAACCTCGATCCGGCCCGACAGCCCGTTGGAGTTCAGAGGCGCGGGCGAGCAGTAACGGGCTCCGATTCGCTCGAGAGCAAGCTGTACGGTGACCAAGCGCGGAACCGACGATCCCATCGCGACCCTTTCCCCATCGAACGAGAAACGGTTCGAGTAGGCGCCGCCGAAATCAGAGATGGGCGCCGGCTGCTCGAAGCGCAATGTTCCCGTCGTCAGGTCGAAGAGGTAGGCAGTGGCAGAACCCGATGAAGGCGTGAGCGCCCCGATCATCGCCTCTCCATCCTGCACGTCGAGCCCAGCCCCGAACGTGGAGTTCGCTCCGCCACCGGGTTCGGTCAGCTTGTGGAGCTGTTGACCGCTTTGGCGATCGAACACGTAGACGGCACCGGCGTCGCTACCCAACTCATTGTCCTCAGTGGCTGAGACCACAATGGTCTGGGAATCCAAGCCGACCCATAAACCGAAACGCTGGAAGCTGTGGGCATCGGTGGGAATCAGCTTCAACAGCTGTTGGCCGCTCGCAACGTCGAAGACATAGACGGCGCCCTGGCCGGAGAACATGTCGTTGTGGCTTTCGGCGCCGACGACCACGAGATCTCCGTCAACAGCGACGGAACTGCCGAACCTGTCGGAGGCGTCGATATCACTCCCGGTTAGCTTGTGGAGCTCTAGGCCTGTGCTCAAGTCATAGACGTAGGCCGCACCGGCAAACGACCCAGCGCTGTCCTCACCGGTGGCTCCCACAACAGCATGCACGCCATCGGTCGCAACGGCCCCACCGAAGAAGTCCGTGGGCTGCGCATCGGAAGCAATGAGCTGATGCAGCTGCTGGCCTGTGGATGCGTCAAAGACGAATGCTGCCCCTGCGTTCCCACCGGCCTGGTCGTTTTCGTTGCTGCCGACCACCAGGTAGTCTCCGACAGCATCCATGGTTCTTCCAAAGAACTCGCCGGGCAAATGAACATCGGGAACGATGGTCAACGCCGGCTCTGTGCCCGGCAGGTCGTATGCATAGACCGCCCCGGCATCCATGCCGAACGTGTCATCTTGCTGGGCACCCACGAACAGTCGATCACCCGAGAGCTCCACGGTGAGCCCGAATCCCTCGGCATCCGATCGGATCAGGGACAAGGGGAACTGGGGTGCCCCCAGAGCTGGCATCGCAAGCAGGGACAAGACGGAGCACTTGATCGCTAGCACAGGAGTTCCTTCCGGTGGTCGAACTTGGGACGGGATGGGGGAATAGACCCCAGCACTAGGTGCCCGTCACCGCAATCCTAGTATTTCTTTCCGAACACGGACGCGAGCCAGTCAGAAGACCAGATTCAGCCCGAACATCAGGACCGGCTCTACCGAGTCCAGATTGTCGCCGAGCGGCACGTCATCCCCCACCACGCCCGAGCCGTTGGTGAAAGTGATGCAGCGATAGAAGTAGTCAGTGAAGAAGGTCAGGTGCTTGTACAGCGCCACCGATGCGCCGCTCCCCACGTCGAAACCGAGCCCCGTCAGCTCGCCCTCCCCCACAGCGACCCCGTCGCTGGAGCCCTCGGGCATCGAGAGGGAATGGAAGCCGACCCCGATGAGGAAGTGGGTCGCGACGCGGCCCCCGCTCTGATCGCGTAACCGATGCCGCCTGCATCGGCGAAGGCGGGGACGACGATCAGGTCGTCCGGACCGACGAGCGCCGTCTCACCATCGAAGTCGTCTCCGATCGAGAAGGTGCCGTAGCGCAGGCCTACATAGAATCCCTCGCCGAAGCGGTCCGGGGCTCTGGTGCTCTTCACGGGCTCAGCGGACTCCGTGAGCCCCGCGCCGAACCGTTCGACCCCGATGAGAGTTTCATCCGATGCCGTGCTCGGCGAGCGTTCCCTCGATCGCCTCGAAGGGTTGCCAGCCCCGGGTGATCACAGTGAGCCCGCCCGGCTCACTGACGGCCAGGGTCGGAAATGCGGTTGGGCCGATCTCGGCGCAGCGCTGCCGATCCTTGGCAAAGTCCTCTTGGACTTCCGCGCTGGTCAGCAGGATCCGGAATGCATCTTTGTCCAGTCCCTGCTCACCCGCCACCGCGATCAAGGTGTCCTCATCAGAGGGATTTCGCGCCTCCAGGTAGTACGCCCGCTGTAGAGCCTTGAACACGCGCCAGTCTGCACCGGTCTCCAGCCGACGTGCGGCGAGCACCGCGCGGCAGGCCGGCCAGGTGGAACGTCGCGGTGCACAGCGCTCCCAGAAGTCCCGGTTGAAGCGCGCGCCGGTCCGCTGCTCTACCGCGTCCCAGGCCCCCTGCACCATGGCCCGGGTCTCCGCCGGCATGGGATCGTCCGAGTCCGGCGCCAAGCCGCCGAGCACGAGAGCAAGGTCCATGCCCGCTGGCAAACTCTCTTGGATGCGTTCGATCGCCGGAGCGAAGCCCCAGCACCACGAACACATGGGGTCGGTGATGTAGATCAGTTCCATTCAGTCCCCACCGTACAGCTGCGCCCGGTAGAGCCAATAGGTCGTCGACGAGTCTCGCCCGCTGCGAACGACGAGCCGATGGTCGCCCGCGGTCAACAGGCCGCGAAACACCCGCACGTGGTGCTCAGCGGGCAGGCGATCGATCCCATGCAGTTCCGCGAGGAGCCGGCCGTCTCATTCGACTACCAGGTGCGCCTCTCCCCCGTGCAATAGGTACGAGCGCCCGGTGGCCAGCTGCGTGAGCACGAGCGCCAGATCGCGGGGCTAGGCTTCGTCGAAGCGGAACGGGAGCTCGACCGCAAAGTGCCCGAAGCTCCCGAGGGGGGGCGGTCAAGACCCCAAGGCCAAGAGCGACCTGGATCATGCGCAGCTGCTCCACGGTCCGTCCGGGCTCTTCGGCGACCTTCAGCATACAGGCCGCCTCCAGCGGAACGATCGAGATCACCGCCGCCAGGCCCAGAGCCAGAAGCCGTCGCCCCTGGCGCTCCATTTCCACTCCGCTGCGGCAAGACCTGAAGGGGAAAAAGGATGGAGTCGATCCCGAGAAGGGCTAGCGCCCCAGCGGCGGACCCGAGCGCGGTTCCCCCCCCCACAATTCAGCAGCCCCCGGCCTTCGGCAGCAGGCCCAATTCGGCGGCAAGGGACTTGGCTTCGCCAGCTGAGCCGATGGATGTGCAGGGCACCTGGCCCCATTGGGGACCCGGGTTCCCCCTGGGCTAGACTGGGGCACCGCGGCCCCGGCAGCCGCCTGTCGGCGAGAATTTGAATCGCCTGAATCCTTCCGGGCTGTGGCGCCATGGAG
>CAYWNK010000321.1:0-6630 GCA_964459495.1 uncultured Planctomycetaceae bacterium
ATCCCCCACAGTTCTGCGCCCGTGAGCGCGGCCCCGACCGTGAGCCAGCGAGCCCAGATCCCCCAGCAAGGCCCCGGCGCTTCCCCTGCCCCTGTGATTTTTGGGGTCCTCGGGGGCATCGCCTCCGGAAAGTCCACCGTGGCTGCGATGCTGGCCGGTGAGACGGGCCGCGTGCTTTCCGCCGACCAGCTCGCCCACCAGGTCCTGGGCTCGCCCGAGGGCTGCTCCCGCCTGGTCGAACGCTACGGCCAGGACGCCATCCGGGACGGACAGCCCGACCGGGCCCACTTGGCCAGCCGCATCTTTACCGATCCCGAGGAACGGACCTGGCTCGAAAGCTGGATCCACCCCGCCGTTCGTGCCAGGATCTTCTCCGACCTCACCCAGGCCCGCGCGGCACAGGTGCCCCGGGTCGTGCTCGACGTGCCGCTCCTGCTGGAGTCGGACGGCGAGACCGGCTACCGGGCGGTGTGCGACGTGCTGGTTTTCGTCGAGGTCTCCGATGCGGAGCGTGACCGCCGCGCCGTAGCGTCCCGTGGGTGGGCGCCTGGCGAGGTGGGTCGAAGGGAAGGCGCCCAGCTCCCGATCGGTGAAAAGCGATCCGCCGCCGACTTCGTCGTTTCCGGCGAAGTCAGCCTCTCCGACCTGGCCGCCTCGATCGACGCGATCCTGCGCCAGCTCGGCTGCTAACTCCATAGAGCGACGATGTCCGCGTACAAGAAGAACCGCTACAAGAAGCCGTTCCACGGCAAGCGCCACGCCACCCCCACCCAGCGGGCTGGCAAGGTCCAGACCGTCTACATCGAGTACGAGTCCCTGCCCAGGGACCTGGATGAGGAGGGCATCGAGGAGCTCATCGCCACCTTGCCCAAGAGCCGGCGCAAGACCAAACCCAAGGCCATCGATCACTCCGAGCTGCTCGCGCTCAACGTGAACGAGATGCACGAGCTCGCAGAGAAAGAGAAGGTCGAGGACTTCGTCGGCCGCACCCGGCGCGACGCGATCTGGGAGATCACCCAGCGCCGCCTGCGCGCCCATATTCCCGTGCAGATCGAGGGCGTCGTCGACGTCTGGGACAAGGGCCACCACTTCCTTCGCACGCCCGACACCGACTACATCCCCGCCTCCGAGGATGTGTTCGTGCCCGCGTCGATGATTCAGAAGTACGGGATCGTCCGCGGCATGACGCTGAGCGGCACGCTGCGGCCCAACGGCGAGGGGGAGAAGTACCTCTGCTTGGGCAGCCTCGAGGGCGTCGACGGCATGGACCCCGAGGACGCGATGATGCGCGCGCCCTTCCGGGAGCTGACCGCGATCTACCCCGACGAGCGGATGATCCTCGAGGGCACGGAGGACAACCCCCTCGAGATGCGCATCGCCGACCTGATCACCCCCATCGGGAAGGGCCAGCGGGGCCTGATCGTGGCACCGCCCCGTACAGGCAAGACGGTGTTGCTGCACATGCTGGCGCGCAGCATCGTGACGAACACGCCCGAGACCAAGCTGATTATCCTGCTGGTGGACGAGCGGCCCGAGGAGGTCACCGACTTCCAGCGCACCATCGAGGGTGAGAACGTCGAGGTCGTATCCAGCACCTTTGACGAGCCCGCCGCACGCCACATCCAGGTGGCGGACATGGTCATCGAAAAGGCTCGCTGCCTGGTGGAAGCCGGCGATGACGTCGTCATTTTGCTGGACTCGATCACGCGCCTGGCGCGCGCCTGCAACACCGAGGCCCCCAGCAACGGCAAGCTCCTGTCCGGTGGCCTCGAGGCCACGGCCCTCCAATTCCCGAAGCGCTTCTTCGGCGCCGCCCGCAACCTGGAAGAGGGCGGCTCGCTCACGATCCTGGGGACGGCGCTGATCGAAACCGGCTCCAAGATGGACGAGGTCGTCTTCGAGGAGTTCAAGGGAACCGGCAACATGGAGATCGTGCTGGACCGGCGCCTGTCCGATCGGCGCATCTTCCCCGCCATCGACATCAACCGCTCGGGCACGCGGAAGGAAGAGCTGCTGTTCACGCCCGAGGAGATCGAGAGGGTGTGGATGCTGCGCAAAGTGCTCAACGAGCTCGACCCCGTCGAGGCCATGGAGATGCTGATCAACAAGATGAGCAAGACCCGGGTCAACGGCGAGTTCCTCATGACCATCGGCAGCTGACGCTAGAGACCACCGCTTGGCACGCAAAGCAACGAAGAAGGCCGCCCCCCTGTTCGACGAGGTCGAACCGGCGGGCGAGGTCGCGGTGGCGCTGCATGACGCAGCCCAGTCGCGCTATCTGAACTACTCGCTCTCGGTCATCACGAGCCGGGCGCTGCCGGATGTGCGCGACGGGCTCAAACCCGTCCAGCGCCGCATCCTCTACACGATGCTCCGGGAGCGAATGCTGCCCGACGCCAAGCCGCGCAAGTGCGCGGGTGTCGTGGGTTCGGCGCTGAAGGACTTCCACCCCCACGGGGATACGGCGCTCTACGACGCCCTTGTGCGCCTGGCCCAGCCCTGGGTCATGCGCCACAGGCTCGTGGACGGGCACGGCAACTTCGGCTCGATCGACGGGGACTCGGCGGCGGCTTACCGCTACACCGAGTGCCGCCTCGCGCCGATGGCCGAGGCGCTGCTGGACGACATCAAGAAGGACACGGTCCCCTTCCGGCCCAACTACGACAGCACCCAGACCGAGCCGGTCGTGCTGCCGGCGCGGGTCCCCCACCTGCTGGTCAACGGCGGCGCAGGGATTGCGGTCGGCATGGCGACCAACATCCCGCCCCACAACCTGGGCGAGGTGTTGAAGGCAACCCTGAAGCTGCTGGCCGACCCTGACATCAAGGACTACCAGCTGGTGGCCAACGATGCGATCCAGGGGCCGGACTTCCCCACCGGCGGCCAGGTGCTGGCCTCCCGCGAGGAGCTGCGCGAGATCTACAAGACCGGCAGCGGCGGCATCAAGGTGCGCGCGACCACGGTCGAGGACCGCAAGGCGAAGACCCGCACGAGCCGCACGCTGGTGGTCACATCGATCCCCTACGGCGTCAACAAGGCGACCCTGGTCGAGCAAATCGCGCAGATCGTGGTCGATCGCAAGATGGCGCTGCTGCTGGACGTGCGCGACCTGTCGACCGACGAGCTGCGCATCGAACTGGAGCTGAAGGCCGGGGCGGACAAGGACAAGGTGCTCGCCTACCTCTACAAGCACACCAGCCTCCAGACCAACTACAGCTACAACCTGACCTGCCTGGTTCCCACCGAGAACCCCGAGGTCGGCGCGCCCGCGCGGCTGGGCCTGAAGGAGATCCTCTGGTACTTCCTGCAGTTCCGCCTGGCCGTCGTCACGCGGCGGCTGGAGAACGAGCTTGGGGTCCTCGAGAAACGCATCCACATCCTGGAGGGCTTTGCCCTCGTCTTCGATGCGCTGGATGAGATCATCAAGATCATCCGCGCTTCCGACGGCAAGGCGGACGCGGCGAAGAAGATCCTGAAGCGCTTCAAGCAGCTCGACGCCGAGCAGACCGAGGCGATCCTCGAGCTGAAGCTGTACCGCCTGGCCAAGCTCGAGATCAACCTGATCCTCGAGGAGCTGGACGCCAAGCGCAATCGCGCCGACGAGATCCGCGGCCTGCTCGCAGAGGACTCCGAGACCGACACCAACTCGGGGCGCTGGGGCATCGTCCGCGAAGAGCTCCTGGAGATGCTAGAGCTGCACGGTAAGTCCAAGGAGGCCAAGCGCCGCACGCTGATCGAAGCGCCCGAAGAGGAGGCTGCGTACTCCGAGGAGGACTTCATCGTCGCCGAGGACTGCCACGTGCTGGTCACCGCCGACGGCTGGGTCAAGCGCCAGAAGGAGATCAAGGAGCCCGGCAAGTCGCGCATCCGCGAAGGTGACAGCGTGCTCGCATGTGTGGCGGGCTCGACCCGTTCGACGATCGCGTTCTTCTCCAGCCTCGGCACCTGTTACACGGCGCGGATCATCGACATTCCCGCGTCGACAGGCCACGGGGAGCCAATCCAGAAGATGTTCAAGCTGAAGGACGGCGAGCGCATCGTCGCAGCTTTCAGCCTCGACAAGCGCGCGCTGCCCGGCTCGATCGCCGAGAACCCGAAGAAACCCGAGGAGTGCCCGATGGTGCACGCAATCGCGGCGACCACCGACGGTTACGGCATGCGCTTCGGCTTCGACAAGTTCGTCGAACCCTCGACGCGCTCCGGTCGCCGCTTTGCCCGCGCCTCCAAGGGTCAGGCCGTCGTCGACGTGCTCATGCTGCACGGCTCAGAGAATCTCCTGGCGATCACCGAGCGCTGTCGCGCGATGGTCTGTCCCGCGGTCGAAGTGAACTATCTCTCCGGCCCCGGCAAGGGCGTCCGGCTGATCAAAGTTGCGCCCGACGACAAGCTCCTGGGCTTCAAGGCCAGCCGCGGGGAGCGGGATCTATTGAATGTCGAGACGAATCGCGGCGCGAAGAAGACCGTGTCCACGGTCAAGTACCGCATCACGGCCCGCGGCGGCGCGGGCACGCTGATCCAGAAGAACGGCCGCATCGCCCGGATCGTGACCGAAGCCATCACCGCCCCCACCCTGCGCTCCCGATGACCTACAACGCTGACCAGCTCACCGTCCTGCAGGGCCTCGAGGCCGTGCGCAAGCGGCCCGGCATGTACATCGGCGGAGTCAACAGCGCGGGGCTCCACCACCTGGCCTGGGAGATCCTCGACAACTCGGTGGACGAGGCCATGAACGGGCACGCCTCCGAGATCACGCTGACCCTGCACAAGGACGGCACCACGATCACCGTCGGGGACAACGGCCGCGGAATCCCCGTCGACAAGAACAAGAAGACCGGCAAGACCGGCCTCGAGCTTGTGCTGACCGAGCTGCACGCCGGCGGCAAGTTCCAAAACGACGGCTCGGGCAACTACAAGACCTCGGGCGGCCTGCACGGCGTGGGCGCGTCGGTTGTAAACGCGCTCTCCAAGACGCTCTCGGCGGTCATCAAGCGCGACGGCAAGCAGTTCAAGATGACGTTCGCCAAGGGCCTACCGACGTCCAAGCTGCTGCGGGCGAAGGGTGAGGTGCGCGGCACCGGCACGGCGATCACGTTCACCCCCGACCCCACGATCTTCCCGCGCACGACCTTCAACGCGGAGACCCTGGCCCAGCGGCTTGAGACGGTCAGCTTCCTGCACCGCGGCGTCAAGGTCGTCTTCGTCGACGAGGTCGCCGGCAAACGCAAGTCGTTCCGCCACGAGAACGGCATCGCCGACTACCTGAAGCAGGTTCTGTCGGAGCGCAAGGCCGGGCCGATCCACGAGGAGGCCTTTTACTTCTCCAAGGAGGGCGAAGCTCGGGTGGAGCTCGTATTCCAATGGACCGACTCCACCGACGAGCATCTGCGCTCGTACGTCAACGGCATCACCACGGCGGCCGGCGGCTCCCACGAGAACGGCTTCCGCTCGGGCCTCAACAAGGCGGTGCGCAACTACCTCGAGACCCACAAGCTGACGCCCCGCGGGGTCAAGATCTCCCACGAAGACATCCGCGAAGGCCTCGTGGGCATCCTCTCGGTCTTCATCGCCGATCCGCAGTTCCAGGGTCAGACCAAGGAGCGCCTCAACAACCCTGAAGTGCAGTCCCTGGTGGACGGCGCCCTACGCCCGGCCCTGGAGCAGTGGCTGAACACCAACCAGTCGGTGGCCGAGGGTATCGTGGCCCGCATCATCGCCGCATCGCGCGCGCGCGCCGCGTCCCGCGCGGCCTCAGCCTCGGTGAGCCGCAAGAGCGCCACCAACCGCCTGACCCTGCCTGGCAAGCTGTCCGACTGCTCCGGCAAGAACCGCACCGACTCCGAGCTTTTCATCGTCGAGGGTGACTCCGCCGGCGGCAGCGCCAAGCAGGGCCGTGACCGCACGACGCAGGCGATCTTGCCCCTGCGCGGCAAGGTCCTGAACACCGAGGGTGCTGGCCTAAAGAAGGTGCTCGACAACCGCGAGCTGGCCGACTTGATCACGGCGATGGGCTGCGGCATCGGCCCGAGCTTCGACCTGGCCAAGTTGCGCTACCAGCGCATCATCCTGCTGGCCGACGCCGACTCGGACGGCCACCACATCACGACGCTGCTGCTGACCTTCTTCTACCGCCACCTCCCCAAGCTGATCACGGCAGGCCGCCTGTTCATCGCAGTCACCCCCCTCTACCGGGTCGACATCGGCAAGCAGACCTACTGGGCCGAGGACGAGGCCGACCGCGAGCGCATCCTCGAAGAACACGGCGATGGCCGCTCCACTCCCCAGATCACCCGCTTCAAGGGACTGGGCGAGATGATGCCCAAGACCCTCTGGGAAACGACCCTCGACCCCAAGGTCCGCCGCATCCTGCGCGTCGAGATCGCCGACTCCCTGGAGACCGACCGCATCATGAACGAGCTGATGGGTCGCGATCCATCCGCCCGCTTCCGCTTCATCATGGACCGCGCGGAAACCGCCCAAGACGTGGACCTGTAGCCAGCCCCGGCTTCCACCCCTCCCGCCGAGCAGAGGGCGATTCCCCATGGGTGGCTTCCTTGCGCCCCCAAGAGAGCCATCGGTGCGCCCCGAGCAAACGCACTTGAGACTCAATCGCATCAATGGTATTCTCAGAGC
>CAYWNK010000322.1:0-6528 GCA_964459495.1 uncultured Planctomycetaceae bacterium
TGTCGTGCGCCTCCACACGATACGACGAAGGTGTTCCCGAAAATGTGCCCCAGAAGTTCTAACTCAGGACACTAGTGCAGGGGCTGACCAAGAGCGTCTTGGAACAGGTCTACGAACTGGACTTCGCAGGCTTCTCGTACGGATGCCGACCAGGACGAGGGCCCCATGGGGCCCTCGACGCATTGGCTACGGCAGTCAAGAGGCACAAGGTGAGCTGGGTGCTCGACGCGGACATCCGTGGTTTCTTCGATGCCATCGACCACGATCGTCTGATGAGTCTTGTCGAGCACCGGATAGGTGACCAGCGTGTCCTACGCCACTTGAAGAAGTGGCTGAATGCGGGCGTGCTGGAGAACGGGAAGAAGCATCGCGCGGCTTACGGAACGCCGCAGGGAGGGAGTATCAGCCCTCTGCTGGCGAACGTGTACATGCACTATGCCTTCGACCTATGGGTGACGGCCTGGAGGAAAGACGTGGCGCGCGGCGAAGTGTACTTCGTGCGGTATGTGGATGACTTCGTGGTCTGTTTCCGGTACGAGGACGATGCGCGGCGCTTCCTGGAAGCGCTGAAGGAGCGACTTGCGGCCTTCCATCTCGAGCTCCATCCCGACAAGACGCGCGGGACTCGAATTCGGCCGCTTCGCGGACGGATCTCGCCGACGACGCGGCGAGGGTAAGCCCGAGACCTTCAACTTTCTGGGCTTCACGCACTACTGCACGAAGACGCGGAAGGGGAAGTTTCAGGTCGGTCGCAAGACTCAGCGAACGAAGGCCCAGGCCAAGCTCAAGATCTTGAAAGAGCAACTTCGGAAACGAATGCACATGCCGATCCCAGAGGTCGGCACGTGGCTCGCAAGGGTCTTGCGCGGGCACTACCAGTACTACGGTGTACCCGGCAACAGCGCGGCCATGGAGCTGTATCGTGACCGCATCTCTCGGCTGTGGTACACGGTGCTCCGGCGCCGGAGTCACAAGGGCCGCCTCCGCTGGGATCGGATGAACCAGCAGCTTCGCCGCTGGCTTCCTCGCCCTCATATCGCTCACCCCTGACCGGACGCCCGCTTCGACGTCAACCACCCGAGGTAGGAGCCCAGTGCGGTAGTGCCGCTCGCTGGGATCTGAGCGGGGGGCTCCGGGTAACCGGAGTCCCTACCGCGACAGAACGGGGCCCACCCGGCCCAAAGAGTTGGGTGGGCCTTGCCAGGCCGGGGCCGACGGACGCTCCAGCCCTGAGCCCGGCGGCGCTAGCCTCGGCGCGCGCGCCAGGAGATGATCCAGAAGAGCCGGTAGCGGCTGCTGGTCAGTCCGTGTTCGACCTCGAACATGCCAAACGGCAGGATGGAGAGTTCGGACGTTTTCAGTCGATCGCGGCTGGAGGAGGGGTGAATGCGCGAGCGGTAGTTGAAGCCGACTTGGATGATGAAGTCGAGGAACGAGATGGACTTGCGCGCGAGGTTGGCGTCGTAGTCCACCAGGATCGGGATGTAGAACTCAGAGCTGTCTTCCAGGCCTTCGGTGACCTTCATCTCGGCCGTATGGGGACCGAGAGGACCATCGACTGCGAGCTGTAGAGCACGGGGGCGGCTGCCAGTGCCAGAGAGCTGAACGTTGGCCAAGTCCTGGGCGGCACTGCTCGAGTAGCGTTCGCGCGTGCGCTCAGCGACGGCGCGGCGTAGGTCGACGAGCGTGGTCACGGGCGAGTTGTCGCACTGCCGCACCCGGTCCCCCATGCGAAAGCCGGCGTCGTAGGCGGGTGAGCCCGAGAGGATGCCGCTGACCAGGACCACGGGCCGGTTCTCCCCAAAGATGGATTGGGCGAGAGGGGCGGGGACTTCGGCGGCCTGGAGGCCCGTGAAGGACTGGACACCAGGTGAGTGCTCAAGCTCGATCGAGTCGGTCTTGGAGCTGCGCACCTCGCCGGGGGATGGAATCACCTGCAGCTCGGTGGGCGTGCGACCCACGTCGAGATTGCGGCGGGGCTGGAGGATCGCCGACATGTCGAGGGGTTCGCCGGGGAGACCGTTGGTCCGCAAGAGGTCCGCGAATTGTTCGGGGCTGTTCACCTTGGTGCCGGCAACCGTCATCACGATGTCGCCTGCCCGCAATCCCGCGTCGAATGCCGCGCCCTGGGCGTCCACCTGCTCCACCCAAACCCCGGTCCAGGCGGGGGTGCCTACGTTCTCCGCACGTTCGCGGTTCACCGCCACCAGAGTGGCGCCGATACGTGGAACGATGCGCAGCGTCGACTGCGTGATCTCGATGCGAGGCGCCTCTCCACGGCCGGGGTGCAGGTGCCATTCAGAGCGCGTTCCATTTTTGTCTTCTAGCTCCGCGAGGAGCACCCCCCTCTGTCGGGTGGAGTGGCTGGTGTGGCTGGTGCGCATGCCGAACTCGATACTGCAGCCGGCAAGGCAGGGGAGGAAAAGAACGAGAAGGCAGAGCTGACGGAAGGCTTGATGCATGGTGAAGGCGCTGGTGGGGGGGCGTTGGCGGAGACACGAATCGCAGCGCGAATCAGTTCCAGGAATGTCGAGAAAGGGAGGGATCCCTACATCCGCAGGCGTGGACCGGCGTCGGCGATGCGTTCACCGTTGGCGGCCCACCAGGCGCCCCAGCGCTCCCTGGGACTGCGCGGGTCTTCGGTCTCTTTGTTGCGTCGTGCAAAGAGACGACGGTCCTGCCGGGGCACGGGCACCTCGATCAACAGGGGGGCGAGGGTTTCGTCGGCCTCGGCGGCGCCCCGAATGCTGTCGAGCCGGCGTTCAACCACGGCTACGAGGGAGGGATCGGGGTCGCTCAGCTTGGTCAAGAGCAGAGGAACCACCTTGCTCAAGGGGCCCTGGGCGCTGATCGAAATCCGGCCGGGACCGCGGTCGACCCGGATCGAGGCCTCGGACAGAGGATGGGAGCGATCCGCGAACCGCGCCACCGGCCGGGCCCGCCGGGCGGGTGGCTCCTGTGGGGCGATCGAATCCACGCTTGGTTCGCTTGTGGGGAGGCTCGCGCCGCTTGCATCCGCCAGGAGAGCGGGGGAGGACAGCAGCCCGTGGAGCTCGCCCTGGGTCTGGGCAACGAAGCGCATATTCTGGGCGAAGCTGGCCAGGGCCCTCGCGCTGGCGACTGGATCGGGCTTTCGTTCCCGGTCGCGATATTCAATGCGTAGGACCTCGACCGGGACCTCGACTTCGACGAGCCGCTCGACTGGGACTTCCACCGGCACCTCGATGCGCACCTCCACTGGGACTTCGATCGGTACTTCCACAGGCACCTCGCGATCGACGTAGCGGATCTTGACCTCGGGAGCGGAGGCCACCTCCTCTGCACCAGCGCCGGCCGGGACCTGTGGCGCCGCCGCGGGGAATAGGAGGAGCCCGGCCGCGGTGGCGATTGCACCGGCGGCGAGAGCGATCAGGTGCGTTGCGACCTGACGACTCCGCCCCGCGGCCGGAGGGGTGTGCGCGGAAGCTGGGGCGGGGACGGCGAGGGGCAAGGGGGCGCCCCCGGAGGACTCCGACTCGGCCTGATCGACGGCCGCCAGCAGCAGCGCCTGGAGTTCGGTGCTGGTGGCCCGGTGCGGGATGGCCCGAAGGTCCTCGATGGAACGCTCGAACACTCGCCATTCGGCTTGGCAGGCGGAGCAGGATGCGACATGTCGGTCCAGCCGGTCCAGGCTGGCGGAATCTAGGTCGCCGTCCATGCGTTCGGCAAAGAGATCGCGGGCTTGGCTGCAGTTCATGGGTGGTCTAGGGCTAGGGCTGGGCTTCGGCGCGACCGTCCGGGGTGTCGAATTCCGTCAATGGTCCGTAGGCGGCGCGGAACAGGTGGCGGCCCCGGTGGACGCGGGACTTGGCGGTCCCCAGGGCCACGCCAAGGGCTTCGGCGCATTCCTGATAGGTGAGCTGTTCGATGTCCACGAGGATGAGGGCGGTTCGGTGGGGTTCGGCCACTTGGCTAAGAGCCGCGTCGATCGCTTCCCTGCTGATCTGGGCGGCGACTTCGGGGGCCTGGCCTGGGACCTGTTCCACGTATTTGAGCGGGCTGCGACCCCGTCGGCGCTGCTCGTCTCGGGCGCCGTTCAGGACGATGGCGAAGAGCCAGGAGCGGAAGCTCCTGCCCTCGGAGTAGCGCGGCATCGCCCGATAAACCCTCACCCAGGACTCCTGGGCTAGGTCCAGGGCCAGGTGGTGGTCACCCAGGCGTCGCTCCAGGACGGCCACAACCCTGCCTCCGTAACGGAGCACGAGTTCCTCGAAGGCACGGCGGGAGCCGCCCGCCGCTTGGGCGGCAAGGTCCTCATCAGGGATTGGAAGGGCGCGCAACATGGGGCAGGCGGGTCACGGGGCGTCCCGGCTACGTCCCAGAGCCAGGGGAGTTCCCGTTCCCCGGGGAAAATTACCGGAATCCGATCTGCGCAGGGTCAGGGGCGCTTTCACAACTGCTGCCGGTCAGGGGGGCGAGCCTGGGAACGTGTCCCTTGCCATAAATCGATGGCCAGGACGTGTCCAGATTCTCCGTTTCGATTCGCCCGAAAGAACCCAACGCTCCGTGGAGCTAGGCGTAGCTCGTTATCGACCAGGCGAGCGAGCGAGTATGTAACTGCGGAATGCAATCGCCTGGCGGATGTACGCTCGCCTTGTGGCGAGTCGGCATTTCTACCTAGGTATGGTTCTCTCCTAACCACAAACAACATGACTTCAGAGGTACGTAGTGTCTTATACAGTCGAAATACAGATCCAGCAGGGCGCAGAGTCCGTTCGGTACTTAGCCACCATCGATGAGTCCGGAGAGCAGGCTCTGCTCGATCGGGAAGCGACTTGGGTGCCGGTCCTGGACTTGAGCCGATGGTGTGAGGTCGGCGGGGAGTGTGTCGCCCAAGATTCGCCCACAGGCAAGAGGGAGGGGCCGCTGCGTTTGAATCGCGCCCAGATTCGAACCTGGTGTGAGGTCGATGCCTCGAGCATGGTTCACGTGGAGGAGGAGGAGTGGGCCAAGGAAAGCCTGAGGCGCGTTTTGGTCGACTTCTTTGGGGGGCGGCTGGGCGACCTCACTCTGCTGGAATGGTCGCTAGCGACCTGGGAGCACGTGAACTTCGACCTGGCCATGGAAGAGATCAAGGGGACTGGGGATTCAGGGCTGTCTGTTCTTGGCTTTTCGATCGAAGGTCTGGGGAATGACGAAGACGTCTTGGGGGTCGTGAGGGGCGAGCGAGTCTCAAGCCCCAACGTTCAGGTCGCTCCTCCGGATCTGCTCCTGCGCAAGTGCGGTCTTCACCGCCAGAGAGCCTGCGTAGGCAGGGGGATTTGGCGCATGCAAACGGACCTGGGCCCTGTGGCGGTCTCCCTGGCGGAGCCCAAGTACTCATTCGAGAACGATCTGAAGATTCAGGTCCTCGCGCGGGACAGCGTGGCGGCTGAGACTTTCCTAGAGACGACCAAGCGCAGTCTGGAGCGCCTCAGTGTTTTTCGCGGCCAGCAGCTGGTGATGCGCGGTGGACAGGTCGAATTCGTTGACCCCCCTGCGCCCGCCCGTGAGGATCTGATTCTCGGCGACGGCCTGCTCGATTTGATCGAGCGTACGGTTCTGCCGGACTCAGGCCTGCGGTCAAAGATCCTTGAGGCCGGGTTTTCCACGCGACGCGGGCTCTTGCTCCACGGTCCTCCGGGGAACGGTAAGACCTTGACCTGCAAGTATCTCATGCATCGGATGGAAGGGCACACGAGGATCATCCTCAGTGGCGGCGACCTCAAACACATCGTGAGGGCCTATGACATGGCGAGGAAGCTGCGGCCTTCGGTCCTTGTGCTCGAGGACGTGGATCTGATCGGTTCGGATCGGGAGCAGGGTCAGGACACTGGGTCCCTGCATGACTTGCTCCAGGCTCTGGACGGCGTGGAATCGAACGAAGAAGTCACCACCCTCTTCACGACCAACCGTCCGGACTTCCTGGAGAAGGCACTCGCACAGCGTCCCGGTCGTGTGGACCAGGCCATCGAGATCACCCGACCTCGACCGGAGCAGAGGCTGCAGTTGATGCATCGCCTCAGCCGAAATATGCAGATCGGCGGAAACCTGGAGTCCTTTGTCGATCGACTCGATGGTGCTTCGGGCGCATTGATCGAGGAGTTCCTGCGCCGAGCCTTGCTCATCGCCGAATCAAGTGGTTCAAGTGCCGTTGAGCAAGAGCATCTGCAGTCGTCCTATGAAGAACTCGTTCTCTCCCAGGATGGGCTGACCCGCAGGGTGCTGGGGTACTCGGGCGGCCAGTGACCGATAGGTAGCATCTCGGGCATGGTGTTGGTCCCGAGTCCGAGGCTGTTACCGGGTGGCGGGCTGGAGGAAAGGTCGGCATTGCTGCTGATGCTCATTCCTTCCGAGCCTGCCTCCTGGCGTGAATCTCCTCTCCTGGATAGCGTGGGTTCATGCAGAGAATTCTCGCGATCGTGGGCCTTTTGGGTCTGATGTCGATTCAGGTACCGGCCCCGGAGAGCAGCCAGGACTGGCCGCAGTTCCGCGGGGAAGGGGCGCGGG
>CAYWNK010000323.1:0-6525 GCA_964459495.1 uncultured Planctomycetaceae bacterium
GCGAGACCCCGTCTCCGGGCGCAAGGCCCGAGATCGAGGGAAGGGCTGTCATTCTCGAGCACGAGTGACCTGTTCCGACGCCCTGGTGCGAATCCTCATGAACAATCCTGTCTAAGCGTGGCTGCCGCGCCGGGCGCCCACTACGGGTTCAGGACGCAGGTGATCTCGGCGGGGGCTTGCCAAGTGCTCTGGGCATCCCCGAGGACACCCTCCTCGGTGATGCTCAGGGTCACGATGTTCTTGGAGCGCGTGTTGCCAATCCAAAGGCGCTTGCCCTGGGGATCCAAGGCAAACGTCCGCGCATGGTGACCGCCGGTGGACCTGCGAGAGACCTCGCGGAGGGCCCCTTGATCGTCGATGGCATAGGAAACGATTTCATCGGCTGGCTCCCGGTTCACCGCGTAGAGGAGCTTGCCTCCCGCGGAGATGTGGATGTCGGAGCTCCTGCTGCCGGACTCTTGGGTTCCTACGGCCAAGTTGGAGGTTTGGCCGAGGGGCGCCCAGGCCATGCCCTTCTTGTCCAGCGCGAAGGATGTGATCGTGCTGGTGTGCTCGCCGAGCACATAGGCCCAAGGCCGGTTTGGGTGCAAGGTCATATGACGTGGACCCGTTCCGGCCGGAAGGCCTGCGGATCCGGCCCAATCCAGGGCGCCCGAGCTCGGATCTACCCGCAGGATCGCCACGTGGTCGGCACCGAGGGCGGGGACGAAAACAACTCCGCCGCCGGGGTGCCAACAGACCTGGTGCGCTTTGGCCAGGCGTTCATCGTTGGCTCCCCCCAGGCGACTGACGGGGGGCTGAGGCAGCCCCGACTTGGAGAGTGGAAGGCAGCTGACGGCGCCCTCGCCGTAGCTCGCCACGAGCGCCCAGCGCGCCGCCGGGTCCAGTGCGACATGGGTTCCGCGAATTCCGACCTTTGCCTGGCCTAACACGGTGAAGGTGCCGGAGTTCGCATCCCACCTGGCTGCGATGAGATGCTCGTCTCCCAGGGCGTACACGAGGGGCAGGCTGGGGTGATGGGCGAGAAAGCGTAACGGCTCCTTCAGATCGATGGCCACGACGCTTTCACCGGGCAGTCCATCCGTCAGCTCCAGGCATCGAAGAATGCCGTCGGTGCATCCCACGAAGAGCTTGGTAGCGTGCGCGGCAGAGTGTACCTCGGCGCCCTCGAGTTCAAGGCGCTGAGGCAAGTCTGCTCGCTGTGCCGAGGTGGGGGAAGCGAACAGGATTGAGGCGATGAGGAACATCCAAGGCATGTCCCCTAGCTTAGCGCTGTCCCTAGCTGTCCTCCGCTTCCGCCCGCCAGCAGGGCTATCGCTAGCCGGGCGGTGTCGCCCGGGCCGCGTTCTGTAGCGATTGTCATCGACGCCCTGCGCCGAGCCTCGGGCTCGAACGCCTTCCGATGGGCGAGTCCAGGGCTGCGGGGTCGAGCCCAACCTGGGAGGGTGGCGAGATGGCAGACAATTGCCTAAGAAGGAACGATGAGACCGTTCGCACATGCTGTCATCCTCGCGCTTGTGTCAGCACTGCCGTGCCTGTCGCAGGAAGGCGATCCATCCACTTTCGAGCTGCGCGCCAGCTGGTCACCCATCGCCAGCTCGACCTATCAGCTGTATGAGCAAGAACCACTGAAGGGTCTGCTCGCTGCTTGCCCTGCCGAAGAATCTTCACGCTACGGCTACGGGGACATCGAGCCCCTCTGTCCGCCGGCCGGCTTGGCTGTGGGCGAGGTGTATACCGTGGAGGAGGAGGCCTTGCTGCCTTTTTTGCGCCAGCTGCATCCTGGTGCCACGATGGACCTGCACCATCACACGTTCCCAGCGCATTTCTTCGCCGATATTCCGCCCGAGCGCAGGGATCCCCGCTACCAGGAGACCAAGCCAGGGATGATTCGCAACGTGGATGGCCCGTTCGGCATCCGCGCGGTGCTGCTCGATGGGGATGGGCCCTTGGACATCTTGCTGCGGGCACACCCGGAGTTCCAATTTGCAGAAGGCACCTTCTTTACCCCGTCACAGTTTGAGGGACGCCTTGTGGTCGACACCGGGAAACGCGAGGTGTTGCACTTCAGCCTCCGCGTGCCGGACCGCAAGACCAACGTGGACATGAACACCACCACGGGAGCCGACATTGGGCACGTCCCCAATTTGAGCCTCAGTGGCGGACCTGGTCCTGCCCCCAAGGGGGATGCATCCGCGACCCTGGTGCGCGCCCGGCGTTCGCTGGAGATCGCGTTCTACGGATCCTGGGCTGACCTGGAGTGGCTTCCGCTGCCGGAGGCCATTGCCGAATCCAGGCGGCTCGAACGGCCACTTCACTTGGTCGTGCTCTTTGGGACCCTCGCCGATGAATCCTGTTGAGGCACGGGCAAAACTCTGAGGGCTGGTCAGCTCTCCATGCCGGAAATCAACGCCTTGCTCGACGAGAAATTCGTTGTCTCGTGGGCGCTCGTTGATGACCTGCAGCGCTGGATAGAAGAAGGCGAGCTCGATGCTAAGGGCCGTGCGCTAGCCGAAGAGGCCATCGCAAAGTACCAGTACCCCGTGGACTCACAGCTTTGGAGCCCAGCGGGCGATTTGCTCGGCCAGTATGCCGCCAACGACATGTTCAGCAGTGAACCTGGAAAGCCCGCGCCTAGCTACCTCGCGTTCTTGCGCAAGGCCCTAGTGAAGTAGCGCTGAGAACCAGCCCCCCGTTCGCCGTCGGATGGCGCCGGGTACCCTTTCGTCCCGATGGACTACCACTCTCTCCGTGACCGTTCGGTCAAAGCCAGCTTCGGCGAGGCGCTGCTAGCCAGCTTGGCCCCGGATGGTGGCTTGTGGATGCCCGATGCGATCCCGCGCTTTTCCCCCGAGCAAGCGACAGCCATGGGAGCATTGGGCTTTCCGGACTGTGCTGCAGTCCTGGCGGGTGGATTCGTCGGGAAAGCTCTTTCCTCTGACCAGGTTCTCAAGATCTGCCGATCGGCCTACAACTTCGAGGTTCCGATGGGGACCTGGGATGGGGTCGGGTTCGATCGGGCTGGGCTTGGAACTGCACATGACTACGTTCTTGAGCTCTTCCACGGACCTACCCTGGCCTTCAAGGACTTCGCTGCACGCTTCATGGGGCGTGCTGTCAGTCAGATCCTGGACCAGGGGGGCGCGAACCGCACGATACTCGTAGCAACGTCCGGCGATACGGGAGGCGCGGTTGGCGATGCGTTCCTCAATCAAGAGGGAGTCCGCGTGTTGATCCTCTTTCCAAGGGGCGGCGTCAGCAGTGTTCAGGAGCATCAGCTCTGCACGATGGGAGGCCAGGGGGCGAATGTTGCGGCGATCTCGGTGGACGGCACGTTCGATGACTGCCAGCAGCTCGTCAAGGATGCATTCGCAGACGAAGAGATGAGCGCAGAGCACAAGCTGATGTCGGCGAACTCCATCAACGTCGGCCGCGTGATTCCACAGAGCTTCTACTACTTCTGGACCTCTTTGGTGGTGCGGGCCGCCTATCCCGATCAGCCGGTCGTATACAGCATTCCGTCAGGCAACTTGGGGAACCTGACCGGTGGATTGATCGCAAAGAGGATGGGCGCGCCGATCGACCGCTTCGTGATCGGCAACAATCGGAATGACCCGATGGTGGAGTACCTCACGACTGGGAAATACCGGCCCCGTGCGTCCGTGCCGACTTTGTCCAACGCGATGGATATCGGGCGCCCAAACAACTTTCCGAGGGTCTTGGACCTGTTCGGCGAAGACTCCGAGGCAATCCGATCCGCCTGCTGGGGAGCGTCCTTCACGGATGAGGAAACAGAGCGTCACATGAAGAAGGTCTACCGGGAATTGGGCTACGTCATGTGCCCGCACACGGCGGTAGCGCATCTGGCCATGGAGGCCTTTTCGCGATACGAGCCCGCGGATCGCATCAAGATCACAGTGAGCACAGCTCACCCGGCAAAGTTCGTTGACCACGTGGAGCGAATCCTCGGAGAGAGCTTGCCCATGCCGCATCGGCTGGCCAGCGTCATGGGTCGTCAGAAACGCGTTTACCGCATGGAGCCCACTCTGGATGCACTGCGGGATTGCCTGGGTCAGCTTGCCCGATGAAGCTCAGCCGTGACGATTGGGAAGACCGCTCGCTTGCGCTTCCCCCGATTTACCGGACAGCACTGCATGGGCGAATTGAGGTACAGAATGCGCCGTTCAGTCCAGGCGTGGAAGCCGGGCGAAGCCAGCCCGAACCTGGCAGAAACGCAGCCCTGCGGTCCGTGGGGTGGGACCGCGAGTGATCAGCGCAGCTGGAAGCCGCTGATGAAGGACGCGCCGCCGTTGATGGCACTGGTCAGGTTCACGGCGGAACCGGAAGCATCGCCGGGGGCAGCTTGGATGCTGTTGCCCATCGCGCTCGTCACTAGGTACACCAGGCTTTGACCGTCGAGTGTCCACCTGGGAAGGCTCAAGCTTTGGTCCGGGAGGGGATAGGGGGCGCCGAGCAGGGTGAGGTCGCCGCCGGTCGCGGAGTTGGACGCGACAATGGCCTCGAACGGAATGCCCTGACCACCCAGGACCGAGGCCCGATAGCCAACACGTGTGCTGTCCGGCATCCAGTCGTAGTCCATGCGGGCTGAGATGGAATGCTGGGATGCCACCGTCGCCGAGAGCACACGCCTGGCACTGCCGTCGGCGTCGGCGCTGTAGAGACTGAAGAGGTCATTCCCGAGCGCAGTGTATGCCACATACTCGGAGGAGGGGGACCAGCGAAAGCTGGTGACATCCTGCTCCCCCGATGCCTGGGTTTGGCCGGATCCATCGTTGGAAATGGTGAAGAGCCGGCTAGGCCCGAAGGCCCGGATTTCCGCAAGGTAGGCCAAGCGCGAGCCGTCGGGTGACCAGGACCAGTTCGACAGGACATCTCCGTCGTTGGAAGTCGCGAATGCGCTCCCACCTCCCAACACCGGCAGGACGACGAGTCGCTCCAGATTGCTTGCGGGATCGATGTAGAGGCAGGCGAGCGAGCCACCCGAAGGCTGCCATTGGATGTTTGCCTGGGTCGGGGTGCTGGGCAGCACTTCATCGATCAAGATCGAGAGAGCGGCGCCATCCGGCTGCACCGTATACAGAAAGAGATTCGAGGTGGTGAAGGCCAGTAGGGAGCCGTCCGGAGACCATGCGTAGTCGGTGCCCACGGCGGAGAGGGGAGCGATGTTCTCGGAGACCTCGATGACCTCGCTGCCGCTGGCGCTCGCGACGAACAGGCGCCGAGGCTCCGAAGGCCTTGGACTCGCCCGGAAGGCGATCCTCTGGGAGTCGGGGGACCACCTGGGCAGCTCTGGATCGAGCGGGTCGAAGACCTCTGTGCCTGGGAGGCTGACCTGGGTGAGCAGAGCTCCATCTGGGCGTATCGTCCAGAGTGCATCGAGGCCGCTGCTGGCCTCACGCCCAACCAGGGCGATGCGGCTCTGGTCAGGGGCCCAGTTGAGTACGCCTGCCACCTGAAAGGACGCGGGGGTGATGAGGATCGGATCCTCGCCCTCGGTGGAGAGGTAGAGCCCCGGCATAGA
This sequence comes from uncultured Planctomycetaceae bacterium, assembly GCA_964459495.1. Taxonomy (GTDB): domain Bacteria; phylum Planctomycetota; class UBA1135; order UBA1135; genus CAYWNK01. The sequence continues at coordinate 5,543 of CAYWNK010000323.1, forward strand.
CATCGTGGCGTCGATGGCGGCATAGGCCAGCACCAGCTTGTCTGGCGAGAGGGCCACGGAACTCGATAGCTCGTGGTCCGGGCTCAGGTTCACGGCTCCGGCGTCGGCGACTTGGGAGGTGTAGAGCCGGGTTCCGGCCGGGGCGGTCAGGGGCCGGGCGGCAAAGATCACCGGTCCCCAGGGAACCACTGGAGCATCGGACAGGGTGAGTGTCGTCTCGGTCAGTCCGGCGAGGGATCCAAAGCTCGGCTGGCCAAGGGTGATCACCAGGTCTTCTGGACCCTCGTCGAGATCATCGTCCACAGGGATCAACACGAACTCAGCCTGTGAGGCGCCCGAAGGAATGGTGATTCCCTCCAACGGCGTCTGGAAGTCGGCAGCATCGGCGCTGCCGCTGAAGTCGGCCGGCACGTCGATGTCCACTCCCGCTTCCGAACTCAGCCGTACGGGAATTCGAATCTCGGCCAGGTCCTCGGTCCCTGTGTAGTTGCCTGTCAGCAAGAAGACCGTGGGCGCGGAGTCGTTGTCGACGATCGTCACCTGGGTTTGGAACGCAGCCCCGATCTCGATGTCGGCGTTGGAGGCGACCTGGGCAATTTCCAGAGTCAGGACCTCGTCGATCTCGAACAGGCTGTCCTCAAGGACCGTGATGGTGGTCGCGCCGCTGGTTTGCCCGGCAAGGATCGTGGCCGTCAGGGGGCTGATGACGACGTCGTCGGTCGGGCTGGCCGTTCCTGTTGCCGACACCGTCACCAGGATGTCCGCGTCGACGGGCTGGTCGATGCTGATCTCCACGGCAAGGGGTGCTTGCCCCTCCCCGGTCTGGAGGGTGCTAGCCGAAAAACCGATCTCGGCCGAACCGAATTCTGCGCTGGGTCCAGTGTCGCTGGAGGACGAGCCGCAGGCAGCAAGAAGCAGGCCAGCTGCGAGCGAGGAGGATTGTGCAGTCGAATGTAGCATGGTCTCAATCCACGGAGGGGGGG
>CAYWNK010000324.1:0-6474 GCA_964459495.1 uncultured Planctomycetaceae bacterium
GCGAGGTCCGATCTCCTGCGGCTTCGGTCGACGGCACGGCCCCGGCGGTCACCCGGGGCCCGAGCGACCAGGCGGACCTAGCCAAGTCCCCGGAGGTCGTAGCCGCCACGCCCACTCCCAGGTCCCCCGTGAGCGCTGGCAAGGGAAACCTGGCCACCGCGACCGGTCCCGACCCCCAGCACCCCATTCAGGGCAGTGTGCAGGGCCCCCTGGGGATCCCCATCCCCGGCGCAGAGATCTGGATCACCCAGGGCAACGGGACGCGACTCGAGTTTTCCGATACCGGCGCGCGCTCGGACCACAACGGACGCTTCAGCCTGCCGGAGCAGCGCATGCGGGTATTCGGTCTGCTGGCAGTTGCAGAGGGACGCGGAGGGGCATTCGGCGGCACCTACACTCTTCATTCCAAGAGGAGGATCGAAATCGAACTTCATTTCGTGGCCGCGCCTGCCGTCACAGGCAGCGTCATCTGGGGCGACGGCAGCCCCGCCGCAGGCGCGGTGATCGACGCGTTTGGCGCGCTCCACGAACGGCAGTTCCGGGAACCGGACTCCGAGGTGCGCGACAGTGCCTCCGGCTACGCCCGCATCGGAACCAACCAATCGGCCCCAAACGGATCGTTCCAGCTGACCGGCTTGATCAGTGACCCCCTGCGCTTACGGGCGACCGCCGAGGCCGAGGACGGTTCCACTTGGATGGCCTTGGCCCAGCCGGTGGCGGCCGGCCAAACACAAGTGATGCTTCAGCTTCGGCCCCTGAGTGCCGTCGAAATCTCGGTCGTCGACGATCGGGGACAAGCGGTCCCCAAAGTCCGCCTGCGCTCGACGCCCGACCTTGGGGAATCCCTTGGATCCGGCGAACCGGAACTGCTCCGCCACGACCTGACTGCCCCTGACGGCATTTTTCAGGCCGAGGGCTTCTTCGCCGGAAGCTGGCGAATCGAAGTCTACGCCGAGCACCATTGGCCCCAGGCAGCTTTGCCCTGGCCAACGGTTTCGGTACCAACCGCCGAGAGGATCCCCGTCACCATTTGGCGCGCTGGCGAGGCGAGGGGTCAGGTGCTTGGCTCGGATGGCCAGGTCCTACCCGACATCCCAGTCGGGCTCTGGTCCGACCTCTCCCAAACGGGCCGCGCTTGGAAGAGTTCCAGCACCGACGCCGAAGGCCGTTACCGCTTCTCAAGCCTCCAGCCCGGAACGAACTACACCGTCGTCGCCGGCGTGCGCGGCACCGGGCCGGAGAGGGGCTTCACCCTGCGTCCAGGCCAAGAGCTTGAGCTCCCCGCGCTTTCCCTCGATCCCGGCGGCAACCTTCTGGTCAAGCTCGTGGATGCGGAGGGGAACCCCTGGCCCGACAGGCCGGTCGTCGTTTTGGGCGGCGGGCAGGCCAATGTGAATCGGCGCAGCGATGCCGGAGGGCAGGTGCGCTTCGAGCAGCTGAGACCCGGAGAGTTCCTCGTGGTGGCCTCTGGCAAGGATGAAGTCGCCGTGACCGGCAGTCCGGCGGACGCTGAACTCGCCCACGCAAGCGTAGAAATTCGGATGGGCCAATCCACCGAAGTCGTCCTCGAGGAGCGGCGCCTGCAGAAGACAAAGGTCGCAGGTCGGTTCCTCGTGAATGGAACGCCGATGCCCGGTATCCAGCTGCATTTCTATGGGGACGGGGCCATGCTGCTCGAGGCGACCAGCACCTCCAGTACGGACGAGCAAGGGCGCTTTCGCGCGACGCTTCCGCGCCCAGGCCGCTACCGCTGGCTAGCCAGCGGTAGCGGCCAGCGCGGCCCCTCCGGAAGTTCCGGCATCGCTCTCATTCCGCCCGAGGGCGTCAGCGACCTAGAGCTGCAGGGCTCCACAGGTTCCCTCGAAATCGTTGCCGCAAATGCAGCTGCCGCGAGTGGCGAATGGATCGTCATTGCCGGCCCCATCACGCCAGCACTCCCTGGCCTACCGACCGCAAAGAGCTTCCGTCCTGCGCTCTTCGAGGGCGCGGGATGGAGCCTCGAAGGCCTCGCCCCCGGCCCCTACCTCGTGCGCGCAATCCACCCCGAGACCAAGTCCTTGGTCGCTTACCAAGGGGCACTAGTCCAAGCCAACGCGGTGACCCGAGTCACCCTGGACCCGATTTCCTTCGCACCTGCCCAGCTCGACCTATCCGGCGTGTTCCCCCACGATCCAAACGTCGTGACCATGGCGGAATTGGTCGTTTGGGGAGAAAACCCCGAGCCGATCGCCTCGGTCCCCTTGACCTACGCCTCCGGCACCATCCAGGTCGAGCTCCCCCGTGGCGCGAGCTTTCTAGCCATCGCCTTCGGCGATCGAGTGGCCACCCACAGTCTCAAACCAGCTCCCTGGAAGGACGTTCTCCACCTCCAAGCCCAGCCCGCCGGGTATCTACGCATCCACCAGGACCCGCCCCCCATCGACGCCAGCCCACCGCAGCCCCAGCTCATCGATTCCAATGGGCGCAATTGGGCCCGCATTCCCTACAGCCCGGCAGCTGGCATGGCCTGGCTCAGCAAGCAGATCACTCACGGACTCTGGTCCTCGCCCCCGCTCCCGCCAGGCCCCTACACCGTGAGCCTTGACGGCCGCTCCCAATCCATCGAGGTGCGTGCGGATGAGCGCACGCACCTCGACGATTAGCCTTCGAAGCGCCATCACGCGACAACGTCCGGCACTTCCGTTGCGCTTTGGCCGTCGGGCTCGCGCCTGAAAGCGGAGGCTTGCCTCCTGCCTCGGTCTAGCGATCAGGGCTGATACACCAGTTCGCGTAGCTCGCCGTCAGAGCCGATCACGATAAGCCGCAGCTCATCGCCGACGCCTCTGGCGCGCAGGGCACCCGCGATGTCCTCGCGGGTGGTGAGCCGCCTGCCGTCGAGTTCAACGAGCTCGTCGCCTGCACGGACGCCAAGGGCAGCAGCCAGGCTGCCGTGCTGAACGGATTGCACCGTCAGCGGAACGCCCGCGGCCCCGTCGGTCGCGGTCAGGTACACACCCAGGCGGTCCCTGGGGATCGAAGGAGTCCCAAACATCGACATGGGGCCGCCGATGCGCAGGCCCAAGCCGCTGCCCAGCTGGCGCTCGAGCTCGGGATGCTGACGCAGCAACTCCTCACGGCTCGAGGCCTCGTAGACCTCGGTATTTTCCTCGCCGCCCACCTTCTCGGTGACCTCGACGCGGATGCCGTCTGGGGTCTCGGAGATCTGAAGCGAAGACGACTGGGAGCCGCCCGCAGCGTTCTGCAGCAGGTCGTCGATCGAGCGCCCCCCAAAGAAACCGTCGAGCGGCATGAGCCCGCTGCCCGGGCCAAAAAAGCCGCTGCCGGATTGGCCACGCAGGGCATCCATCTGGGCCCGCATCCGTTCGAAGGGATCGACTGGGCGTTGCTTGGCTTCGCGCAGCATCAGGCGGGAAGTCCAGGCCAGTTCGTCGGTGCCGGCTGCCCAGCTTTCCAAAGCTGCGCGCGCCCCCGCCTGACTGGGCAGCAGCCGGGCCAGCTCTTCGTAGGCGCCCATCCGCTTGTCAAGGTCATCGCTGGTGAGGCGCCCCTTCCACTCGTCCTCATCAAAGTCGCTAGCCCCCAACAACCCGGAGGAAAACAAGCCGCCGGGACTCACGGGACGCAGGGCCCCCGGCGACTGCAACTTGGAAGGCTCGGCGCTCGTAGAACTCGGGAGAATGGCTCCAAGGGCCATGAGGGCCGCCGGCGCGGCGGCCAAGTACCAGTTGGGTTGCATGGATGTCTCCTACTGCAGTGGACTGCGCCCCCTTTGCAGTCCAGGATCAAGGTTTGCGTGCGGCGGCCGGGGGCAAAGGGCCACCTTTCAACGAATCCGGGTGAACGAACGCAGCAGGCGAGGGACGGGGCCCTCGCCTGCTTCGAGGCTCTTCCCCGTCTGGCTGGTTGGGCGCTAGACGGCGCCCGCTTGTTTGCTTGTTCGGATTCTCCTACGGCACTAGCGGTCCCCCGTGAGACGCATCTGGGAATCTTGGCCGAAACGCACCTCATTGCTCATCAACCGCAGGCTCTCGAGGCTCTCCAGGCTCACGGCTTCGGCGTTGCGCCAGAGCTCGCTGCTGTCCGGGCCCAGGGGACGCAGGCGCCGGGATTGGTCTTCGGTCTGCCCGGGGTCCGCCGCGACGGGGCCCATCGGAGCAACGACAGGCCGGCTGGCCCCAGGCATTGAAGGCGCAACAGCGATCTCGCCCACGCCCGCGCGGCCCGGCACAGACGCTCCGTGCTTGGAAAACAGGCGATCGGCGAGCGGAAAGGTCACCAGCAACGCGGCAGCCGCGGCCGCCACACCGATCCCGGTGCGGCGTATCCAGGAGCCCGGACCGGCAAGAACCGGGGCCTGGGGGGCTTCGCCCTCAGCGACAAGCTGAGCGCGCACGCCACTCCACAGGTCGGGGGTCTTGCCAATGGATCCCTCCAGCTGGAGAACCAGCTCACGGCGGGACAGGTCGGCGAGTTCGGCCGATCCACGGCAGCTTTCGCAGAGGTCCAGGTGCTTCTTCACGGCTTGGTTCTCGCCGGGTTCAAGGTCGCCACCGGCCCACAGGGGCAGGGCGGAGCGGACGTCGCTGCAGGATTCGAAGCGTTGATTCATATGTTCGGTCTCGATGGGCCTCTGGCCGAGGCTCTGTACGGATTGGCAGGCGCGGGGTTGGTGGCGTGGAGGAGATCGGCGGGAAGGTCCCCGCCTACGGTGTCGACTCTTGAGGCTCGGCTACAGGCCGGCGCCGGGTTGTTCGAGCCGCTCGGTTGTCCGGTCACGGCGCTCCCACTCCTCCTGGAAAAGCTTGCGCCCGCGGTGCAGACGCCAGCGCACGGTGACGTTGGTGGCCCCGACGATCTCGGCGATCTCGGCGCAGGACAGTCCCTCGAGCTCGCGCAGCACGAGGGCGGATTGGAAGTGGGGAGCCAAGGTCCGAAGAACGTCGCGCACCTCACCAGCGGTCTCCGAAGCCTCGAGGGCATCCGAGGGCAGCGCTCCGCCCTCGTCCTCGACGTCGTAACCCGGCTCATCATCCTCGACGCCCGCCTGCAGGGAACGCGCCGGCCGCCGCTTGCGCAGCCAGTCGATTCCCAGGTTGGTGACGATGCGATACAGCCAGGTGGTGAAATCGTGCTTGAAGTCAAATCGATCCAGCGAGCGAAAGACCCGCAGGAAGGCCTCCTGGGCCAGATCCTGGGCATCCTCGTCGCTGGGCACCATGCCGCGAGCTACACGCCAAGCCCGGCCCTGGTGGCGCTGCACCAGGCGCCCGAAGGCATCCTGGTCGCCAGCCTGGGCCAGTCTCACGAGTTCGTGGTCAATCGCGGCCTCCTCGGCCCCCGGTCGAGCCTCGGTTCTAGCCTCAGATAGGGACTGGGCAGCAGGATCCTGGCGAGCTGTCATGGCTTGGGAAGTGTAGCCCGGGCGAAGAGGACTGCTTTTTTGGCGTGCGAGGCTGGTCTCAGGCATGGGAGCACCCCCCTCTACGGCCCCCAGAAGCCGGCGTTGGCGAGAAAGCCAAGGAGCGGCGGAGAGGCAAGGGAGTCGGGCCCGGCTTCCTCGAAGGGGCAGGGGACCGCGCAGCCAAAGCTGCGCGGTCCCCTGCCCGTTGCCAGAGTCCTGGCCCGACTCCTGGGCCGCTTCGCCCTACTCGACGATCGGGAAGCGATCCTCGATCGCCGCGATCCGGCGGAACTTGGCTCGCCGCTGGGCCACCAGCTCGTCGACCGGGATCTGGGCCAGCTCGTCCAGGTGGTCGATCAACGCGCGCCCCATGTTGCGCAGCGCCACCTCTCGGTCCCGATGCGCGCCGCCGGCCGGTTCAGGCACCACGTCATCGATGATGCCAAGCTCGGACAGGGTACCCGCCGTGAGGCCCAAGGCCTCCGCCGCCTCGGGTGTCCGCTCAGCGTCCTTCCACAGGATCGCCGCGCAGCCCTCGGGGCTGATGACCGAGTAGTAGGCGTACTGCATCATCAGCACGCGATCGGCTACTCCGATCCCCAACGCGCCACCGGAGCCCCCCTCGCCGATCACCACTGTGACCACCGGCGTGCGCAGGCTGAACATCTCTAGGATGTTCTCCGCAATCGCGGCCGCTTGACCTCGCTCTTCGGCGCCAATTCCAGGATAGGCCCCCGGTGTGTTGATCATCGTCACGATGGGCAAGCCCATCTTCTCGGCCAACTGCATCTTGCGCAGGGCCTTGCGGTACCCCTCGGGGTGAGCGCAACCGAAGTTGCACTCCAGTCGCTCCTTGGTCGTCAGGCCCTTGCGATGGCCCACCAGCAGAAAGCGCCGCCCCTGCAGCGAAGCTAGGCCCGTGACGATCGCCGGATCGTCTCCGAAGGCCTTGTCCCCGTGCAGTTCGAAGAAGTCATCGAACAACCCGCTCATGTAGTCGGTGACCACCGGCCGGTCGGGGTGGCGCGCCACCCGCACCTGGTCCCAGGCCGACAGGTTGGCGTAGGTCTCCT
>CAYWNK010000325.1:0-6417 GCA_964459495.1 uncultured Planctomycetaceae bacterium
GCCGTGAAGGGGACTGTGACGTCAGTGGCGGCGATCGCGGATAGCGTCGCGGTGACTGTGGCAGTGCCCGCAGCCTCGTCGGCGCTGGAGATAGCGGCGCTGAAGTCGACGGTCGGGGGATCGTCGTTGTCCCCGACGGTGAGGGTGTGAGCTGTCGAAGTGCCGAGGTCGGCCCCGGTGGGCGTGCCAAGGGTCAGGACGACAGTCTCATCGGCTTCGTCGAGGGCGTCATCGACGAGGGTGACTGTGATGTCGGCACTGAGGCTTCCGGCGAAGATCGTGAGCGGAGAAGCGCTGAGGGTGTAGTCGTCGGGATCGGCGGCGGTACCGCTTGCCGTGAAGGGGACTGTGACGTCAGTGGCGGCGATCGCGGATAGCGTCGCGGTGATGGTGGCAGTGCCTGCTGCCTCGTCGGCGATGGAGCTGGCAGCGCTGAATTCGACGGTGGGGGGGGCGTCGTCGTCACCGATGGTCAGGGTGTGGACCGTGGTGGACCCAAGATCGGCGTTGGTTGGAGCGCTTAGAGTCAGAACGACAGTCTCGTCGGTCTCGTCGAGGGCGTCATCGACGAGGGTGACGGTGACATCGGCGCTGAGGCTGCCCGCGGGGATCAGCAGGGGGGAAGCACTCGAGCTGTAGTCGTCCGGGTCCGAGGCCGTGCCGCCCAAGGCAAAGGGCAGTGTGACGTCGAGGGCGGAGGGGGCCGAAAGGCTGGCAGTGACAAGGGCTGAACCCGCCGATTCCCCGGGGTTGGATGAGGCCAGGCTGAATTCGACGGTGGGAGGACCGTCGTCGTCAGTGAGCGTGAGCGTATGGACTGTGGTGGTTCCAAGGCTGCCATTGGTGGGCGTACCGAGGGTGACGATCAGGTCCTCGTCGAGCTCGTCGAGGGAGTCGTCGTTCAGCGTGATGATCAGGTCCACGCTCGTCAGACCCGCGGGGATCACCACGGGGCTCGTGGGCAGGGCATAGTCCTGCGGGGAAATCGCGCTACCCCCCAGCGTGAACGGCACGGTGACATCCGCGGGATCGCTCACGTCGATCTGGAGCGTGATGACCACGCTGGTCGCTGACTCCACGCTGGTGCTTGTCGCGGCTACGAAATCCACAACCGGAACGGCGGTGGCCGAACTGGTGAGCGGGGCAAGCGACGCAAAGGTATAGAGTAGGGGGGAAATCACGCGAGATCCTCAGAGGGGGTGGGCATCGATTCGATTCGCGAGCGCTAGCGTTTCCGATTTGCAGACCCTGGTTGGGTGCCCAGGCGAGCTTGGGAGCACCACGTCAAGAGTACGCGCCCAGCAAGGCGGAGAGCTGACTTGGGGGGAGTAGCAACGTTGCGAGGCATGGATCCTAATTGAGACTGTCCAGCGTTGGATCACCGGTTTTTTGCTACTAACGCGCTCTTCATCGGCTTCGGGCAGGTCGGTCGGGTCTCGGAGCGCCCCCCAGCCGAGGAAAACGTTGACCGCCCACGAATAAGGCATCGGATCCTGGGTTTCTTGCCGCGAATTGCCTGGCGCTGGGCCCGCCGGGAGGAGCTGACCAGGCTAGAATCTGGGTAAGGTCTCTCCCCGATGCGAATTCTCCTGGTCAATCCCCCGAGCCCGCCCGAATTCCGCGTGAGTCGAGGCCTCATGGGGGGCTTTGGTATGGCGGTCTCCCCCGAGCTGCTCTACCCGCCAATCGAACTCGCCCACGTGGCCTCTGTCCTGGAGCAGGACGGGCACGAGGTCCGCATTCTCGACGGCGACGCGGCGGGCATCGACTCGGAGGGTTGCCTCGAACAAGCCAGGCAGTTTGCCCCTGAGCTCAGCCTGCTGGACTCCTCGAGCACTTCACTCGATCGCGATCTCGCCCTAGGGCGAGCGATTCGGGCAGGGATCGGAACACCTGTTGGTGTTTTGGGCAGCCAGGTGACCTACACCCCCGAAGACATCTTCGACGCCGGTGGGATTGATGTGGTCGTCCGCGGGGAGCCGGAGTACACCGTCCGCGAACTCGCCCAGCGTGTGGCCGCTGGCCGCGACCTGCGTGGCGTAGAGGGCACGAGCTGGGGACCAGATGCCGAGGGCAAGGTCGTGCACGAGCCTGAGCGGGGCAAGATCTCCGACCTCGATGCGCTGCCCATTCCCGCCCGCCACCTGCTCGACAACCATCTCTATCGCTTTCCGGGGGTGGAAGGGCCGATCACCACGGTCAAGTCAAGCCGAGGATGCCCTCTGGACTGTTCGTTCTGCGGGTATACCCTGGCCCAGGGCCTGCGATTCCGCTTCCGGAGCCCCGAGCACGTGCTCGAGGAGATCCGTGACCTCTACAGTCGCGGTTTGAGGCACTTTGTCTTTCGTGATCCGATCTTCACGACCCGCAAAGATCGCGTCCACGCGATCTGTGAGGGCATCGTTGCCGCAGGCATGCACGACTTGGAGTGGCAGTGCGAAACCGCGGTCAAGACCCTGGACCGACCCCTGCTGGAGAGCATGGCGGCGGCTGGCTGCAAGCACATCTCGCTCGGCGTCGAATCTGGCAACTCCGACATCCAGCGCAAGCACTGCGGCAACAAGCTCTCCGATCTGGACAAGGCGCATGAGGTGTTTCGGGCTTGCCGCGATGTCGGCATCGAAACGCGCGCGTTCTGCATGATCGGGTTCCCCGAGGAGACCGGTGACATGGCGGACGAGACCATCGCTCTGGTCGACAGCCTTGACCCCGACCAGGTGCAGTTCTGCGCGGTGACCGCCTATCCGGGGACGCCGCTCTACAAGATGCTGCGCGATAGTCGGGATTTCGACTTCGCCGCAATGACGGGCTTCCAACCCCTCGAAGGCAACGAGCACATGACGGCCCAGCAGATCGAAGACAAGATTCGGCAGGGCTACCGGACCTTCTACCGCCGACCCCGGCGCATGCTCCGTCAGCTACGCAGCCCCGGACGCCTGGCCGGCCGTGTGGCGCGCTACTTCACGCTGTTCCGTCGACGGGCGGTTGGCCTGTAGCAACGGGTGCACGCAGGGCGGGGCGCTCCAGCCCTTCCCGCCCCGCGCGGGCTCTACCTCTGGACGCGGACCCCGAGAATGTGCAGGCCTTCGCCTTCCGCGATCACCCCGACGGTTCCGCCGGGTGCTTTGGCGCCTGCTGAGACACGTTCCCAGGCGGCTTCCTCTCCGTTGACGAAGAAGCGTGAGCCCTGCTCGTCCGCCAAGACCAGCAGCGAGAGTTGATCGCCCTCTAGCTTGACGGCCTGCCGCAGAACGAGGGTCGGCGGTCCGCCGCTCGTATCCAAAACACCGGCGCGGCCCTGCCCTAGGCTGAGCACAAAGGCCTGGGGGCTCTGGCCAAACTCACCGCCGATGACCAGGCCGAGGTACTTTCCCTCGCGCTCGGCGGGGAGATCCGCCTCAAGGGCAAGGCGGAACGGGGCCTGCACGGTCTCGCCCCACAGGCAGCTGCTCAGGCCCACGCCAGCGGTCACGAGCGTTTCCTCCTGAACTCGCCAATCCGCGGGCGCGCGCCATGCTTCAAGCTCGGCTCCAAACGGCAGTGTTTCCCAGCGCCGGATCGACACCTTGTGTTCGGCTTCGATCTCCGCTGCGCGCAGGCCCAGGTCGGAAGGGCCAGCCAGGAGCTGCTGGGCACCACTCAGCACCTCAAGGGCGACGCGCGGCGAACCTGCGGCAAGCCAGGCGTTCGCGCCATCTTCCGCGCTTTTGACCAGCTCGCGCTCTCCCTTCTCGAAGGAGTCCGCCCAGTTGCGATCGACCTGTCGCATCCCTGCTAGGGCCTGTTCCCGCAGTTTCAGGCTCAGTTCCTCGTCTTCTTCCAGCAGCTCGGTGGCGCGTCCATCGAGCTGGCGCCATGCCAATAGCGCGCCGTCTTCCTGTTCGAGCTCCACCAGGGACTCGGCCAGCAGGACGAGGGCCTCGATGTCGCCGGGCCGTTTGTCCAGGGCGCGGCGTGCGGTCTCGGCTGAGGCCCCAGGACGTCCGTAGCGGAGCTGGCGCGCACCCCGCTCGAGCAGCACATCCGCCTGCTCGGGGCCGCCAAAGGTGACCTTGGCAAGGTCTGCGATCCACGCGCTCCACTTGGCCTCAAAGGCCTCGAAGCTGTTCACACCTTCAATGTTGGCGCGCTCGACGAAGTACTCGTTGAAGCGCTCGAAGACGTCGTGCTTGGCGGCTCCTGTGTAGCTCGCCATGAAGTCCCGGTAGACGGGCAGGTAGGGGCGCTCCGCCTTTTCGTTCTCGTAGTTGTGGCAGAAGTACACCAGCCCCCATCCATAGGGGTAGTACTCGCCCGGATAGCTGCCCGGGCGGAAGTAGGTGACCACGTTTTTCAGGCGCACCTGCTCGGAACGAATGAGGCTTTGGAGGCTGCGCAAACGGCCGATTGGCACCAGGTTCTTTTCGACGCGACCGCCCGGGTGCAGGACCGCCCCTTCGAAGTACGACGCGGTTCCCTCATTCAGCCAGGTCGGAATCAGGCCGGGCCAGACCGCACGCGTGAACTGGTGACTCGCCTCGTGGAACAGCGTGGACCACAGGTCGTCGATCGTGCCGCCGTCGGTGCGCCGATCGTAGGCCGCCACCCGGTTTTCGCCGGGCACAAAAAAGCCGCGGGTGGTGGGCCTGCCCTCCATGCTCGGCTCTTGCTGCTCGAAGATGACGCGCGAACCGTAGACGTGCAGCACGCAGCGCCGCATCGTCTGGCCACGCGTCTTGTAGTCGAACACCTGGCGATAGAAGGCATTCATCTGCTCCATTGCCTCTAGGAACGCGGTCCCATAGGCATGACCCATGTCCGTGCGCACCGTGTAGTACTTGCCCTTGAACTCAGCGGGGTCGTCCCAGCTCGCGTGCTTGGCGTCGAAGCGAGCAAGCTCGGCCGGCTTCATCTTGCGCTTGGTGGAGATGGGCACATCCATGCCGGAAGCGAGCAGCGCCTCGACAGCCTTCTTCTTTGAGAACAGCTTTTCCAGGCGTTCGGCTGCGCGCTCCTCGAAGGCGGTGCCCGTGCAGCGGGCGAGGAGATCGGCGGCGTTGACGTAGAGCTTCTTGCTCTCGGCGGACTTGGCGAGCTTGAACAGGGTCTCGGCCTGGGCGGCCTGTAGGTCGATCGGCAGGGGCGCTTCGCCCGCCATGTCGCTGAGCAGCTCGGCGAGCCGGCTGTCTCGCTCACTCTCCTCTTTTGTGCCGCTGGAGTGTTCGAGGGCCAGGGCCGCGTACCACAGGGCAAGGTCGGTCTCGCCGGCGGCCACGGCCGCTTCCATCGCGGCGCTGAGCAGGTCCGCATCCCCAGGCCGGCGCTGCAGCTGCTCCTCCACCGCGGCGAGCTCGTCGAGCGGGTCCTGGCCCGGAGGGGCGGCGGTGGCGCTGGGAAGGAAGCCAGCGAGCAAGCTGACCAGGAAGAGGGGGGCGGCGGAACGCAGGGGCGCAAGCATGGTTGATCTTTGGGTCACAGGACGCATCCTAGCCCCATGGGCGCTGATCTTACGGGGGCCGTCGGAAGGGATCCCGAACCGATGGGGCCCTGCCCGCTTTGCGCAGCGACCCAGGGGCGCCCCTGGCTAGCCAAGGGGGAACTGCGCTACCTGGCCTGCGACTGCGGGTTTGTCGTGGCCGATGTGGACCCCAGCACCTTTGAAGGCTGGAACGACCTCGATTTCGAGGCTGACCTCGGACGCTTCGCGGGGCGCAGTTTCGAGCCCAGTCGGCAGGCCCGCTACCGGCGCCGCCTGCGGAATCTGGCGCCGCGCGGGGCGGCGGGGGCCGGCCGCCCCCTGCGCTTGCTCGAGATTGGCTGCAACGTGGGGGGCTTCCTGCACGCGGCTAGGGATCAGGGCTGGGAGGCGGTGGGGGTGGAGCCTGTCGATGCCTGCGCCGCCTATGCCCGCGAGCGCCACGGGCTCGACGCCCGGACGACCACGCTGGAGCGTGCAGGCCTGGAAGCGGCCTCCTTCGACGCGGTCTATGCCCACGCGGTGCTCGAGCATCTCACCGATCCCCAGGGTGTGCTGCGGGAGGCCTCGAGGGTGCTCCGACCCGGTGGGCGACTCTTTGCCGACACCGTCAACGCCAATGCCTACTCCGCTGCCCGGCTGGGCACCGGCTGGCGGCTGCTGGATCCGCGGATTCACTATGGGCTCTGGACCCCAAAGACACTGCGGAAATGTGTCGAGAACGCCGGGCTGCGGGTTTTGGGCCTGCGCTCCCATGGGGTTCGGCTGCGGCCCAACGGTTCCTCGCCTCTCGGGATGGTGGCGCACTGCTTGGAGGAGCTGAACAAGCTGCCCCGCTCGATCCTGGCCCGGCTGCGGCTGCGCGGCGAGAGCATCGCAATCCTGGCGGAAAGGAAGTGACCCCCGCAGCAGGCGAACCGGCTGCGAGGGTCTACGGGTATTTGGGGGAGAGAGATGTGGGG
>CAYWNK010000326.1:0-6393 GCA_964459495.1 uncultured Planctomycetaceae bacterium
AGGTCCACAGCCCGGACTCGCCATGGTCGAAACCGATCCGACCGCCGCGGCGGTCCTCGCCTTCACCGCGCTAGCTGGGCAAGGCAACCCTTGGCAGGGCATCGAGGGTGCCATCCGGCAGAGTTCTGCCGGCGAGAGCGTGTCCTTCGACTTCCCTGCAGGCCGTGCCTTCGCCATCAGCGCGACGTCCAGCGGCGCAACGCTCGAGCAGATCGACCTCCAAGCGGGATCCGTGAGTGCGGCGCTCTTCGTCCCCTCGGGAACAGCCGGCACGGCTAGCCTGCGCTACGAGCCGATCTACCAGCGCCTGTTCGCCGGGGTTTCCGGGAAGGACGTGCGCGCCTTCAACGTCGCCGGCAGCACGCCGGTGCCGCTTTGGGAGTTCACCTGCCCTGCCCAGTTCAGCCCGCTGAGCGAGTTCGGACGTATTGAAGTCTCTGCCGATGGCCAGAACGTGTTCGCTCAGCTGCCCCTGGACGACGGAATCTCCGGCTGCCCGGGCTTGGTCCAGCTGGAGGCTGCCACAGGCGGCTTCATTCAGGCCTTGGAAGGCGCGGGGCTGAACATCCGGATGCAGAGGGTCGCTGACACGTATCTGTTTACCACCTCGGACACCGTCAGGCTCTGGCGCGAAGTGGCTGGCCAGGTCGTCGAGACCAAGGTGATCCCGGCTCCCTTCCCGGCCGACGGCGTGAGCTTAGACCTGGACGGTGGCCGCCTGGTGCTTCCCGCCCGACTCCTGGAAGAGGGCCTGTACGTCGCAAGCCTTCAGGACGGCCAAGTCCAAAGCGAGTGCAGTCCTGCCGAGCCCAACGCCACGGGGCAGACCGCCGCTCTGACGCTCACAGGTGCGCCGATCGCCGGCCAATTCTTTGGGATCCAGGTCCAGGGCCTCGAGGCCGGCGGCATGCTGGGCTACCTACTGGTGGGCAGCGAGACGGTGAGTCCGATCACCGTGGGCGGGAGCCCGAGTCCCCTGTGCCTGGGTGGAAACCTCGGGCGTTTCACGGCTCAGGTGCAGGTTGCTGACTCCGCGGGTGTCCAGCAGTTCGTAGTCGAGACGTCAGGACTGCCGCTGGCGGTAGGCGCGGGCGGCATTCTGACGGGTGAGACCTGGACGTTTCAATCCTGGTACAGCGACGTCGATCCAAGTGGATTGCCGCGTTCCAATTTCAGTGACGCGCTGGCGGTGACCTTCCTTTGAGCGCTGCGCGGCGATCCTGACCTGCGCAGTCGGCGGATGGGCGGCATCGAATCGGAAGATGGTCCGTAGAGTACCGAGACTGAACACTTTCCACCGGCCTACGGAATGGAGGGCCTGGAAGGTGCCCGGTTTACCGGGCACCTTCCAGGCCCTCCATTCCGTAGGCCGGTGGAAAGTGTTCGGTCTCGGTACTCCTTGCAAATCGCGCCACCAGCTGGGGCCAGGGCCGATCAAGGCGGTGGATACCGCCCGAGCTCTGTACCGCTCGCGGGATCTCTACTGCTCTCGGTCATGAACCCGCACCAGTCCCCTCCGTTCCTCTAACTCCCAGCCCACCAAATCGCCCGACCAACAGCCCAACCAGCAAGCCCATGTCGCACGTAACCACCACCCTGCCGAAGCCCTGGGAAGAGGAAGCCACTTTCCAAGACTCGCTGTACGACTGGATCAACAGTGCACCATGGCTCCTGATTTCCCTCGCCGCGCACGCGGTCGTGTTCTTCATCATTCAGGCCATTCCCTGGACCCTGTTCGAGCCGTCAGAGGAAACGATCATCATCGCAACGATCGAAACTCAGCAGGAAGAGGAGTTCCTTGAGCCTCCGGACGAAGTCGTCGAGATCATCGAGACTACGGAGAACAACGAAGACGTGATCATCGACACGCCAATCACCGAGACCGAAGCATCGCTCACCGACGCCGACGACTCACAGATCCCCGAGGGCAACCCCGACCAGATCGCCGAGTCCCCCATGGATTCGCTCAGCGACAACAACATCCTCGGCATCGGCGGCCCCCCCGGCGGCAAGTACGGCAAGCGCTTCGGCAGAGGTCGCGGCGGTCCGCCCGGCTCCGGTGGCGTCAACATCGCCCTCGAGTCCGGCCTCGCCTGGCTCGCGGCGCACCAGTCACCGAGCGGTGGCTGGAACGTGGACGAGTTCATGCACGACCACGAGCCCGACCAGTTGGGCGCGCCAACCTGTGACTGCGGCGGCCCCGGCCAAGCCAACCAAGACATCGGCGTCACCGGACTCTGCGTGCTCACCTTCCTAGGCGCTGGACACACGACTCGCGCGGGCGCCTACGCGGACGTCGTGAAGCGCGGCGTGAAGTACCTGCGCGAGAACCAGGACTACGCCACCGGCCTCGTGGGGGAAGACCTCGGACACAGCTACGTCTACGACCACTCGATCGCCACACTCGCGCTCTCCGAGGCCTACTACTTTTCCAAGTCCCCGACACTCGGCCGGTCGGTCAAGCGCGCCGTGCGCTTCATCGAAAAGGCCCGCAACCCCTACGGCGCCTGGCGCTATGACGTACCGCCCCTGGGCGACAACGACACCTCCGTCACGGCTTGGATGGTGCTCGCCCTCGCCTCTGCGAAGGAGGCGGGCATCAACATCGATCGCGAAGCCATGACAGGCGCACTCGGCTGGATCGATGAGGTCACCGATTCCGCCACCGGACGTGTTGGCTACGACGAGCTCGGCAGCTCGAGTTCCCGCGTTCCCGGACACAACGACCACTTCCCCATCGAGACCGGCGAAGCGATGACGGCCGCCGGCCTGCTGTGCCGCTTCTTTGTCGGGCAGGATCCGAGCGACACGCCGGCCATGGAGCAGCACGCCGACCTCCTGCTCCAGTCCCTGCCCGAATGGGACCCCGAAGGCTTCGGCTGCGACATGTACTACTGGTACTACGGCAGCTATGCCATGTTCCAGATGGGCGGCAAGCACTGGGACAAATGGAACAAAGCCATGAAGTCCGCCGTGATCGACTCCCAGCGCCAGGACGGCCACCAGAAGGGTTCCTGGGACCCCGTGGGACCCTGGGGTTACTCCGGAGGGCGCGTGTACTCGACCGCCATGATGGTGCTTTGCCTGGAGGTCTACTTCCGCTACTCACGAGTGATCGGAGGCCGATAAACTGGGGGCACCATGCTACGCCCCTTCTTCCACGCTTCTGTTTGCGCCCTGCTCATCACCCCGGCCCCCGACGGACTCCAGCTTGGGGTCGCTGAGGGTGAGACCATCCGGCGTTCGATCAGCCTCACCGTCGAGCGCCAACTCGACAACATTTCCCAACTGGTGAACGGCGAAGATCGATCAGGGGACGGGAGCGATCGCTCCCAGTCGAGCACCAACGCCCTGGAGATCGTCGTCGTCGACCAAATCCAGGCAGCTGTCGACGGCAAGCCCACCAAGGTCCTACGCAGGTACGAGGCCATCGGGGCTGAGGTCAGCCAGGAATCCTCGTTCCGCGGCGAGTCGAACTCCACGGAGGTCTCGCTGGTGAGCGAACTGGAGGGGGAGGAAGTCCTCTTCACCTTCGAAGAGGACGAATGGACGCCCACCCTCGTCGATGGCTCCAGCCTGGACGAGGCCTACCTCGTCGAGCTGGCCGCCTCGATGGATCTGGAGGTCATCCTTCCCGATGGTGACGCCACCGAAGGCGACGAGTGGGAAGCACCGGTTGACCTCCTAGATTCCCTGACCCGGCCCGGCGGCGAGCTCGGACTGCACTCCGAGGAGGAAGAGAACTACGAGATCGCCGAAACGCGGCCGGTCACCCAACGCAGCGGAACCATCACCGTGACCCACGCCGGCACCTCCGAGGAAGACGAGAACCTGATCGTGTTGGACCTTGCCTTCGACACGGCCTCGACCACCGATCTCGCCGACGTGATGCGCGAGCAGTTCGACTCGCTGCCGGATTCCAGCGGCATGGCTCCCGAGGTGGACTCCGCTCTGCGCTCCACCGAAGCCGAAGGCAGTGGCCAAGCCCTTTGGAACTCCAAAGCAGGGCGCCTAGAGAGCTTCACCTTCGAGATCGAGATCAGCGAAGTGATGGACCAGGTCTTCCGCGTTCATACCCCCGATAGCGGCGAGTTCATCATCGAGTCGACCCAGGAAAGCTCCGGTACCGCGAGCGGCGAGATCATCCAAGGGGCTGGCTGAAGCCAGCTCCCCAGGAGTAGGACCGGGAGCAGGCCCGGGGAGCAGACTCAGGTGACGCGCATCCAGAACTTCTCGATGAACGTCGCCACGTTGGACTTGTCGCGGCTGAGCAGCGCGCCGGAGGACTCCGACGAGCAGTGGGTCTCCGAGTTCGGGATCCCATCGGGACCTTCCACCCGCACCACGATCTGCGAAGTGCCGCCGAGGAAGCCATTGGCCTTCTCCGCGCGGATCGTCATCGTCTCTTCGTCGACGGACTGGATGGTCCAGCCGTCCATGTCTTCGGCCAACTCCTTGGCGGCGCCGAAAATGCCGTCCTTGTTTGACGGCACTCGCACCGGCTGATGCCAGCGGTTGGAGTGCTCAAGCTTGGTCTCGAACTTGCCCATGGGATGCGTTCTGCGGGTGAGGGATGGCCGCCAGCATAGCGGCATGGCCGGTCCTTCGGCGCGAGCAAGCCAAAGAGCCGGCCCTCCGGCCTGGGGAAGCCGAAGGGCCGGCCCGGATAGCCAGCGTGACTCGAAGGGGCCGGAGATCGACTCCGGCGGGCGGACTACTTGGAGCCCGCAGCCCGGTTGAGCTGGGCCTTTTTGCGTGCGGCAGCGTTGGCGTGGATGATGTTGACCTTGGCGCACTTGTCGACCGCACGCATCGCGTCCGGAAGGGCGGCTTTGGCTGCCTCGGCGGTCTCGGCCTGGACGACCTTCTTGACCGCAGTGCGCATGGCACTGGTCTTGGCTTTGTTGGCGATACGACGGACCTCGTCTTGGTCCATCCGCTTCTTGGCTTGCTTGGTGTTCGGCATGGGATCAGTTCTGTTGCTCCATCTTCTTAGCCACGTCGCGGTAGCCGATATCGACTGCGTAGATGCGCGCGTAGCAGGAGCGGGCCTTGGCCGGGTCTCCCTCGGCTTCGGCTATGGCGCCGAGATTATAGAGGATCTCGCGGGCGCGGTCGTCCAGCTCGGGGTGCTCGATGAGAGCTTTTTCGTATTCCTGTGCGGCCAGGTCGAGGATGCCCTTCTCCTGGAAGCAGCGAGCCAGGTAGAAAAGGGCCTCCCGGCGCAGGCGAGGATCGGAGACTGCCTTCTGGAACTGGGCCAGGGCCTCGTCGGTGTGGCCCTGGCGCAGCAGGGCCTTGCCCAGGTTCAGTCGCAGGCCCGTATCCCCTGGACTGCGCTGGATTTGCGCCCGTAGCTCGTCAAGCTCTAGCTCCTGGAGTTCGCCCTCCAGCCGGTCCGCCTCGGCCTGGTCGCCGAGCTTGTCCGCCCGCCGGATCGCCCGCTTGAGGGCCTTGACCCGCAGCCGACCCACGAGGGTGGCGATTTCCGCAGAGCCCTCCCGGAACGAGAGCGCCCGTTCGGCGAGATCCAGGCCAGCGGCAGGATCTTTCAGCTTCTCGTGGATTTTGGCCATGGCCAGCATGGTCTCGACGTCGCTGGAATCGGCCTCGAAGCGCGTCTGGAGCTCGGCCAGATCCTCGCGCAGCTCGTCGTCGGAGCGGTGCAGACGGCCGGCCCGCTCGAGCTTCGCCGTCCCCTGGGCGTCCACCACCTGCTCTCGGCTGTGGGCAACCTCGTCGTAGCGCGCGCCCTTGAGGGCCGCCTCCGCCGCCAGATCCTTGCGAGCCTTCAGCGCATCCCTGTCCCGGGGGTCCGCTTCGAGGGCGCGCTCGTAGTAGTCGAGGGCCTGGGGCACCTCACCCTTCTTGGCCATCATCGCCCCCGCCCGCTTGAGGCCCTCTGCGTTGCGCGGATCGATCTCGGCCAGGAACTCGAAGACCGCCAGGGCGGAGTGAAAATGCCCCTCATGCTCCAGGCTGATGCCCAGGGCCAGATTGGCGTCGGGATCCAGGGGCGCGGTCTCGAGGTAGCTCTCGAAGGCCTTGATGGCCGCCCCGTGCTTCCCAGCCTTGACCAGCCCGCGGGCCACCGTGAGCGGCCCGGCGCCCTTGAGCTTGCCGAACAACCCGCCCTTCTTCGACTCGTGGCGCTTGCGCAGGGCCCGCCGCAGACCGGCCCGAGCGTCGCCCACGTCAGGGTCGATCTCGAGCAGCTGCTGGTAGAGCTGGATCGCGAAGTCGTAGTTGCGACGCCGGGCGGCTTCGTCCGCCTTTTGAATGTGCTTGGTGTAGTCCAATGGGGAGCGCGGCGCGCAGCGCGGCGGCGGAGGATACTATATGTGGCTCGATAGGCCGTCAACGCGGCCCCCAGCCCCCTGAAAGCCTCCCAGG
>CAYWNK010000327.1:0-6383 GCA_964459495.1 uncultured Planctomycetaceae bacterium
CCATCGGCGTTCGGAGCCCCGGCCCACAGGCGCCCGCCCCCCAAGGCCAACGCCGCGCCGAGGCGGGCGCCCCCCAACGGCACGCGCAGCTCCTCCATCGAGTTCCAGCGGCCCCCTGCCCGACGGTAGACGAACACGGCCCCCGCGCCCCCATGGGCACCGGGCGCGCCCACCGCGAGCCAGTCTCCGGCGCATGCCAGGCTCGCGCCGAATTCAGCGCCGGGTTGGACCCCCGGAGCTAGGCGCTCGAGGGTGATGCCAAAGTCGTAGACCGCACCACCCCCGGGCTCGAAGGGAGCGGCGACCAGCAGCCGATCAGAATGCACGGCGAGCGCCTCACCGAAGCGGGCGTGGGCCAAGGGAAAAGGCGGCAGTTGCTCACCATCGAGGAGCCAGGGCTCGCCCGCAGCCGATGGCGCGGCGTAGCGTTCGACCCGCCCCGCCTGGAACGCCCCCGTGGCCGAGCGTGCGAACGGCGCCCCGACCCAAACCCCGCCGGGCACCGCGAGCAAGGCGGTCCCGAATCCATCGGACGTCGCCCCATGGGGCGAGGCGATGCGCTGGGGGGCGCCCCCCGCGAGTGGAAAGGCATGCACGATCCCGCTTTGCGGCTCGAGGCCTGTGGCCAGGGGAGCCCCCGCCAGGAGGTGCTGATCGCCGCGCGCCAGGGACCAGCCGAGCTGCGAGCCAGGCTCCCCCCCAGGATCGCGCAGATAGCTCCGAGGCACAAAGCCCATGCCGGCACGCTCAAACTCCAAGACCAGGCCGCTGCGCCAGGCCGGGGCTGCCGCACGCGGCGCCGCGACCCAACAGCGATCCCCCGACGGATCCCAAACCAGGGCCTGTCCAAAGCGGGAACCTTCTCGGACTCCTCCGGGTGCCGCCAGGGCTTCGAGGGAAGACCAATCCCGGACAGGCCCCTGGGTGGGCTGCGCCGGAATCGCCAACGCTGAGCTGCAGGACAAGAGCCCTGCGGCGATGCTCCAAGTTCTTTGCATGCCCTTGGGAACCGCTCCGCGAGTGACCCGGTTTCGGTCACATCGAGAAGTTCCGGTGACCTGGACGCAAACGGGCATAGAAACCGGCCCGTAGGCCACCTACGATTCCGCCCATGAACGCAGCCTTGCGCGTTGGTTCGGTGCCCTACCTTGTGGGTCGGCCCCTGGACTGTGGTCTCGAGAACGAGTCCGGAATCGATTTTGTCCGAGCCGTCCCGGCCAAACTCGTGCGGGCGCTGCGTGAGGGCGAGCTCGACGTCGCCCTCGTCAGCTCCATCGAGCTCTTCCGCCGGCCGGGCTACCGCTACCTCGACGAGATCGCAGTGGCTGGCCACGGCTACGTAGCCAGCGTCCAGGTTTTCCTGCGCAAGCCCCTCGAAGAGGTGCGCACCCTAGCGCTCGACCCCTCGAGTCGCACCGCGCGCACACTGGTCCAAACCCTACTCGCCGACCGCCCCGGTGGACCGCCCCACTTCCTGGAGCCCGCCAGCGGCCAGGACCCGCGCGAGCTCGACGCCGACGCGTGGCTTCGGATTGGCGATGAAGCCCTGCGCGAGCTGCACGCCGGCAGCCACCCCCACTTCAACCCGAGCGAGCGCTGGACCCAGACCACCGGACTCCCGTTCGTGTTTGCCACCTGGATCGTGCGTCCCGGGGTCGACATCGAACCCTACGCTGGCGCCTTTCTGCGGGCGCGAGCGCGCGGCAAGGACTCGCTCTTGAAGCTCGCCGACGAGGCCGCCGCCGCCTGGGAGCTCCCCGTGGAAGCCTGCCGCGAGTACCTGCGCGACGAATGTCACTACGAGCCCGGCGACCAGCTGCGCCCCGCGCTGGAAGCCTTTGGCAAGGCGGCCGGCCAAATCGGCCTGACCGACACCTCCTGCAACCCGCAACCGCTGCGACTGCCCTCGGACTCGGTCTCGGGCTAGCCCCATATCCCGCGCAGTCTCACCAGAAAGCCTGACCTGGTGCATTCCGCAGGCCGCGCGTACCAATCGCCCCCGATCGCGTGCACTGGGGTCGCCGGCGGGGCTAAGCTCGTGACATGCCGCGCATCATCGAGCAGGACCACTGCCCCCACTGCGGGGCCGACCTACCGGAAGCCAAACCGCGGGTCTGCCCCGAGTGTGCCGGCTCCCTGCAGCAGCGCTTTCTGAAGGCTGGCTGCCTTCACAGCGGGCCCGCCTTGGTTCTGGCCTGCTGGAGCCTCTGGAGCCTGTTCGGCTCCTGACGCAACGGATCGGAGCCCATCCCCGGCAAAGGCCCCTTCGCTCGCTTCCAAGATCCGGTACATGGCCTGCTCAGGACAACTCCGGCCGCCTGGGCTAAGATCGGAACCAGCGGGATCACCCGCTGTGTCCCCCGAGTCCCGCATCCAAGCGAGCCCCCATGACGCGAGCGCTACTGGCCCTTCCGCTTCTCGCAGCCGGTCTAGCCGGCTGTTCCGATGAGTCCGCAGTCGCAGACGCCCGTGTACCCGGTCAAGCCCTCTTTGCACCGAGCATGGGTGTCCTCCCGGTGCCCTCCGACTTTCTCTACGAGGGCACGACCGACGCAACGCTCAACCCTCCGGTCGTCAACCCAGCTGACTTCAGCGACCCTCTCGTCTCACTGTCCGCCCTGGACGGCTGGTCCCCAAGTGCCCCCTCGCGCGTGGCTTTCTCCCTTCCCTTGGACCCGGACAGCATCGTTCCCGGCGAGAGCGTGCGGCTCTTCGAGGTAACCACCGAGGTCACCCCCACCGCTCCGGTCGGCGGCACGGTTCAGTCCGTCGTTGGCGAGATCTTGGGCTTCGAAGCGGGCCTCGCCCCCGAGGACGGCAGCGGCCAAACCCTCGAGATCCGGCCCACGTCGCCCCTGCAGGCAGCCACCAGCTACATGCTGGTGATCACCACCGCCCTGCACGACGCCGAAGGTTTCCCGATGGCGGCATCCCAGGAGTTCGTGCTCGGGGGAGCTGACGAGCCATGGCCGGATGACTCGCCGCTTCTGCCCCTGCAGGAACGCCTCGTCCCGATGCTCGACGCGGCCCTGACCCAGGGCATCGAGAGGGACCGCATCGTCCTGACCAACGTCTTCACGACGCAGAGCATCGGCGATGTGACGGGCACCCTCGCCGCGATCAGCGCCGGAGGCGTGACCGCCGAACAAGCGATCATCGACGCCCTCTGCACCCAGCTTCCCAACCCCTGCGACAGCACGCTGCCCGACCCACTCTCGGTGCCCGTGCTCGGCGGTAGCTACACCCCCCTGGGGACGACCGCGATGCTGCTGGGTACCGGTCCTGGCCTGGCCGACGTTTACCAGGGCTCCGTCACGCTGCCCTATTACTCGACCGCGTCGATCAATGCATCGATGACCGGCACCACCAACGATGCCGCGCCCCTGACCGAGTTCTGGCGGGCCCGCTATCAGTTCGCTCCGGACAACACCGAGAACAACCTGACGCGCTTCAACCCCCTGCCGGCGATCACGGGCCAGGAGATCATCCCGATGCTCGTCTCGATCCCCAATGTGGGCATGGCGCCAGGAACCGGCTGGCCCGTCGTCATCTTCCAGCACGGCATCACCGGCGACCGTAGCCAGATGCTGGCCATCGCCGACCAGTTCGCCGCCGAAGGCCTGGCTTGCGTCGCGATCGACCTGCCGCTGCACGGCATCACCGATACCGCGTCGGGCCTGTTCACCAGCTTCCAGGACAGCGCCCTGCGCGAACGCACTTTCGGCATCGACCTGCTCGACAACGCCACCGGCGCGCCGGGGCCCGACGGCATGCCGGACACCTCCGGCGCCCACTTCATCAACCTAGTCAGCCTGCTGGTCACCCGGGACAACCTGCGACAGGGCCACGCCGACCTGCTGAACCTGGCGACCCTAGTCCCCGGCATCGACACAGACGGTGACCTGAGCCTCGACTTCGATCCCGATCGCATCCACTTCGTCGGGCACTCCCTGGGCGCGATCGTCGGCATCGGCGCCTTTGCCGGATCCACCGACGTGGTCTCCAGCACATTCGCCATGCCCGGCGGCGGCCTGCCCAAGATGCTCGTGGAATCCCCCACCTTCGCTCCGACGATTCTCGCCGGCCTAGCTGCCGCGGGCGTGGAGCAGGGCACCATGGAGTTCGAACAGTTCCTCTTCGCCGCGCAAGCGGCCACCGACGCTGGGGATCCGGTCAACTACGCCCAGGCCTACGCGGCCGACGGCAGGAACGTGCACCTGATCGAAATCGTAGGCGACCCTGGCGCCTCCGTTCCCGCGGACCAGGTGATCCCGCCCACGGTCCCCGGCGCTCCGCTCTCGGGCACCGAGCCCTTGATCGAGCTGATGGGCCTGCCCGCCGTCAGCGAGACCACCATGGACGTCGCCGGCACGAGCGGAGCGGTGCGCTTCCTCGAGGGCACCCACTCTTCGATCCTGGATCCGACCGCTGCCGCTGCCTTCGCCGAGATCCAGGCCCAGGTCGCTCGCTATGCTTCGAGTTCCGGCACCGAGATCCTGGTGACCAACGAATCGATCGTTCAATAGCGCGGAGCGCCGCTGTCGCCCCCCGCTGGCAACGGAACCCGGCGAAGGCAACCAAGCAGAGACAAGGGCAGGGCATGCTTCGGCATGCCCTGCCCTTGTCTTTGGTCGTGCGCGAGAGGATTCCCCCGTCGCTCGCCGCTGCGCCCCGCGGAGGAGCCATTGGGCGACGCGTTGCGCTGTATCCGGCGGGCCCGCCAAACCAAGTAGGCGCCAGTGACGTCGACCCGGAAACACGATCCCCTATAGCCAGGAATCGTGTCCCACCAGAGTCTTCGGCACGGCGCCACCCCTTGGAGCAGGGAGATACAAAACGAAGGCGGACCAACAGATCCGTCAGGTGCGGCCGGAGTGGAGAGACGGCTGCGGAGGAGTGGAGATATTCCTCGGAGACATGCAGCGCACTGGCGCTGCGATGAAAAAAAATGGGGCCCCGCGCACCGCATCTCGATCGGTCGCTGCCCATGCCGATCCAATCGAGCCGCCCCTGCGGAGCGTGCGAGAGAATCGCTACTGGTGCGTGCCCAAGCTCGGGTCGCGAAAAAGATCCTTCCCCCTGCCGTGGGTCGGGAGCGCGGCCATAAGCCCAAACGAGTTGTCGGTCGGAGAGAGTGGGTCGCGTTGCCAGTGCGGCGCGCGGGTACACCCAGCAGTCCATTGCCGCTGGCCGGCAATGCGTTGGGAAAAACTCTCCAACTCGCCCAGGTTAGGCGGCAGCGGGCTGCTCATCCCGCTCTTCGAGCCTCAAGGGCACATTGAAGGTCGCCGAACCGCCCTCCGCGAGCAGAACTGACCAGGCTGTCATGAAGATCGCATCCGCCTCTTCCGCAAGCATCTCCAGCGATACCAGCTGGGAGCGATCCTGATCGCAAGCGCCCTCCACGAGCGCCCCAAGGGACTCGCGGAGCGGACCCTCCAGCTCTGCAAACCGCTCCTTGAGTTCGACAAAGCATTGGCGCTGCGTATCGCTGGGCCCGCGCGCACCGGCCTCGATGCTGATCGGCAGCAGCCCCGGCTGGGACTCGAGTGCCACCGCCCCCCACCAGGGGCCGGCTCCCTGTCGCTCGATGGGTCCGAAGCAAGGATCCTGGAGCTTGGCCCGGCCGCCGTTCTGCCGCTCGGCACGCAGCTGCATGACCACCCAAAAACCAGCGAGCGACACGCTCAACAAGCCAAACGTCGGCACCCAGGGCCAGCCCATGGACTCGGCCAAGAAGGTTGCGACGGGTACCGCCACCAGCGAGGCGGGTAGCACAGACGACAAGCAGGCGCGCAGGAGGGAGGACATCGCAAAAGGCCCATCGGCCAACCCAGCCGCTACGCATGAGGCCTACTCTTGGCCCGCGAAGCGGGGGGTCCCCTATTTGAGACCTTGGCGGCCGCTCAACCCAGCCAGGGCCCAGGGAAGCCGTCTTCCACCCAGGCCGGCGCAGCGCCCGCAAGCTTCGCTTCTTTCTCCTCGGAACTCAGCTTGCCCGCGCGGGTCAGCAGTGGGCCTCCATCCATTGGTAGGGTGAAGCGGTCTTCGCGCTCGAGGATCCACGGCGCCCAGCTGCTCAGGATTCGCCGGGCCCCCCGCCCCTACCCGCTGGACAAGTCGGCCAAGGCCTCAGCGGCGGGCCGCTCCATCCCCGCGACATCCTCCCCCGGCAGGCCCTCGGGGGGACACGGTGAAACCCCGCTCAGAACCCCGGCGCGAGGGTCGCGAAATGGGCTCGCAGGAGCGACCACGGCGGAGGTTCGTGCCATCCACGGCGGACAGAACGGTGCGAGGCCTTGGTTCATGGAATGCGGTCCGCTCCCCCCATTTCCAGCCCGAGCCGACCCCGCAACCTGCGAATCCGGGGGCTTCGCGAGTAC
>CAYWNK010000328.1:0-4078 GCA_964459495.1 uncultured Planctomycetaceae bacterium
CTTCGAAGTCCGCGGCCTCCTCGGCCGGGGCGGCATGGGCGAAGTGCGTGAGGTGCGCGACGTGGACCTGGAGCGCACCCTCGCCATGAAGGTGCTGCCCGGGGAACGCCTCGGTGCGGACGGAAGCCGCCAGCGCCATCGCTTCTTGGAGGAGGCCCAGGTCACCGGACAGCTCGACCACCCGGGCATCGTTCCGATCCATGAGCTGGGCGTGGACCCGGACGGCTGTCCCTTCTTCACGATGCGCCGGGTCCAGGGCAAGGACCTGTCGGAGATCCTGAGCGATCCCAGCGCCGAAGCCGACTGGAGCACGCCGCGCGCCCTGCAGGTGCTGCAGCGCGTCGCCGAAACCGTGGCCTTCGCCCACTCCAAGGGCATCGTCCACCGGGACCTCAAGCCGGCCAACATCATGCTCGGTCCCTACGGCGAGGTGTACGTGATGGACTGGGGCCTGGCCAAGCAGGTCGGCGTGGACCAGCCCGGTGGCGGCCCCGCGTCCCAGGTCCCCGGCGAAGTCGACTCTCCGACCCTCGCCGGCGACATCCTCGGGACGCCGTCCTACATGTCCCCCGAGCAGGCCGGCCTGCTGGATGGGGAATTGGGCCCCCTCTCCGACGTGTACAGCCTGGGGGCCATGCTCTACGAGCTGCTGACCGGGCATGCGCCGTACCAGGACACGCCCCGCAACAGCCGCCAGGTCTTGGCTGGGCTCGCCATGGGCCCGCCGCTTCCGCTCGAGGAGCTGGCGCCTGGGGTGGCCGCCGAACTCGCGGCCATCTGCAACAAGGCGATGGCCCGCGAACCCAAGGACCGCTATCCCGGCGCGGTAGAGCTCGCCGCCGACATCCGCGCCCTGCTGGAGGGTCGGGTGGTCACCGCACACCGCACCGGCGCCCTGGTCGAGCTGCAGAAATGGGTCCTGCGCAACCGCTGGATCTCGGCCATCTCCTTCGCCCTGATGCTGGCCCTTGTTGTTGGATTCGCGACCATCTCGACCTTCTACATCGAGCTGCGCGACAAGCAGTTCCAGCTCGAGCTCTCCCCGGTGGACCTGCATCGGGTGAACTTCCTCGAGCTGCTCGACTCGGAGCCCGAACTGTGGCCGGTCCATCCGGACATGGCCCCGCGCATGGCCCAGTGGATCGAGGATGCGGAGACCCTACAGCGAGAGGTTCCCAAGCTCCTCGAGCGGCTGTCCCAGAAGGCGCCCGGAGACACACGCCTCGACCGCCTTCGTGCGCTCAACGAGAGCCTGGCCATCCTCGATCGTCCGGGCGACGGGCTGCTGACGGCCCAGAGCGCGGGCGGCAGGATCGGCATGCGCGCCCGCCTTGCCCTGGCGAATGCCTCCTTGGAACTGTCGATGAAGTCCGCAGAGGCCCGCGCGGCCTGGCCGGCGGCGATCCAGGCCATTTCGGCCTCGGCGGTCTACGGTGGCCTGGAGATCCCTCCCCAGGTGGGCCTGTTCCCCCTGGGACCGGACCCCCAGAGCAAGCTCTGGGAGTTTGCTCTGGTCAGCACCGGGAACATCCCTGCCCGTCATCCGAGAACGAATCAACTCGTTCTCGACGAGGACTCCGCCATCGTCTTTGTGCTGCTGCCAGGTGGGGAGACGGCGATTGGCACGAGCGACGATCCCGACAGCGTGCACTTTGACCCGTACATGCTGACCAGTGCAGGAAGGGGGCGCATTGGCAACGAATCGCCCGTCTACCGAGCGATCCTGCCGGCGTTCTTCCTAGGCAAGCACGAGCTCACCCAGGCGCAGTACCTGCGCATGACAGGCAGCAACCCGAGCTTCTACCCGATTGGCCATCCGCTCAACTCCGAGGGACGAACCGCGCAGGAATCGAGTTCGGTCACGGGGATGCATCCGGTCGAGAACATCAACTGGTTTGACGCGAAGCGCTGCATGGGGCGTTTTGCGATCAGCTTGCCCCCTGAACCCCATGCCGAGTACGGCTGCCGCGCCGGAACCACAACATCGTGGAACCTCGGGGCCGACGACGCGGCACTCGTGGGGGTCGCCAATCTGCAGGACTCGTCGGATCAGGGAGAGGAGGCGGAGCTCCTTGGCTATGCGCACGTCGACCCTTGGGAGCTCCACACCCCGGTCACGGTTGGCCCGGTCAATGGGTTCGGACTAATAAACGCGATTGGAAACGTGCAGGAATGGTGCCGCGACCCCTATCGAAGCTATGAGTCCTTCCCCAGCGAAGTCGACCTCACAGAGACCGGTGGCCCATTGGACAGCGGCGTACTCGAGTCTCCGGACCCGGCTGAACTCGAGCTCGCCAATTTGATCCGAGCCGTGTTTCGCGGCGGGTCCTTCCGGAATGGTCCCGATCGCGCACGTAGCGGCTACCGAGGCCTGATTGATCCGAACTACCAAGATGACCACATCGGCATCCGGCCGATGCGGCCTCTGCAAAACTCTCTCTCCGATTGATATGGATTCCCTCAAAGTCTGTCGTCGCCTCTCGGCCTTCCTCGTTCTGTGTGCACCTGCGTTCGGTCAGGCCCTGAATGTGGAAGCTGGCGAGGACGCGCTCTTTGTCACGGCGGACACCGTGGGTCACCAGGGTCGTAGCGGCCTCGATTTCTCGGTGAACCCCATTCCCCCTGGCACGTTTGGACCGGGTTCCCCGGCGTACTACGGCCGGCTTCCGATCCAGGGCAACGATCTGCCCGCGGCCCCGCAGGGCGCCTTGGATGGGGTCAGCATGTTGATCCAGCGAAAAACGTCCACCGGGTTGCTCAACATTGGGGATATCCAGACCGTGCCGGCCCAGTTCAAAGCCCTGAGCTGGTCCTCGGCGGAGCCAATCCTGGTCGCCATCAGTCCCAGTCAGCAGGTACAGGTTGATGTGCAGATCACCCTTTCGAGCGCAGGGCCGGCCCCGGTCGGGACGGCCACGCTGCACCGCAACCATGCCGATGGCGGAACGATCAGCTATTTGGTCAGCGCGCCCCTCGACATGACCTTCTTTCATGCTGGGACGACGAACCAGATCGGGACCCTCTCCAACTACGGCCCCCTGACCCTTGCCACGGACCAGGCCCATTGGAGCTACATCATGGGTCCCGGGGGCTTCGACCCTGCCCAGTTCCTCATTCAGCCGATTCCCGCCAACGTTCAGGTCGATGGGGACGGCGACGGCATTTTGGAATTCCTGACGCTGGGTACGACGAACATCGAGGTTGGCTTCGCATCCCTGGTCAGCGGCGAGTTCGCCCCTACGCCCGTGTTGATGTCGGCGCCCCCGCCCACCGGAGGCGGCGACTCCGACAACTCGGGTGTCTCTGCCACGGCGCGCAGGGACACCGACAGGGACGGCCACGCGAACTCCGATGACAACTGCATCTTCATCAAGAACCCGCTGCAGAAGGACACGGACGCGGACGGACTCGGCGACGTCTGCGACCCTTCGCCCAAAGTCCCCACAGCGATGAACGAGATCTATTGCGGTGTGCATGGGGGAGGAGGAGACTTCGTCGAGGTGGTCGGGTCACCGGGCAAGTCGCTCGACGACATAGCGCTCGGGGTCATCGATGGGGATGCTGGCGGAGCCGGTGTTCTGACCACCGTCATCGATCTCACCGGCAACAGCATCCCCTCCGACGGCTACTTCGTGATTGGAGGGGTGGATGTCCTGAACGTGGACATGGTCCTGCCGAATGGCGACTTCCTGAAGCACGGGACCCAAACGTTGATCCTGCTGCGCACCAACGCAATGGGCGCGTTTGTGAGCGCCGAGGGCAGCCAGCTGGATCCCTTGAACAAGCGCCACACTCCGATCCCCTTCCTGGCCCAGAAGGTCTTCGATCGCGTGTCGATCTTTGACGGCGGCCTCGACGACCGGGTCTACGACAGGGCTTGGAAGGTTTGCTTCGGTCCGACCCCGCCTTCCTTCAGCAGCCCGGCTCCCCAGGGCATCTTCCGCCGGTACCTGCCGTCCGGCAGACCCGGCACCTGGGACCCGGTGCGTTTCCTGAGCGACTCCCCGAGCGGACCGCTGATGGTCGCTCCGTCACCGGGGCAGAAGAATCCCTTCTAGTGTCCTGTTTCGGTCGAACC
>CAYWNK010000328.1:4178-6381 GCA_964459495.1 uncultured Planctomycetaceae bacterium
CGAACCACGCTGCAGCGACTAAAGAGCCTGCTGCAGCTGTTCGCGGGCCAGGCTCCAGCGTCGCTCGACGGTGCGCTCGCTGACCTTGAGTAGCTCGGCGATGTCCCCGTGGGACAGGCCCCCAAAGAGCCTGAGCTGGGCCACCTCGTACAGCTCGGGCTCGGCGGACTCCATGCCGGCCAGGGCTTCGTCCAGGGCGACAATCTGCCAGGCGGGCTCGCCGGTCTTGGTGGCCAGCTCTTCGCCCAGCTCCACGCGTACCCGGTCCCCGCCGCGCTTGCCAGCCAGGCGTGAGCGGGCGTGATCCACCAGCACCGAGCGCATCGCCCGGGTGGCAAAGCCCAGGAAGTGCGCGCGGCTCTCCCAGTCGGTGTCGGGCAAGGACAGACGCAGCCAGGCCTCGTTGACCAACACGGTCGCCTGCAGGGTGTGCCCGGGGCGCTCTTCGCCCATCAGGGCCTTCGCACGACGATGAAGGTCGTCGTACAGGTGCTGGTACAGCTCGGCCTCGGCCCCCTCGTCGCCATTGGCGGCCCGCCGCAAGAGTTCCGTCGAGTTCATGGAGACCCAGTTGTAACCCATCCCAGGGGCCAGCCCCACCGGGTGGCGGAGAGCAGGGGGCTTCCTCGGCCCCGGGCCTGCCACGAGGCCCCGTAACGGGCGCGAGGAAAGTTGCCCGCTCGCTCTTCCAGTCCTGGACGAAGCCATCAGTGACGATTCCGATGCGAGGGGTTCGGTCTGCCTGAATCCCCGGCGTGGAACCACGCTCCACCCCATGCCGGTGCCTATGGGGATGGGGGGATCGAACCCCCGAACTTCGATCGTCTCGCTGCTGAGGGTGTGCTGTTCCAGCACGCCTACACCACCAGTCCCTCCTGCACTCCGAGCTGCAGTGCGTTGATCACTGGGAAGTACCACTGGCAGCTGGGAACCGGAGCCAATTTTCGCAGCACTCTGCCGCCGGAGCACGAGAGCTTCGTGCACCTGCTCCGGGATCGGGGCTATGCGACGGGGCGCAATCGGGCGAAGAGCTGGAGGCCGGGGAAGATCGGCTCTTGGCAGGAGGTCCACGGGGACCATCCCTTGACCACGGCTTACGCGGGGCGCGGGGACTTCCTCGATGGCACGGGAGCGGGCGAAGGGCAGCCCTTCTTCTTTTGCTTGTGAGGAGACCCCAGAATGCTGGTCCAGCGATATCTAGGAGATCGGGGTACAACCGTCCTGGAGGACACGCATGCGTAAGAGCCGATTCACCGGAGCCCAGATCACTGGAATCCTGAAGCAGGCAGAGGGTGGCGCCAAGGTGGGCGACCTGGCCCGCGAGCACGGAGTGAGCACAGCCACGATCTACAGGGGTGCTTTCCTATCGCAGATGTATAGAAGAGCCTAGCTCTCATTGAATAGCGAGGTAGGAGGCGATTCGGCCCGTATCTGCGGAGTCATAGCCAATGGATGATCGGGGCCTAATTGTTGACTAGGTGGAAATTGCAGGGCTGTTCCATTGTCGGGAGTGTGACTATGATGCGTAGCGTGAATGACTTGCCGGCGTCTCTATTTCTCGTTGCGGGGTCATTGATGGTGATGCAGGGAGAGCCGCCTCAGTCTGCGGGTTGTGGCGAAGAAGGGCGGTCGGCATCCGCGATCGTGAGATGTGGCTCACTTTCGGGGGAGATGATCCTAGTTCCAGAATGACATAGCGGTGTTATCTGTGGAGGCTTGACTGGTGCCCTTCTCAAGGGTCAGGAGCTATATGCAGTATGATCTGGGTCTGTTTTTGAGCTGCATGCCGTGTGTACAAGCTCCGATCTGTGATAGGGGGGATGTAGTTATGAGCACCTCAGGTGCCGGCCTGGGTATCGTCACAGGGGCGCCATACAGTGACAGCCTGGTCTCTGATGCCGTCCAATCATGAGCTATGACAAAGTAGTGGTGCGTGGTGTTGGTCGTCACGTGCCGATCGTGCTGACTGCCCTGTCTGTAATTGGTATTTGCCTGTGGCTACTGGCGGGAGGGCAGAGCAAGCAAACTCTTTCACCTCGCGTCAACGCCCCATCTGATTCGCCTTCAATGTCTGGGGCTGTGCCTGAGGTCGTTGATTTCGGACTACATCAAGGTCCGGAAGAGGATCCGGCGGTGAAGAGGTGGTCACTAGCCTGGTTCCTTCACGAGTGGAGTGGATTGGGGAGTAGCCTCCGAGTCTGCC
>CAYWNK010000329.1:0-6371 GCA_964459495.1 uncultured Planctomycetaceae bacterium
CTGTGCGTCACGCTTCCTGCGCTGAAGTTGCCATCGGTGTTGCCATCGATCGCCACTTGGCCTCCGAGCGGATGGAGCCTGCCCCCGCGTCTGGGAAACCCGGTGTTCCAAGGACGAACCTGAACGCCCAGCTGTCCGGGAACAGTCGTCACTCGGAGGCTCCAATCCCGTACGCTCGGGCAAATTCCCCCCCCAGGAGTCCCCTTGCACGTCGCGATCCTCGGCAACGGCATCACCGGAGCCACCGCAGCCCTCGAACTGCGCAAGCGCCAACCAGACTGGCGCATCAGCTTGATCTCAGGCGAGTCCAGCTACCCGTACTCCAGGCCAGCCCTGATGTACATCTGGATGGGCCACATGACCTACCAGGACACCAAACCCTGGGAGGACCACGTTTGGGATGACGAGCGCATCGCACGGGTCCGAGACTGGGTCACTGGAATCGACACGAAATCCAAGACCCTGCACCTCCACCGCGGTGGCCCGCTGGCCTTCGACAAGCTGCTTTTGGCCACGGGGTCCAAGCCGAACAAATTCGGCTGGCCGGGGCAGGACCTCGACGGGGTTCAGGGCTTGTATTCGCTCATGGACCTTCGCCAGCTCTACGACAACGCAGAGAACTGTCGCCACGCGGTCATCACCGGAGGCGGCCTGATCGGCATCGAGCTGGCAGAGATGCTCCACAGCCGTCAAATGCACGTCACCCTCCTGGTGCGCGAATCCAGCTACTGGAACAACGTGCTCCCACCTGAAGAATCCGCCATGGTGACGAGGGCGATCCGCGCGAGCGGCATCGACCTTCGCCTGGAAACCGAGCTCGATGAAATTGTGGACGACGGCAACGGTCGTGCCTGCGCCGTCCTCACCAAAGACGGTACCCGCATCGACTGCGGCATCGTAGGCCTCACCGCGGGCGTCTCCCCCAACCTCGACGTCGTCAAAGATAGCGGAGTGGAAACAGGCCGCGGCATTCTGATCGATCGCAAACTGCGCACGAGCGTCGAAGGCATCTACGCCGCGGGCGACTGCGCCGAGTTCCGCCCACCCGAAGGGGAAACCCGTGGCCAGCTCGAGCAGGTTTGGTACACCGGCAAGGCCCAGGCCAAGATCGCCGCCGCCAACATGGCCGGTGAGGAACAGACCTACACGTCCGCCACCTGGTTCAACTCAGCGAAGTTCCTCGACCTGGAATACCAGACCTACGGTGCGGTCAACCGGCGCATCGAAGGCGAGGGCAATCTCTACTGGGAACACGACAACGGACAGCTTGCGGTGCGCCTCGTACACAAGGCAGGCCGCGTCATCGGGATCAACGTGATGGGCACCCGCTTCCGCCACCGGACCTGCGAGGCTTGGATCGAGGACGGAGCGAAGATCGATGAGGTCCTCGACCACCTGGACGACGCCCTGTTCGACCCTGAGTTTTATGAAAAGTACGGCAAGCGAGCGGCGGCAGCGCTGCGCTCCCAAGCGCGCGAGGAGATGACGACATGATGGACGCCAACCTGCTCTCTTACGATTTCGACGAAGAGGAACTCGGCTTTGAAGAGCCGCCCGCGCTCCCGGCGCCGCCGCCCTCCAAGCTGGAACGGATCGGTCAGGCGATCGCCGGCATTGGGCTGGTTTTCACGGCACTGACCTTTGCGAACCTTCCCTGGAACGGCACCTGGCTAGGCCTGCTGCTTTCCCTGGGGCTGCTCGGCGGCGGCGGTGCGTTGACGTTCTGGGCCCAACGCAAAGACTCCGCCCCCGGCATCAAGCACGACGGCATCACCTTCAGCGGCCTGCTCTCCCGCGGCGGCGCAGGCTGGCTACTGGGCATCGCGATGACGGCGTTCTACGTCTTCATCTACTGGTACCCCCAGGTCCTAGGCTACGTCCCCGCCGTCTACGAGGGCGGGGTGGAGACCGTGCCCGCGCGGATCAGCGGAGGCCTGGTGGCCACCGTCGACCCCCTCGCCCGCTGGCTCACCGGCGGGCCCGCCAGCCAATGGTTCCTCTACGGCGTGCTCTACTGCATGTCGATTCTCGTCTACGGCGTGCGCATGGCGATGAAGTATCGCCACAACCGCTACCAGCTCCTGCGCACGGCCTCGGTCGCTTTTTTCCAACTGCTGTTCGCGTTCCTGCTGCCGAGCTTCCTGCAGTCGATGAAGGAGCCGTACTACGAGCTGAACGGCGTCTGGCCCCTGAAATACGACTATCTCTGGCCGTCCAAGCTCAGCGAGCTGACGTCCAGCGGCACCGCGATCGCCACGTTCCTGATCGGCTGGGGTTTCTTCCTGGCGCTGATCGGAACCCCGGTGCTGACCTACTACTACGGCAAGCGCTGGTACTGCTCGTGGGTCTGCGGCTGTGGTGGCCTTGCGGAAACCCTGGGCGATCCCTTCCGCCAGCTCTCCGACAAGTCGACCAAATCCTGGCGCATCGAGCGCTTTTCGATCTACGCCGTCCTGGTCACCGTCCTCGTCCTGACGGGCCTGGTGTGGGCCGACTCCCTGTGGGGTGTACTCGGTGGATTCAGCGGCACCCTCAAGGGCTGGTACGGATTCTATATCGGCGCAATCTTCTCCGGCATCGCTGGGGTGGGCTTCTATCCCCTGCTCGGCAGTCGTTTTTGGTGCCGCTTCGGCTGCCCCCAGGCGGCGATCCTAGGCATCCTACAGCGCTGCTTCAGTCGCTTCCGCATCACCGCCAACGGCGGCCAATGCATGTCTTGCGGCAACTGCTCGACCTACTGCGAGATGGGCATCGACGTCCGGGCCTATGCTCAGGCGGGGATGAATGTCGTCCGGGCCTCCTGCGTCGGCTGCGGCGTGTGTGCTGCAGTTTGCCCCCGGGGGGTGCTGAAGCTGGAGAACGGTCCGACCCACGGAGACCGCTTCGAAGGCGCGGAAGACCCCTTGGGCGTGTTCCGCGGCGGCCTGGCCGAAACCGCCACCCTGCCCGTGCGGACCGAGGCGCGGACGGTCGAGAAACGCTAGGCTCGGCGGCTTGCGGGGGAAGTCGACCCCTCCCTCGCAAGCCCGCCTATGCAAGCCGTCCTCCGCGCCCAGCGCAAGCTCGTCACCGAGACGTCGAAGCTCGACTTCGCGCCTCCGGTGGCGTGCGTGTACAACCCCCTCCAGTACGCGAAAGCCTCGTCCGAGGCCTACATCGAACGCTTCCTGCACGCCCCCATCGAGGCGCTCTTCCTGGGGATGAACCCGGGGCCCTGGGGCATGGCGCAAACCGGCGTGCCCTTTGGTGAGGTGAATGTCGCCCGGGACTGGCTGGGTCTCGAGAATCCCGTCAAGAAGCCGTCGCCGGAGCATCCCAAGCGTCCCGTGACCGGTTTCGACTGCACGCGCAGCGAGGTCAGCGGTCGCCGCCTCTGGGGCTGGGCCCAGGAGCGCTTCGGGACCCCCGAGGCCTTCTTCGAGCGCTTCTTTGTTTGGAACTACTGCCCCCTGGTCTTCATGGAGGAGGGCGGCAAGAACCGCACGCCCGACAAGCTGCCCGCGTCCGAACGCGATGCCCTGTTCGAGCTCTGCGACCTGGCCCTGCGCAAGCTGGTCGACGCCTGTCAGCCGGAACGCATCATCGGGGTGGGCCGCTTCGCCCAAGGACGGGCCAAGGCGGCCCTCGGCCCGGATGCGCCCCCGATCGAGACGGTGCTGCACCCGAGTCCCGCGAGCCCGATCGCGAACCGCGGCTGGGCCCCCCAAGCGGAGGCCCAACTTTTGGCGATGGGGATCGTATTGCCGGACGCCCCCGCCACGGCGTCCAAGTCCAAGAGCATCCCCCCGCCCCCATCGAAGGCCAAGCCCTCCAGCACCAAGCGCTCCGCGAAACGATGAGCCCCACCGCCAAGCGCCTGTCCTGGGCGCTGTCCCTGGCACTGCTGCCCTACCTGTTCTTGGTCCAGCGTTTCGCCTTCGTCTGCGACGACGCTTTCATCTCCTATCGCTACGCCCGCAACCTCGCACGGGGCAAGGGCCTGGTCTACAACCCGGGGGTCGAGCCGCCGGTCGAAGGCTACTCGGAGTTCCTCTGGGTGCTGATGATCGCACCGTTCGAAGCCATGGGCATCCGCCCTGAGGGCCCCGCCATGGCCATGGGGATCCTTTCGGGTCTAGCGCTGGTCGTGCTCACCGTGCGCATGCTCGCACGACGGATTGCCCCCCAGGGCACATGGGCCCTGGCCGCAGGCGCGCTTTTGCTCGGCTGCAGCCCCACCATCGCGGTCTGGTCGACGGGCGGAATGGGCACGATGCCCTTTGCTCTCGCGGTATTCCTGCTCTACGAGCGCCTGCTGGGCAACAAGGACGCCCACCACGGAGTCCAGGCGGCATTTGCCGCGATCGCCTGCGTGCTTCTGCGCGCCGACGGCGCACTTTTTGTGTTCTTGCTCGGCGGCATGGCCCTGGCGCTTGGAGCCCTGCGCAAGGACCGCTGCTTACTGCGAGCCGCGTTCACCGCTTCCCTGGCGGCGGCCCTCGTCTTCGCTGCCCACACCGCCTGGCGCTACGGCTACTACGGTGACTGGTTGCCGAACACCGCACGCGCGAAAACGGGCGGCAGCGCCTTCGCGCTGATGCGCGGCGCGTCCTATGTGGGCGGGTTCTTTGCCGCCATGCCGGGCCTCGCTGTCGCGGCGCTCCTTCCCCTGGCCTTCGGTCGACGCTGCTTCGAGCGCCCCACCTTCACCGCCTTCGCTGGGGTCCTCAGCCTGTGCGCCTATGGTGTCTGGACCGGCGGCGATTTCATGACCTTCGGCCGCTTCCTGCTGCCCGCTGTTCCCTGGATCGTGATCTTGGGCACCAAGGCCTTCTCCGCCATGGAAGAAGACGGCCGCGGGCCCATCGCAGGCCTCCTCGCCGCGGCCTGTGTCGGAACCACGATCTGCGCGGCATTCAACTTCCACGTCGTGCCCCATGAGGTGCGGGCCCAGCATTTCTTCTTCCGCTACAACTCCCGCATCTTCCGCACGGAAGCTGAGCAGTGGAGCGACATGGACTTCCGCGCCGCCCAATGGCATACCCTCGGCCGCGCGGTTGCCCTGCATACGGACCCTGACGCAAGCCTCGTCGCGGGCGCGATCGGCGCCCTTGGCTACGAGTCCGACCGCTTCCTCTATGACCAGTTCGGTCTCGTCACCCGCGAAGTGGCCCTGCGTCCCACCGGGGACAAGCGGATGTCTCCGGGTCACGACAAAGCGGTCGATCGCAACTACTTCGACGACAAGCAGCCGACCTGGTCCTGGTCCTATGTCCTACCCGCAGGCCAGAAGGCCTCGCGCCAGCCGCGCGTGCCCCTGGACCGGGTGCGAGTCATCGACCTGGACCCCGCCGATGGCTTCGAGCCCGGCGCCCGGTTGATCCTGGAGCCCCCGCCGCTGGTCCAGCGCTAGAGGCCCGGCCGAAAACCCCGCCCAGGCGAGGCACGGCTGATTTGACCCGACTCTGCGTTGCCAGAATCAGCGAATGGAGCCGACCATGCACGGATTCCGGCGCCTTGATTCGAGTCGAATCGCCCGCACCTCGCCCGCGCGGTGTTTTCGGCCGGACCTCTAGGGGTCGCCCTTCACTCGTCCCCCGCGTAGCCCAGGGACTCGAGTTCCCGTGCAAGCTCACTGTCGAGGGGCGCCTGCTCGCCCCCGGGGCCGGCGGGCCTGCGGGCGAGCTCGGCCTCCGCGGCCCGCTGCCACTCAGCGACAACATCGGGGTGTTCCCGCGCCACGTCGGTCGTCTCCAGGGGATCGGCGTTCAAGTCGTAGAGCAGGGAAGCCGTGCCCGGGGAATAGACCAGCTTCCAGCGCTCGCCGGTCAGCACGACCTGCGTGCCCGTGTAGTTCCGATCCACCTGACGGTCGGAGCGCTGGGCCAAGGCGAAGGGCCTAGCACCCTCCGGCCCCAGGGCGTCGCGCCCCTCCGACAGGGCCACGAAGCGGCCGATATCCACCGGTCCGAGAAGCTGCGCCAAGGTCGGCCCCAGGTCGATCGTGGAGGCGATGCCGCTAGCCCGGCGCGGACCCAGGCCCGGTGCGTACAGAATCCAGGGAACGCGCACGTTCTCGTTCGTCACCCGGCCGTGCTCCAGCCAGTTGTGCTGGCCAAGGCTCTGCCCATGATCCGCGGTCAGCGTGAAGACGGTCTGGTCCCACAGATCCAGCTCGCGCAACACCCCCACGACCTCCGCCACCGCGTCATCCATGGATCGCACGTCACCGTCGTAGCGCGCCAACAGGTCGAGTACATGTTCGGCCGAGACCGGCGGCACTTCTTCTTCGGTCACTTCCCGTCCGCGCTCACGGTACAGCGGCACGTGAAAGTGCCGCGCGCGGTAGTAGGCGTCGAAAGCCTGGCTCAGGCCGGCGGGATCGATCCCGC
>CAYWNK010000330.1:0-6370 GCA_964459495.1 uncultured Planctomycetaceae bacterium
GCTAGAGATCCCATGCGGTTGCGTAGTCCGTTCCTGCCGCTGCTTCTAGCAGCCTCCGTTTCTTGCCAGTCCACTGAGCCCGCGGCGGAAGCCGTCGAGTCCGGTGAACAGGACGCCTCCCAGAGTCAGTCAGCGGTCCAGGAGGCCAGCCAGGCTCCGAACGTGAGCGACTCGGCTGCCGCCGAGGCCGCCGCTGCGCTCGCCGCCTTCGAAGCCGCTCTGCAGGAGCCCGACGGGACCCCCGTCGAGGCCAGCCTCAAGGTCGACCCGCTCGTGCCGGTCGGCGCCAGCGTGCCGGTTGCCCAGGATGGCGCGATCCAGGACGCCCTGGACCAGATCCAGGTCCGCCGCCAGCAGGCCCAGGCCCTGTCGCTCGAATACATCGCACAGGCCGAAGGCCAGCTCGAGCGCGCCCAGCTGGAGGAAGCCCTGCTGAGCTACTCCACGGCGCTGGAGCTCGACCCGAACAGTGACGTTGCCCGCAAGGGTCTGCGCAACATGCAGGCCATCCTCGGCGACCGTTTCTCCGAAGCCTCGCAGTCCTTCGAGAGTGAGGCCGACCAGATTCGCGTCAAGCGCGCCCAGGCCAAGCTCGAAGCCCAGGATGCGGCCACCATCGGTGACGCCGCTTTCGGCAACGGGGAGTTCGACAAGGCCATCGCGAGCTACCGCTTGGCGCTGGTCATCCTGCGTTTCAACCCGCTGATCGCGGAGGGCAGCCTCGAGGAGGAGGTCCTGCAGGGCAAGCTCGAGGCCGCCGAGACGCGCCGCGTCGAGTCCGCCGAGGAGCTCGCCAGCGTACGCCGCTCCCAGGCCGAGGAAGCCCGCCGCAAGGCCGAACTCGCCGAGCAGAACCGCCTGCAGGTCGAGATCCAGGAGGCCATGAAGAAGGCCGACCAGGCCTTCCTCGCCGAGCGCTTCGAGGACGCCGAGCGCTGGACCAGCATCGTGCTGATCAAGGATCCGGGCAACGAGGCTGCCAGCCGTCTGCTGGAGGTGGCCCGCGAGACGCGCCACACCCGCACGAACGAGCGCGCACGCCGCGACTATCGTGAGCAGTGGCTGCGCACGATGGACGAGATCCACACCCAGGACGTGCCCCAGGTCGACCCCCTGCGTTTTGACCTGCGCCGCTGGAAGGAGGTCGCCGACCGCAAGCCCCTCTCCGCCCGCGATCTGAACGCGGATGCCTCCGCCGAGCGCGAGGTCGTGCTGTCCAAGCTGGACGTCACCTTCGAGGTCAACTTCGGTGGCCCCGACGGAGACGGCACTCCGATCGACGCGGTCGCCAGCTACCTGCAGACCCTGACCGGCGTGAACTTCTACGTCTCCCCCGCCGTACTCGAAGAGCTCGGTGAGGAAGAAACCAACATCGCCCTCCAGCTCCCCTCTCGCACGGTCCGTTCGGTGCTCGACATCATCACCGAGACCCGCGAGAGCCTGCGCTGGAAGGTCGACGACGGCATCGTCAAGTTCATCACCTCGGACGAGCTGCTCGGCGGCCAGGTCCAGGTGAACTACTCGGTTCACGACCTGATCACCCCGATCCCCGACTACCCCGGCCGCGAGATCAACATCCAGCCCTCCGGCGGAGTGGTCGAGTCCGACGAGGAGTTCGAGGAGCGCGAGGCCAACGTCATCAACCCGTCGGTCCTCGAAGATCTGATCCGCCGCATCATCGCGCCGGACTCCTGGGACGCCGACCCGGCCAACACGATCCGGATCACCGAGACCGGAACCATGGTGGTCAGCCAGACCCCCGAGGTGCAGACCGCCATCGCCGATCTTCTGGACGACCTGCGCGAAGCGACCGGCATCATGGTCGACATCCAGGCCCGCTTCATGAAGGTCGAGGACAACTTCCTCGAGGACATCGGCGTGGACTTCCGCGGCCTGGGT
Source organism: uncultured Planctomycetaceae bacterium (assembly GCA_964459495.1). GTDB lineage: Bacteria > Planctomycetota > UBA1135 > UBA1135 > CAYWNK01. The sequence continues at coordinate 1,900 of CAYWNK010000330.1, forward strand.
CAGCCCGGTCCGGGCATCAACGGCCAGGACTTCAACGACTTCGGTGACGCGGCCCAGACCGATCTCGCCGGCCAGATCGGCAACGGCAACGACATCGGTGCCTTCTTCGATGAGGGCGCCGACGGCGGCTACCGCGCGCGCCTGGAGAACCTCTACGACCTGCAGCTCGGCAACGACGAGATCAACGGTTCGGGCGGTTTGTCCTTCCAGTGGACCTTCCTCAACGACCTCGAGCTGCAGCTCATCCTGCGCGCGGTCAGCAAGTCCGAGCGCATCGAGCTCGTCACCGCTCCGCGGATCGTCGTGCACAACAACGCCCGGGCCAACCTGGCGGTGCTCAACCAGGTCGCCTACGTGAAGGACTTCGACGTGGAGATCGCCCAGGCGGCGTCGATCGCCGACCCGATCGTCGACGTGATTCAGGACGGCGTCATCCTCGACGTGCGCCCGGTGGTGTCCGCCGACCGGCGCTTCATCACCATGGAGCTGCGCCCGACCGTCGCCAACCTCACCCGCCCCATCGCTGAACGGGTCACCACCCTGGGCTCCCAGAACTCGGTGACCATCCAGCTCCCCGAGGTCGAGATCCAGCGTGTGCGGACTTCGATCCCGATCCCGGACGGCGGTACGGTCATGCTTGGCGGCATGAAGGAATCCGAGAAGCAGAGCACCCGCTCGGGCGTCCCGCTGCTCAACAAGATCCCGGTCCTCTCGGCCCTGTTCGAGCGCAAAGGCAACTTCGTCTCGAACCGCAAGCTGCTCATCCTGCTGCGCGCTGACATCGTGATCCCCAGCGCCATGGAGCCGACACCCGCCGAGTACGGCGAGTAGTCCAAGCATCCAAGCAACGTGCAAGAGGCGCGGCGAACCCAGGTTCGCCGCGCCTCTTGCGCATTCCTGGGCTCCTCGAAGACCCGCCATGCGAACCGCGCCTGGCCCTGCCCCTGGCGCCCAGGTCGGCCGTATTGACGGGGTCCGCTGCCTAGGGCTTACGGAGGGGCCAAGCCCCCCCAACACGCCCCCGGGATGGAATCCGCGCCCGAGCGCCAGACTTACGGCCTTTTCGGCCATCCTGGAGCAATTCGGGTTACTCCCCCCGCTGGCACGGGTTTAGGGAGGAATAGGCGCCCAGCTCTTCAAGAACCGCGGATATCCGCATAGAGTTCGCCGCTGCGCTTTCGCCGCCCTGCTGCGGCCAGAAAGCTCGGCGGTCCCCCGGCCGCCCACCACGCTTCGACCCCAACGATTGGCTATGAGCTTGAACCACCGCTCGATCTCGTCCACCCGCTTCGGCGCTGGCCTGCCCCGCGCCGCGGCCGCCCTAGCGCCCGCCCTGCTGCTGCTCTCGCCGGCCCTTGCCCAGTCCGGCAAGCTCAGCCCCGCCGAGATCGAAGCGGAGATCGCCTTCGCCAGTGGCCTGGCCGCCGACTGGGGCTTCGTCGACATTGCCGAAGGCGTGGTCCAACGCCTCGAGGCCACGTCCCTTTCGGGGGCGACCGAGAACCGCCTCTCCCTGCTCAAGTGCGACCTCTACTCCCAGGCCGCCCGCGCCGAGCGAGACGAGGTCAAGCGCGGCGAGCTCTTCGATCAGGCCCTGGCCAGCTACGACACCTTCCTGGCCAATGGCCCCGACGGCGAGATCAAAGAGCAGGCCCAGACCGAGTTTGTGCTCACCTCGTTCCTGTACGGCACCTACATCGAGCGCGATCTCGAAGAGGCAGTCGGCGCCGATCGCGAGACTCTGACCGCCAAGCTGTCGAGCGTGCTCGAGAACGCCAACCAGCTCACCGGGGACCTGATCGAATCCCTCACCCAAACACCCGACCGATCCGAAGCTGACAACCTGCGGCTCTACACCCTGATTCTGTATCGGGGCTCGATGCTCGGGCTGCTCGGCAAGGCCAACGGCAACCAATACTTCCTCGAGGAGTCCCGCGCGACCCTGGAGCAGATGGATTTCGTCGCCGGGGAGGGCACGCCCGCCGCGCTGAAGGCCTACGTGGCCATCGGCGACAGCTACATGTTCGAGAACCTGCCCGAGGACGCGGCCGCGTACTACGAGTCGGTGGTCGAGCAGACCATCCCCTCCTATGACGGCGAGTGGGAGACAATCAAGTCTGAGCGCCAGCTGACCCCCAGCGACGTCGCGCTCTACTTCGCCTTCGTCGAGGAGGCCACCTCCGGCACCGTCGACGCGTACATTGAGGCCGGCGTGCCCGAGCAGGCGATGCACTACTCGATGCACTTCCTGAATACGCTTCGCAAGGAGGGTATGACCCTTGGAAACGACGGCTACGAGTCTCTGCTCGCGATCGGCCGCGCGCTCGTGCAGGCCGGCGGCTTCATCGGCGGCGACGTCGGCAAGGGCGAGGCCAAGTGGTACGCCACCCGCGAGGAGATGGAATCCGAGGTGCGCTCTCGCCGCCTACGCCAGACCTCGATCGACCTGGCCATGGACATCGCCAACCAGGTGAACGACGAGCGCACCGGCAGCTACCTGCAGCCCCGTGCCCAGAAGCTGATCGGCCAGATCTCCGAGCGTCCCGGCGTCACCGTCTCGGTGGCCAACCAGCTCGACGGAGCCCTGGGCCTGGTGAACACCCAAGAGTTCGGAGAGGCGATCGGCAAGCTGCGCGCGGTGCTGAATACGCTCGAGTCCTCCGACGAAGCCACCCGCCTCGAGCACGGCGCCACGGTGATGACCGCCCTCGGCGACTCGTACCGGCGCACGGGCCGCGATCTGGAGGCGGCGATCGCCTACCGCGAGTCCGTGACGACCTACAAGTCCGGCGACCCCGAGCAGAACGCGAAGAACGCCAAGCGCTTCAACACTCAGATGCGGAACGTCATCCGCAGCACTGGCAGCGAGGCCGGCCCTCTCGGCGACATGGTCTCCCAGTCCGAGGCCATCGTGGTCGAGCTTGGCTCCGACGGCAAATACGACGTGCTCTTCCGCGCCGGCATGAAGCTTCTCCAGGAGAAGGACTACCCCGGGGCCCGCGCCAAGTTCGAGCAGATCCCCCTCGACGACAAGCTCGGGGAGCCCGCGTTCGTGGAGGTTGCCTACTCCTACTACGCCGAGAAGAACATGGAGAAGGCCCTGGAGCTCTTCAACAAGTACCTGGAGGAGATCGTGGGCGATCCCCAGTACGACAGTGAGAGCCCCGCCCGCATCGCCGGCCGCAAGTCCGCGATGGCGAAGGCACGCCTCTACCGCGCACGGATCAAGTACCAGGCCAAGAACTACGCCGAGGTTGTGGCCTTGGCAGGCACCCTCCACGAGGACTATCCCGAGAACGCGCCCATCAGCAACCTGTCCCTGGACATGGTGATGCGCAGCCACCTGAAGCTAGGCGACCGCGCCGGCGCACGCGGATCCCTCCAGAGCATGCTGGACATGTTCCCCGACTCGGACCGCACCGCCAACGCGGGCAAGGTCTTCTACAACGAGCTCGCCAAGCAGCTAAAGACGGTCACCGAGCCCGAGGAGCGCCTGGAAATCCTCGTCGAAATGGCCAACCACCTCGAGCGTGCGGTCGAGAACGGCGATAAGTCCTATCCGACGCTGTGGAACCTGTCCTTGCACTGGAGCGAGACCGGCGAGATCCGCGATGCGCTGGCGATCGCCGACCAGAGCGGCCCCTCGGCCAAGGCGGACGCGGCCTACGAGAGTGCTGAAACCTCCCTCAAGATCGCCGTGGAGCGCTTTGTGGATGACTCCGAGCGCAGCGACGACGTCACCAAGCGGGTCAGTCCAAAGCTCGGTGCTGTTCTGCTGCGCCTCAAGAAGGTCCCCGACGCCCATGCGGTGCTCACCCCCCTGGTGATGAGCGAGGGCGCCAAGCCGGCCCGCCAGACGGTGATGGACTGGACCCGCGCCCTCTCGGGCTGGCTCGAAGGCGGAGGCGACCAGGGGCCCATCGTGGAGATCCCCGGCGCCGGCGGCACGGTCGAGCAGTTCGAAAGGGCCATCAAGAGCCTCAACGCCATCAGCAAGGGCTCTGATTTCACCGCCTTCACCACCTGCGGGTGGTACGAGGTCAAGTTCCTCCAGACCTATACCTACTACGCCTGGTCGAAGGAGGATTCCTCCAAGGCTTCCTCGATCTCCAGCCAGCTCAACGCCATCGCCTCGCAGCTCTCGAGCAAAGACTGGTCGGACGTCGAAAACTGGTGCGCTGACCCCGAGGGCGGCGACGCGTCCATCCTGGAGCGCCTCGGCGGCAACGTGCTGCGCGACCGCTACCGCTGGCTCCAGCGCAAGGGGAAGTAAGCCCCCAGGCTGTCTGAGTCCGCCCCGGGTCCGGGGAGGGATCTCCCTGCGGACCCGCGCCCTGCGCGGGTCCCCGAAGTCCCCTCTCCGGCCCCTCAACTTGGCCCCTGCGGGGGTCCCGCTAGAGTGGCGGGCCTTACGCGACTGACGACGCCCCTCGCCGTGCATCCCCCCCATGCGCGCGGCACTGGCCGGCCC
>CAYWNK010000331.1:0-6350 GCA_964459495.1 uncultured Planctomycetaceae bacterium
GGCCTGAGCCGTGTCTCGCTGCTGCTTGCGCCGCGTCGAGGAGGGGGATAATAGGCACTCCCGGGCTTGGGTCAACAAGCAGCTATCGAATCCTTTGCCCTTTTCGAGCAAGGAGATGTAAAGCACGCCACAACAGCAAGTTAGAACAGCCAGCTATCACGCATCGTTCCCCATGGGGGGCTAAACATGAGTTCCTGTCCCCCCTTCCGGAACAAGGATGCGCCCCCGTGGAGCCCACCGAGCAGCCGTAGCTGCTCGATGGGCTCCACGGGGGCGCAGATCTGAGCTCTAGAGGGATGGCACAAGGTCCGCCAGCCCGTGGACTGGCCCCTAGGCCGCCTGCGGCGGCCTAGGGCTGCACCACCACGCTGGAGTGCAAGGGCAACAACTCGAACAGCTCGTTCACGTCCTCGTTCCGCATGCGGATGCAGCCAGCGCTGACCTCTCCGCCCACCCCATCGGGGTCGTTGGTGCCATGGAACCCAAAACTGGTCTTCTCCCCGTTCTGGTACCAGCCAAGCCAGCGCGTCCCCAGAAGGTTGTCCGGGTGACCAAACTCCAGTGGCTGGTGCCCAGCGCGGTGCCAGGCCGGCTCACGCTGCTTCAGACCCACCTCAAAACGCCCAATCGGCGTTTCGTGCCCCTCGCGCCCGATTCCGACCTGCCATGCCAGAACAGCCTCGGTCCCGTGACGGTAGATGGCGATTTTGGCATCCAAGTCCACCAGCATGTTCGGCTGGTCCGTCGGCACCTTCAGCTCTTCGCCCTTGTGGATGTACTTGCCCAAGCCGTTGACACGCTCGATTAGGCCCGTGCTTGTCCGCAGACCCGGGTTCGCCCGCACCAGCTCCTTGCGGATGCCCTCGAGATAGTCGTCCGGACCCACGGTGTAGGAGACCCCCGGCCAGTCCCCGCGCTTGTCGAGGCGATGGAAGACCTGCGACGCGCGAAGGGCTTCCCCCCAGGTGTACAGGTCAGCCCGGTGCGGCGGCCAAGGCGCCGCGAGCTCCGCATGAATCAGCTCCGACAGGTCCTGGGATGCATCCTTGTGCCTTCCCTCAAGGGCCGCGATGCGGGCCGATTCCTCCAACAGGACCATCCGCATCGAGCGCGCCAACGCATCCCTGCGTCCGCTGTTCGCTGGAACCGCTCCGCCGGCACTCAGGCCTGCGGCGGCCCCCAGCAGCTCAAGCTGAGCGCTGCTGACCGCCTCCGAAGCCGCCAGCCGTTCGTATTCCTGATCAGCAGCCTGCCCCTGGCCGACAAGGGCCTGCCAGAAGGCCCCAACGAGGGCCCGCTGATCCTCCGGCAGCTCCGCGCCGGCCTCCGAATTCAGATGGTCCTGAATCGGGCCCGGATCACGCGCAATCCAGGATTCAAGCAGGGTCTGGGCGAGCCCCATGGGATCGCCGCTGACGCTCATGAGCTCGAACACCCGCTCTGGCGTCGCGTCGCGACCATCCTCCGGCCGAGGAGCGTCCAGCACCGCCGGACCCCGTTCCAAGTCCTCTGCCAAGCGCTCGGAGCTGGCCTCGACCACCTCCACCTCGGGCGCAGCCGACGCCGCGGCGGGTTCAGCAGCTACCTGACTCTGGCCGTCCCAGCCGGCCGCACCTCCGGAATCCCCTCCTTCCACCGGCTCCTCCGGAGCCTCCATTTGCATGGGCTGCACTCCGCCTAGCCCATCATCCAGAGGCTGCAGCTGGCGGTTCGCCGCCTGCGCGCTGCTCATCTCCGACTTGTCGCCTCCCGACAAGCCCAGCCAAATCAGGATCGTCCCGACCGTCACCAACAGTACGGCTTTCATGCCACCCCTCGTGAATTCCGCCGCCCAGGTCCCTGGGAGGCTGCCATAGGACGCCCGAGTGGCAGTCCCGGCTCGACTCTAGCAAGGCCGCTGGTTTGACCGAAGTCGAGGCCCCGGAGCGCGCCTGGGCCCGACGGCATCCAGCACCACATCCGGGAAGAGATGCGAATCGGGGGGACCCGGCCTGGCCGTGCCAAGCTGGTTCCCGGAACCACTAGGTTCCAGGTGGGCCAGACTACGTGCAAGGAATGCACGCGAATGTTTGGCCCGCGAATCGGTCATTCGGCTCCGGGGAAGTTAGCCGGTCACCTGCCGGGCCAGGAGGCCCCCCGGCGGGGAAGGTAGCACCGTTCGCGATAGCCAACAATGCCCCCATCCCCCACCGAGACCCGGCGAATGCGGTCGCCGCCCTGGAAAGACCGGCCTACGCCCGGGTCAAGCTCAACCGGAGCTCGCTCCCATCCACATCGAAAGCCGCCCCTTCAATCGCGGTCCCGTCCAGGCCGGGGAGCTGCTTCTGCGCCAGAACCTGGGAGGCGATCCACGACCAGTGCGCCCCAATCGCCTGCGCCAACTCCCCGGCTGCCCGAAGCTCGAGCTGAATCCGATCATCCAGCGCCAGGTTCGCCTCCTTGCGGGCGCCCTGCACCCGGTTCACGACCTCCCGCGCCAAACCCTCGAGCCGCAGCTCATCGTCGACCTGCAGGTCCAAGGCCACCGTCAACGCGCCCTCTGTGGACACGGCAAGTCCCTCGCGCGACCTGCGATCCACCAACAGCGTCTCTCCGTCGTAGACCAGGCCCTCGACCGAGGCGCTCGGAATCCCTTCTCCGGCCACCACGCGTTCGAGCAGCGCGCTATCCAGCCCCTCGACCTCCGCGCGGATCGCCTTCAGCTGCTTGCCAAACTTCGGCCCGAGCAGCTTGAGGTTCGGGCGCGCGGCGTACGTGACCAGATCGCTCTCATCCCCGGATAGAACCACCGACTTCACGTTGAGCTCATCCTCGATCAGCCGCGCCATCCGCTCCATACCTGCCCGTGAATCCGGATCCGCCGCACAGACCGTCAGCGTCCGCAGCGGCTGGCGCGTTCGCACGCTGTGCTCGACCCGCAAGCTCCGCCCCAGATTCACCGCCGTCCGCGCGAGGGCCATACGGGTCTCCAGCTCCGAGTCCTGCAGCGCCTCCTCCGGCTCGGGATAGTCCTCTAGATGGACGCTGTCCGCTCCCTGCCCCGAGGACAGGTTTGCGTGCATCTCATCGGCTACGAAAGGCAGGAACGGTGCCAGCGTCTTCGCCAGGGTCAGCAGCACGTGATGCAGACTTCGGTAGGCGTTCGTCTTGTCTGCCAGGCCCGCCTCCGCGGCATCCGCTCCCCGCCAGAAGCGCGGCCGACTCAGCCGGATGTACCAGTTCGTCAAGTCGTCCACGAACTCCAAGAGTGCGGGAACCACACGGAAGAGCTCATAGCGCTCCATGTGGTGATTGACCGTTCCCACGAGCGTCTGCAGCCGCGAGAGCACCCAGCCGTCGAGTTCGTTCAGACTCGGATCCGGCCGTACGCCATCGGGCTCCCAACCGTCCACATCGGCGTAGCGCGACAGGAACGAGTACGCGTTCCAAAGCGGGAGCAGCACGGAACGAACCTGCTCTGCAACACCCGCCTCAGAGAACCGCAGGTCCCGAGCGGCGACAACCGGCGAATTCACGAGATACAGGCGCAGTGCATCCGCCCCGTACTTCTCGAGCACGATGTTCGGGTTGGGGAAGTTCTGCTTGCTCTTCGACATCTTCTCGCCGTCTTCGGCGAGCACGATGCCGTTCACGATCACGTTCTCGAAGGCAGGCGACTCCCGCAACGAAGCAGCGAGCACCGTCAGCGTGTAGAACCAGCCGCGGGTCTGATCGAGCCCCTCCGCGATGAAGTTCGCGGGGAAGCGCTGCTCAAACTCGTCCTTGTTCTCGAACGGATAGTGCAGCTGTGCGTAGGGCATGCTCCCCGACTCGAACCAGCAGTCGAAGATCTCTGAGATGCGGCGCATCGTCCCACCGCAACCGCAGGCCCAAGTGTGGGCGTCGACGTAGTGCTTGTGCAGGTCACCACAGCTCTCCCCCACGAGCCCTTCGAGCTCCTCCACCGAGCCCACGCAGACTTGCTCGTCGCAGGATTCCGCGTCGCAACGCCACACGGGGATCGGCGTTCCCCAGAATCGATTGCGGCTGAAATTCCAGTCCCTCGCATCCTGCAGCCAGTTTCCGAATCGTCCGTCTCGCAGCCCCTCGGGCACCCAGCTGGTCTTCGCGTTCGCCGCAAGCATCGCCGGCTTCACGGGGTCGATGCGCATGAACCAGGTGTCCATCGCCTGGTAGATCAGCGGCGAGTCGCAGCGGTAGCAGTGCGGATAGCTGTGGTCCAGGGTGTCGTGGCGCACCACTCGCCCCTGGTCCTTCAGGTCCTTCATGATGGCCTTGTCGGCCTCCTTGAAGCTCTGCCCCGCGTAGGGCGGAACCGCCTCGGTAAAGCGACCATCCGGGCCAATCGGGCGGAATACCGGCAAACCGTTCGCCTGCCCAATGACGAAGTCGTCCTCGCCGTAGGCGGGCGCCTGGTGCACCAGGCCTGACCCATCCTCGGTGCTCACGTAATCCGCCAGGAGCACCGTGTACTGCTTGTCCGACTCGACCGGCTGGAACGCAAACAGCGGCTCATAGCGCAGGCCCGCGAGCTCCTTGCCCGTGTAGCGGCGCACCACGGCTCCCTCGTCCAGGTCCGGGAAGTAGTGCGGCACCCGGCCCGCCGCCAGGATCGCGTTGCGGCCGCCCTCCTGGGGCACCTCCCAGTACTCGACGTCCGGCCCCGCAGCCACAGCCGTGTTGGAGGGCAGCGTCCAAGGCGTCGTTGTCCACACCCACAGCTCCGCATCCGCTCGATCCACCAACGGCAGGCGCACGGTCACGCTCGGATCCTGGCGATCTCGGTAGCCGCCGGGCTGATTCAGCTCGAAGTTCGAAAGCGGCGTCCCGCAGCGCGTGCAGTACGGCTGCACCCGGAACCCCGGGTAGATCAGATCTTTGTCCCAGAGCTGCCGGAAGACCCACCAAACCGACTCCATGTAGTCCCGGTCCATCGTCCGGTAGCCACCATCGAAGTCGACCCAGCGCCCCATGCGGCGGATGGTCTGGCGCCACTCTTGGGTAAAGCGCAGCACGACGCCACGGCAGGCTTCGTTGAACTCGAAGACCCCAAAGCGCTCTACGTCGCGCTTCTCCTTCAGCCCAAGCTCCTTCTCCGTCACGTTCTCTACGGGAAGCCCGTGGCAATCCCACCCCCAGCGACGCTCAACCCGGTAGCCGCGCATCGCCCAATAGCGCGGAACGACGTCCTTGAGAACGCTCGCCACCAGGTGGCCGTAGTGCGGAAGCCCCGTCGCAAAGGGCGGGCCGTCGAAGAACGAGTAGGCCTTGCTCGCGTCCTTCTCCTCGACGCTGCGCTCGAAGATGCGCTCCGCATCCCAGCGATCCAGCCACTTTTCCTCGAGCTCGGGGAAGGAAACGTTCGGGTCGACGGGGCGCAGGGGCATAGGGCTAAGGGCTAAGGGCCCGGCGGTGCCGGGCCTGGAGTGAGGCTCTGGATTGGGGCGCGAAGCCCCGTGGACGGAGATGTGACGGGCACGGCTCGAATTCTAGCTGTCTTGCGGCTCCACGCCCTCAAGAATGCGCTGCACCCCAAGGGTGGTGAACTCCTTGCGCAGGGACTCACGGTAGCGGCCCTTCAGGCCAATCTCCGTGCGCCCCATGGACTCGAGCAACTCAAGGACGAATGGACTGACCGATTCCTCAGCGCGCATCTCGGCCAGGATCGGCTTGCGCGGCTTGCCCGAGCGCCAGATGCGCTTGAAGGCCGCGCGCAGGTTCTCGATCTCATCGTCGGGCACCCCATTGCGCTGGAGGCCGATCAAGTTCACGCCGCGAACGCGCGCGTCGTGGCCTTCCACGATCATGTAGGGCGGCACATCCCGCGCGATGCGCGTCATCCCCCCCACGTAGGCGTAGGCTCCGATCGTGACAAAAGCCACCGCGCCAGCCATGCCCGAGAGATTGGCGAAGCGCTCGACCCTCGTGTGCCCAGCGAGCAGCACCCCGTTGCCGAGGATGACATTGTCTTCGAGCTCACAGTCGTGGGCCACATGACTGCAGGCCATGAGCAGGTTGTCGCTGCCCATGCACGTCATGCCGCCGCCCTTGATCGTGCCGCGGTTGATCGTCACGAACTCTCGGATGGTGTTGCGATCGCCGATGATCAACTGCGTCGCTTCGCCGCGGTATGAGAGATCCTGCGGAGCGTTCCCCAGCGCGGCTTGGCCAACGATGATGTTGTCCTCGCCCAGGCGAGTCACGCCCTCAACAACGACCTGGGAGCCAATGCGAGTCCGGTCTCCGATCTCGACGTCCGGACCGACGACCGTGTACGGGCCGATCTCAACGTCGACGCCCAGCTGGGCGGACGGCGCGACAACGGCGGTGTGGTGAATCTGGGTGGCCAT
>CAYWNK010000332.1:0-6322 GCA_964459495.1 uncultured Planctomycetaceae bacterium
GATCCTCGACTCCGTTCGACGTTTCTGCCTCAGAACTTCTGACTCAGGACACTAGCGATGGCCGCCCAGAATTGCTGCCCCGCACGCGCACCGCCCACTTTCGCTGGCTGCAGGATGCAAACCTCCCTGGCTCCGCGCACGACACCGCCGAGCCTTGCGTCATGGCGGTGAATTTTGCGCGGGCTCGGTACTGCGGGCGTGGTATTGCCCCAGTACTGTGCGTCAGTTCAGTTTTTCAGACATTCTGTGTGAGCGCGCGCCTTCGTTCTCGTTCACAAAGCTGCTGCCTCTCCGTATTGGGCAAGTCTGCCCCTTCCCCCCCGACGAGCCATGGTCAACCCGCTATTCCACATCACTTCTCCGATCTTCCATCCATCTATCGACCACGCGGCCACCGATGAGTCCCTGCCCGCACAAGACTCCAACAACGACCAGCGCTCCGCCCAACTAAAAGACGCTCGGAGCAAGTACCAGTATGACTGGAACACCGAGAATGCACCGGGGGTGCCTTTCCTCAAGGACCTGCCGATCTCTGAATTTTTCTCCGCGCGCTACATCCTGGAGACAGGTGCCGAATTGGTCAAAATCAAGACCAACGAGGTCCTTCCCCCTTTCCATCGGGATAAGGACCGCGCCGAGAAGATCAAGGACTTTGAAGAGCTCTTCGTGATCCTGCCGGACCCGGATGTCGCCAAGAAGAGCCTCTGGGCCACGGACGAGTCTTTCGGCGAGCAGCGCTTGTCCGGAGCCAACCCCATGAGCATCCGTCGAGCCCAAACCCGCGACGAGATCGCCCACTTGCTGCCCGACAGTCTGGGACAAGCCCTGGGCACCTCCAGCGTAGATGCTGAGCTCCAAGCTGGACGGTTGTTCCACGTAGATCATCGGCCCGTCTTGGCTCCAGTCACCGAGCCTGGAAAGGCCACCCTCAATGGCAAGGAGTTCCAAAAGCACCTGCCAAAGACGGCGGGTCTCTTCTGGTGGAACCGCCATACCGAACGCTTGATGCCCATTTCGATCTTGGTGGAGGGCCACACCAACCGCTTGGTGTCCGCCCATGGCGACAGCAATGAATGGCTAAGGGCCAAGATCGCGTTCCAAGCATGCGACGGGGTTGTGCACGAAATGAGCACGCACTTGGGCCACACGCACCTTGTCATGGAAGGCATCGGCATCGCCGCCCGACGCAATCTGGCAGAACGCCACCCCATCATGCGTCTCTTGGTGCCCCACCTGCGCTTCATGATGTCCATCAACCAACTTGCGGAGGAGAAGCTGATCAAGCCCGGTGGAGAGGTTGACCTGTCATTTGGTGGCACCATCAAACAAATCGTCAGCGTCGCAGCCCTGGCATACAGGAACTGGGACTTCACTGAAAACGCGTTCCCCAACGACATCGCGGCGCGCGGGGTCTCCAAAGGAGCCAACCTGCCGATCTATGCCTACCGCGATGATGCGGCGCTGTACTGGGAGGCCATTACCGAGTACATGCAGGACTATGTGGGCATCTTCTACAGCAATGACACCGCCGTGAAGAACGACGAGGAACTGCAGGCCTGGTCCACCGAAGTCAGCGCCCCGTCGCCCCAGGGTGCAGCCATCCGAGGTTTCCCAAACCTGGATAGTGTTTCTGCTCTGACCTTTGCGTTGACGCAGATCATCTTCACCTGCTCTGTGCAGCACAGCGCGGTCAACTATCCCCAAAACGACTACCTGATCTTCCCGCCCAACAGCCCCTTTGCCCTTTGGGACGCGCTGGACTCAGAGAACCTCATGGACATCCTGCCCCCGATGGGCCCCTCCGAGGGACAGATTAGCCTGCTCACCCAGCTCACCGCCATCCACTACGATGAGCTTGGTGACTACGAAGGCAAGTACACGAAGGACGCCCGCGCCAACAAGGCGATCCGCACCTTCTTCCAAGGCATGACGGAGATTGATGCAAAGATCACATCCCACCAACAAAGCCGGTGGCAGAGCTACGAGTACCTGCGCCCCAGGAACGTCACCAATAGCATCTCGATCTAAGCGCCCCACCACGAGCAGTACCAAGTCGAACGGATAAGCGGCGTTGATCGTGGACGCCGCCGACCGGGCGCGACTGGCGTGCCTCGTGGATGCGTGCCCTGTGATAACGCCCCAAGCGCCAAGCACGCCTGCGACTGCACGACCCAGTGCAGGCCGAGGCCTGTTGCCGCAGTGCCTTTCAACCATTGCCGGGCTCGGCACCTTTCGTTTTTGGGCGGCCCAGACTGCGGACAAACCCGTGCGGATAGCGGGATCGGTACCCTTCCCAAGGAACAGGCTCTGCGGGCTGCATGCTGCCCGCCGCCAGAAAACCAGACCAACACCTTGATCTACGGGGCCTTCTCACAGGCGGGCTCGGTACCTCAGCTAGGAACTAGGCATATGTCATCCGACCCCATCCAATCGGCACTAGGCAAGAAGAGCAAAGCGGACCTGATCGCTTGGATACTGGAAACGGCGGAGAGGTCTGAGGAGATCCAACGAGCTTTGCAAAGCTGGGCTTGCCCCCAGATGGATAGCCGAGCTCTGGCGTCTCGCCTTCGAAAGCAAATCACATCAACCTGGGCCAAGGTCAGGAAGAGCCGCAACCCACACCGCATGGCGTCCGCCACTGCCTCCGACCTCGAGCCTGTTCTCGCGGGTATCGAGAGCTTGCTTGAACGGGGAGAAGCGCAGACAGCCGAAAGCCTTCTGCGCCGTTTCGTTGAGGCCTGTGAGCCCTGCGCCGGACAGATCGATGATTCCAACGGCCGGCTTTGGCCGGTCTTGCAGGAAGGCGTCGCCCTTTGGGGACGGGCCTGGACCATCCTGGCGCCCCAAGACTTGGAACCACTCATCTGCATGGTAAAGGAGGGGGTCCTGAAGAATGAGTACAGCGTTCGGGATTTCATGATCCGAGACTTTGCTGAAGCACTAGGAATAAAAGGCATGCGAACACTGGAGCAGATTTTCCGCGAGCAATACGAGCTCGACCGGAGAGACCCAGATCTCGCATCCTATTCTCAAGGTCGGTGCCTCCGGCACCTGGCTGACCTTGCCGACGGTTTGGGCGATCCCGATCTCTACCTGGAGGCGCAAACACTCGGCTCATGCGAAGACGCATACGCCCTTCCTATCGGCCGCCGGTTGATGGACGCGGGACGCCACGGTGAAGCCATACTCTGGCTCGAGCGAGCCGCTGGGGCTCGCAACCGATTTCCTGGTGAGTCCGAAACCGCTTCGACTCTCTGGGCCAGAGCACTGCTCGCACTGGGGCGCAGGGATGAAGCTCGGGAGGTCATGTGGGGCCAGTTTTCGGAGACGCTTGGCCAAGGCGTCCTCGAGGAGCTTGCAGAGTGGCATGCTCCGGAAGACCGGGTCGATCTCATGCAACGCGCCCTGGACTGTGCAGAGCAACACCGAAGCGCACTGACGGGCGCTGGCTTCCTGCTTGAACACGGGGAAGCCGAGCGCGCCGCCGCGCTGGTCGTGTCTGACCCTGAGCGGTTTCCTGGAGACCTCTATCCATCCATGATCCGCCTGGCAGAGCAATTGGCCCCCGTCCGCCCAGCAGCTGCTTGGCATCTCTGGCGCAACCTAACCGATCATATCCTTGGAGAGGGACGGGCCAGGGCATACCCCCATGCGGCCAAGTACCTGAAGCAAATGCGCATTGTGGCCACCCAAGCAGACACGCAAGCCGCTCATCAACAATGGGAGTCAGAGCTCCGGAGTGCCCATGGGCTCAAACGCTCGTTTTGGAAGCACGTCGAACCGTAGTCTGCTCACCATGAATCAAACGGGCATGGAGCCTCCGGTTCACTCCCCCGGTCGGCCACTGACCACTGGCCAGCCGGGCGAGGGGCTGAGCCATGCGGAGCCCATCCTTGCCCTGGGGGACCCCAGGATAGTGCTTCAGCAGCACCTAGGTAGCAGGCCTTGGGGAGCAATGATCCCAGGGGGTTCCGACGAATCCGATGCGGGCTCGGGACCGGCCCTTGTTGCTTGGCGACCTCGACCAGCGGAACGCCGCAGCGCGGCGCAAGCGTGACGGCGCGCAGACGCGCCTGCGAGCTTTGTGTTGCCCCCAGCTTGGATCCTCTCCACCAACATCGACGGCGGCGTGCTCGCCCGTGCGCATCACCGTACGCGCAGTACTCTAGCGTTCACTCGAGGCTTGCTCTAAGACAGTCGTAACGTCGAGGCATGCGACGAGCAGCAGGCCGTAGCCTGCGAGCTCGGTGAGCTCCTCCACAAGGCGCGGAACGACGACCAGGTAGCCACTACCGAGCGCGCCACTCCACACGACCTGACGACCGAGTATTCGAGACTGGATGAAAACAATGAATGCTGCACCCACGAAGAGACCTACCGTGCGCCGCTGACGCATCTGATCAATCGAGTTGACTACAGCCTCTCGGTTTCGTGCAGAGAAGGCGAGGGCCGCTAGGGCCAAGGCCCATGCCGGGTATTTCCAGAACCCATGGACAATCAGGTCCAGGGCCCCGTCTAGCTCGCGAACCAGGACTGCTCCAATCAGCAGCATGAGTGGTACCACAGCGGCACGCAACGACTGGCGGCTGGAGCTCCGGCCCAACTGACAGAGAGCGGCAACTAGGAACCCCAACTGAGTGAGCTCAATCACTCCGCGCTCTCCGAGCAGGACCTGTGGCCCGTAGAGTCGAAGTGCCTCAGTGAACCCAAAGAGGCCCACACCGAGAGCCATCAACCCGCCAAACAACACAGCATCCCCCCTGCTAGCAAGGCGGTGGACCGGCGAGGACGACGCAGGCCCCTCGACAGGAGGCTGCGAGCAAGAAGGCGCCGCGCCCAGAGGCGCCGGCTGGACACGCTCTGAACAGACCGGGCAAGCCCCCGGATCGTCCACTGCTTTCACTTGCTTCATTTCATGGGATTTTGCGCTGCCGTACAGTGCGGGGGACGTGCCACCCCAGCGCCCGAGCACCGCCAGCGCAACAATTTTCCTTAAATTTGTAACACCTCCGTCAGTGGCAAGGTCAACCTGCAATCCAGTGCCTATCCAGCAGCATTGCTGGGAAGAGCCCGCCCACTGCGCTAGCCACGATTCGGCTTGCGCTCCGAAGCAGGGGCGACCAACTTACCCATCCGGCGGGACCACCCCCGATAGGCACCCCGGGGGAGCCCCAACCGGCAGCTTCAGGCTGTTTCGACCAAGGCGTCCTTGGCTTCATGCGCAGCCCACGCCCAAGGCGTCAGCCTTCCCCATCGCTGGCGGCTCCGTCGTCGGCGCACGCACGATGACGTCCAAGAGGTAGGAGATCGGTGGACCTGCTCCTCTGAGCCAGGGCCAGAATTAGAGGGAGCAGTACGGCGCCCGAGCCAAATTCACCGCCTTGCCCCTCCTGCACCCGGCGCGCCTCACCGATCGGGAGACCTCCGCCCTTTCCCGGATCGCGCCCAGGAGTACTCCCTTCCGGACAGTCGACTCAGCATTTCCACAGCGACGACCTGATAGGTCTCATCCTTCGCCATCAGGCGAGCGTGGATGGCTAGAGAACGGCGCACCGAGCTCACCGAGCAGTCGCTACGACGCGCCGCCTCCTCCAGGCTGCAGCCACTCGCCAGGTAGAGCTGGCTCCGCTGGAGCAGAGACCACGCGGATATCGAGCCCCGGCCGCAGGAAATCGCCCAATCGAGTTCGCTGCGCGCAGCCTCATCAATGGCCTTGATGAGCACATCAGGATCCAGAAGCCAGGTTTGCCGAAGCCCAGCGCCATCCGCGACTTGAGCCTTGCGTTCCATCCAGCGCTGCACGCTCTCCGGAGCCGCACGGACCAGGTCATCGAATCTGGCGTCGACCCGATCGCGACGGAAGCCATGCTCATCGATCATCCTTTGAGCAGACTTGCTGAGCGGCATTCCCAAGACCCGCCGATAGGCCTCCGGAGAATCAACACACCCAGGAGCCAAGCTAGCCACATGACGCTCGACGGCAGACCGGCATAGCCACACAGGCCCGCCAGCCTCCATGCTCCGACGGTCCGTGTAGTACGAGGCACTCCCGTGCGCGTAGAGCTCCAGGCGCTCGACGATGCCCGCCACCACGGGGTTGTGATCGATGTAGCGCAACAGGATGTGCCAGTACTCCTGGCTCTCCACGATCTTCGAAAGGAAGCGACCGCGCCACAGCGGCCCATCCCGGCGACGGTTCCGGTTGAGCCAGCGTGCATACCGGTTTTGCAGCAGCATCATGGCCCGCCCCAGCTCCCACCCTCGGACTGCGGACCAGCAAGTGAAAGTGCGTGGCCATCAGGCAATAGCTGTGGACCTCCAG
>CAYWNK010000333.1:0-6319 GCA_964459495.1 uncultured Planctomycetaceae bacterium
CCCGTCGAGGGTCCCTTATACCAGGCATGCGTAGGGGTCACCGAGGAATCTGTCGGGGGCTGGCCAGCAACCCTGTGGACCCTCCTAGGAGGGTTCGGGTTCCAATCTGTACCGCACAGGGGAAGGGGGCATACTGGGGTGGTGCCGCGCTCCGGTGAGGCCTATCCCCCGATGCCCATTCGCTCGATCCCCCGCGTATTTCGGTTGGGGCCGGTCCGGAACCGGATCGTGCCTGCGGTGATGCTGATCGCGGTGCTGCTGGGGGGGGACCCCGTGGCCCCTACCCCTAGCGCCGCCGTGGCCGGTCCAGCAGGTGCGCCCCCAGGCGGAGCCCAGCAGGCCGGCAGGGTACGCGCCGGGGTGGACGAGCTGCAGGCTTCCGGCTTCGAGATCCTGCTCGGCCGGCGGGTCGCGACACTGACCCATCTTCCGAGCCGCGACGGGCGTGGCATTCGCACGATCGACCTGCTGCAGCAAGCCGAGGGCGTCGAGCTCGTGCGCCTGTTCACTCCCGAGCACGGCATCGCATCGTCCCTCGAGGGCAAGGTCGACGATGGTCGCGACGGCCCGACAGGCCTTCCCGTCATCAGCCTCTACGGCGATCGGCGCAGGCCGCGGCCGGTGGACCTCGAGGGGCTCGACGACGTGGTCGTGGATCTGCAGGGGGCAGGGGTGCGTTTCTACACCTACGCCACGACGCTGGCTTACATGCTGGAGGCCTGCGCCGACGCTGGTGTGCGCGTCGTTGTGCTCGATCGTCCGAATCCGTTGGGCGGCAGCCTGGTGGAAGGCCCGTCGGCGGACGAGAATCTGCTCTCCTTCCTCGCCTACGCGCCGATTCCGGTGGTGCATGGGATGACCATGGGGGAGCTCGCCCTGTACTTCCAAGCGGCGGGGACGCCCGCGGCCGCGGCCGAACTGCAGGTGGTTGCACTGGGGGGCTGGCGGCGCTGGATGCGCTTTGAGGACACGGGTCTGGTGTGGCGTGCGCCCTCACCGAACCTGCGCAACCCGACCCAGGCCCTGCTCTATCCCGCAGTCGGCTTGCTGGAGGCCTGCGAGCTCTCGGTGGGCCGCGGGACCGATGAGCCGTTCGAGCGCATCGGAGCGCCCTGGATTCGTCCGGCCGAACTGGCGGCGGCCCTGGAGGCGGCGGAGATCCCTGGCCTGCGATTTACGGGCATCGAGTTCACTCCGCTAGCCGCCACCTACGCGGGGGAGCGCTGCGGCGGTGTTCAGCTGCGCCTCTCCGATCCGGGAGAGCTGCGCCCTGTGGCAGCGGGGATGCGTATCGCTCGCGTGCTGGAGGCGCTGTACGCGCGCGCCTTTGACGCCGAGGCGGTGGATGAGCGGTTGATGGCGCCGAAGGCCTGGGCCGCCTGGGCGGCCGGCACGGAGTTCGCCCCGGTGGATGAGGCTTTTCTGATGCTGCTCGGCAGCGTACTGCTGTATCCCACGGACTAGCCTCGCCCGGTGTCCGGTGCAAAAGGGGGCCCCCCGGCCCCCTGGGGGAGGGACGCGGGGGACTCAACGGTTCGCCGGATGGGGAAGGCCCGGCGATCCGTGTACGGCGAGGGGAGAACCCCTACATACGTGTATTGGCGACGCCGCTCACGATTTGGCTCAAGGCATCGGCCAGGCTGCTGGCAAACACCTCGGGCTCGACCGAGAGGGATCCTTCGCTGACCTCACCTTCCACCTGGACGCCAGCGGTGCGGCAACCCGCACGCCAGCCTGCGGCCAGCTCCAGCGGACCGTTGCCGATCACCCAGCTGGAGGGAAGCTGGATGCCGTCCTCCTGCATGGCGTGGTACATGGCGCCGGTGTTGGGGAGCAGATAGACCGAATCCTTGTTGTGGGGCTTGCGCCCCTCGGGATGATCGGTGCAGATGTAGTTGCGCGTGATGGCGACCCCGTGCCGGTGCAGGGTGTTGATGACGTTGTCCTCGATGGCCTGCCAGGTCGCGCCGTCGATCTTTCCATCCGGTACGGAGGGTTCGTTGCCAATCAGGTAGATGTTCCAGCCGTTTTGCCGGGCTTGGAAGAGTGAGGAAATTGCTTCGTGTAGGAACTCGACGTCGTCGGGGGAAGTGGCGTGGCCGAACGAAGGCGTGCGCAAGAGTGTTCCCCAATGGTCCACGAACAGCCCACGGGGAGCGGTGCGCGTGCCAGGGATCGGTTGGAACGGAGAGGGCATAGGCTGCGATTGGGGCGGTGGCCAAGGGACCACAGTCCCCTGTTCGCTTGCGGTTGTCGGCACGTCGCGCTCGCGCCTGAGGGACGGTGTCGGAAAACCATGAAACTCCCTTCAACCTCTCGATTCGCGGCATGTCTCGAGGGGGAACAACCTTGCAAACAGGTGCGGTTCGACTTCCCAGTTCGGACCGGGGCTTACTCCCGGCTGTACTGTTGGGAGGAGGGTCCCATCACCGTTGAATCGATCGCTACGCATTGCCTTTTTGGTCAATCCTTTTCGCCTGCGGCGGGGGGGAGCGGACCACGCTCCGGTCTTGAGCCGCGAGCTCCTTGGTCGCGGCCATCGCTGCCGCGGTTTTGGTGCACCTCCCGGGGTCATTCCGCGCTCGCGCACGGACGTGGGGTCGGATGGTCTGGGCCTGCTGGGCTTCGATCCCGACGTCATTGTTGCGTATGACGCCCAGTCTCCTGCCGGCTGGCACGGAGCCCGCTGCGCGCGCCGACTCGGCGTGCCGCTTGTGGCGGTGGAAGAAGGCGTCGCTGCGACCCGGGGCACCGCGGGTCGTCTGTTGCGCCGCTCCGCAAGCTGGATGTGGGGCGCCCAGGTGCGCCGCAGCGTCTCACGCCTAGTGGCCCTCGACGTGGTGGCACGCGCCCAGGCGATCCAGCAGGGCTACAACGTGGATCAGGTCGAGGTGCTCGCGCCCGGCACCGACCTTTCGCGCTACCGGCCGGGCCTGCGCAGTGAGATGCTCGCGCGCCATGGCGTACGGGGCCACGCCCTCCTCGTCACCAGCCCCCTCGAGGAAGGCCGCGGGCTGGAACCGGTGCTCGAGGCCTTTGCGCGAACGGTCGGCCGTCGCGAGGACTGGGCCCTGGTATTTGCGGGCAATGGTCCCTATCGAGCGGCTTTGCGTGCGCATGCGGCGCGCCTCGGAGTCGGCGCCCACGTTCATTGGATCGGTGCTCCGCGCGATGAAGAACTGCCGGGCTTGATGAGCGCATCCACGCTCCTGCTCGTACCTGGCGTTGACTCGGCCACAGCAGCGCGACATCTGAGGCTGGCGATGGCCGCAGGCTTGCCGGCCCTGGCCGAGGACGAGCCGCGCTACGCGGAGATGGTTGAAGACGACGGCAGTGGGCTGCTTGTCCAGCGCGGCGCCGTCGAGCCGTCAGGGGGCGATTGGATTCGCGCCCTTGAGCACGCGGCCCGCGCTCCGCGCGCCCGGGAGCGCTGGGGCGAGCGTGCCCGCGAGCTGGCTGAGGAGCGCCTGGCCTGGCCGCGGATCGCTGCGCGCTTCGCCGAGATGCTCCAGGACGTCGTCGCGGCTGAGCCCGAACCCGAGCCCAGCCGCTTGGGACTGCTGCGCCGACGCGCCTAGCCGCTGCGTCGAAGGAGATCGCCCTGGGGCCTTCGATGGTCCGTAGACCAGGCCAAGCATGGCCGGGTCTACTTGTCGGTCGCCTTGCGCAGCTCTTCCTTCAGGAAGGCCATGTCCTGGGAGTACTGGCGCACGGCATCGCGGGTCTCGTCATCGATGGAGACAAAGGTGCAGGCGACCTTGACCCCATCGGCGCGCTCTTCGAGCACGTCGACTTCAACCTTGGCCTCACAGTAGCCGCGCTGCAGCAGGGGCAGGCGGAACTTCACCGTCAGCGCTGTGCCGACGGCAAGCATCTGGCCCATGTCGAAGGCCGAGAGATCGGTCTTGCCGCCATTCCAGGTGAAGGCGAGGCCCTGGTCGGAGAGGGCGGCCATGCGGCCGATCCCGGACCAGTTGCTTCCGAAGGCGTGTCCGTGCAGCGGGTTCTTAGCCTTGGTCTGCTTGATGAAGTGCTGCATGCGCTCCGCATCGACCAGCTTGAAGATCACCGAGGACGGGTCTTCCTGGAACTCGCCGGGGGCTTCGGCCGGGGCTTCGGCCGTGGCGAAGCTGGCTACGGCGTCTTCGTCGGTGTCGAAGACCGGCACGACGCGATCCAGGCCAACCTTCTCCAGGATGTCCCGGCAGAAGGGGCTGGGCCGCGCGATGACCAGCTTGCCGCCCTCACCACTCAGGGCCTTGCTGGCCTTGATGATGGCTCCGAGAGCGGTGGAGTTGATGAATTTCACGAGGCGCAGGTTCAGCACCACGTTGGAGACGCCCGCTTTGCGCAGCCCGTCGATCTCCTCCTGGAGAAGGGGGCAGTAGTAGGTGTCAAACTCTCCCCGCAGGTGGAGGATGGCGTGGCTGTCGCTGGGGTCGACGGTGATATGCATCGGATTCGGTCGGGAGAGGCTCCAGGGGGCCGTGAAAACCAGGGGAAGACCACTGGATCCAGGGGGGCAGGCACGGCCCCGGGGCAGCAGTCTCCGGCAGGAGGCGGGAGCGAGCAAGGGAATTGTGGGCGGCGCGGTGGGTCTGGCGCGCGCTGGGACTACACTGCACACCATGGCTTTCTGGAAGCGCAAGGGCTCGGAGAAGCCCACTGAACCGTCCGCGGCCAAGGTCCAGCCCTCGGCCGCCTCGCCCACGTCCAAAGCGATGGCCTCGGCCAGCGCCCGTGCCGAAGAGGGGCGGCCCAGCATGGGCTTCCTGAAGGGCGATACCGACCAGGACCGGCGCTCCGTCGAGGTCCTGCTGGGGGCGATCGCCAAGGTCTCCGAGTCCCGGGACCTGAAATCCCTGCTGGACTACGTGGTGGACTCCGCGATCGAAACGACAGGAGCCGAGCGCGGCCTGCTGGTCCTGATCGACTCCAGCGGCCAGCAGGAGGTGCGAGTCGCCCGCGAGCGCAAGGGCCGGGCGGCCGCCCCTGGGGTCAAGTACTCGACCAGCGTGGTCGGCCGGGTGATCGAGGAGCAGGCGCCCATGCGCACCACGGTGCACACCGACGCGGAGGCCCTCGAGCTGGGGGCATCGGTCTTCGATCTCAAGCTGCGCGCCGTGATGTGCGCGCCACTGACCCCGGCTGGGGAACACGAGGGCGAGGGGGAGCCCGAGCGGGAGGGCCTGCTCCAGAAGGGCGCCCTCTATGTGGACTCGAAGGCGGCCTCGCGGGAGTTCTCCGACGAGGATCTGTCCCTGTTCCACGCCCTGGCCCAGCACATTGCAATTGCGCTGGAGAACGCGGACCTCGGCCGCCAGGCGGTCGAGCGGGCGCGGCTGGAGCGCAGCCTGGAGATCGCAACCGAAATTCAGTCAGGCCTGATGCCCCAGTCGCCGCCGGAGGTGGACGGGCTGGACGTCTACGGCTGGTTCCGGCCGGCGGAGCACGCGACGGGCGACTTCTACGACTTCGTCCGAACACGCGACAAGCGCCTCGCGGTCGTGATGGGCGACGTGACCGGTCACGGCATCGGCCCGGCCCTGATCACAGCCACGGCCCAGTCCGGTCTGCGCTCGTACGTGAAAGTGCTGCCCGACCCGGGGTCGGTGATCGGCATGCTCAACGAGGACATCTCGGAGCGCATGGACGACGACATGTTCCTCACCCTGTTCCTGGGGTTGGTGAGCGGAGACGGGGCGCTATCGGTGGTGAACGCGGGCCACACACCGCCGCTTCTGTGGCGCGCGGCGACGGGCGAGATCGAGGTCATCAAGGGCACCGGCCCGGCCGTCGGCATGATGGAGGACTTCGACTACGGCACCGGCGAGAGCTTCCAGCTGGCCTCGGGCGACGTGCTCCTGGTGCTGACCGACGGCATTGAAGAGGCGCGCCACCCCGCGCGTCCCGACGACTTGTTTGGGGATGCGGGAGTGCGCGAGATTCTGACCGAGATCGCTGGCCAAGGGGGCACGGCGCAGGAGATGTGCGAGACCCTCGTCGAGCGCGTGCTCGCTTTCGCGGGCGGTGCGCGGGAAGACGACATGACCGTCGTCGCGGTGCGCAAGCTCTAGCGTTCGGCCACCGGCTGGATGCACCCTCGCACGGCATGACCGCAGATCGCCCCAGGGATCGGCGCTCTCTTCGTGGCCGTGGGCCCCAGCTGCCCTGTCCGGGGGTCGAGCTCGACCGGGCGTGGCTGGGTCGGATTCAGGGCCTGGCGCTGCGGGTGGCCTCCATGCTTGAGCGCACCGAGGGGGCCGGGCGACCGGGGGCGAGCGGGGCCGGCCAAGAGTTCATCGGCTATCGCCCCTAC
>CAYWNK010000334.1:0-6310 GCA_964459495.1 uncultured Planctomycetaceae bacterium
ACGTTCATGGGGTCGATCGCCGAATCGCAGCCGCTGGATCGTGCGGCGGGCTGGTCGAAATGGCTGGGCTACGGCATTTGGCTCCTGCCCCTGGCCTGGCTTGCGGCGCTGGTTGGGGTGCTGCGCGGGCGGGCTGCGCTCGCTCCCTGGGTCCTGCTTGCGATTCCCGCAGTCCCCCTGGCCCTGGCCCAGCGGCGCTTTGCCGAGGGCTTGGCGCCCATCGCGGCGGTCCTGCTGGCCTGGGCTGCCGGTGTCGCGGTTCAGCGTTGGCTTCCGCAGAGATCACGCGCCCGGTTAGCGCCCCTGCTCCTGGCCATGCTCGCCCTTGGGTCCCAGGCGACCACGGTCAGGGGCTCGATCCGAGCGGCGGGAAACGGGCTCGCGCCGCCGTCGACACCCGAGCTTGAACGTCGCCGCGGCTTGATCGAGCTTTTGGAACGCTGCCGTCCTGTGTGGCCGGGGGCCATGCTGGCCCAGTGGGATCTCGGCCATGTGATCGAGTGGTATGCCTCCCGTCCGAGCGTGGCGACGGGCTTTGGGTCCTATCTGTCGAGGCCCCTCTTTCTGGCGCCCTGGCGAGTGTTCGCGGCGGAGGATCTGGGCGATGCCGAGCGCCTACTGGAGTCGCTGGACGTGGAGCTCGTGCTGGTGACCAGTCACTACACGAGCTACCTGGGCGCGCAGGCGAGAGCCCTCGGGCTGTCGGATGATTGGCTCGCGGGCGGTTGGAAAGAAGGCTTGGGTGCGCGGCTGGTGGGCTATTCCGGTCCTCCGGGGGAGGGGGTCGGATTCCTGCGGCAGGTGCTGGTCTCTGCCCCGGAGTTGCGGGACCGGACGGGTTTCGCGGCGGCGACGGGTCTGGATTTGCCCCCGAGCGGGCGAGTCTTCCAACGGGTGCGTGGGGCGCGGGTCGAGCGGGACGTGGAACCCGGCCAGCGGCTTGAGGTCAGCTGCCGAGTGCGCTTTCCCGGCGAGGCGCTGCTCTGGCGCTCGACGGCACGGGCGGGGGCGCCCGGTGGAGGACCGGAGGGAGATTCCGCAGCCGGCACGGCGACCGTCGTCGTGCCCTACGCCAGCGACCTGCCCGCCGGGGAGGGGCGGCTGGAGGGTGCGATCCGGTGGCGCGTCGTCGGCCCGGACGGCGTACTGGACAAGGGGGAGGTGTGGGTCACCGAAGCTGCCATCCGCGCCGGGGATTCGGTACGGATCCAGTAATTCGGGCTCGCAAATGCCCAATCAGTGGAAAAACAGCCACTGCCGGGCAACTTCTCGGAAGCTGCGCCGTTCCTCTGGCGTATGGGTTTCCGCTCGCACCCCTAGGCCGTCTCCTCATCGTTCCCCCTGCCCGCCACTCGCGCCCATTGGCCGAGACCGAATTCCCCATGAGTATGTCGACCCTTCGTGGACTTTCCGTCCATGCATTTACCTGGACGCCCCTGCTCGCCGTTTGCGTCCTCAGCCTCTCCAAGCCTGCGGCCGCGGAGCCCGCAGTGGCTTGCTCCCTTGGGCTTGAAGCGGGCGCAGAGCTGGGACACGGCACCGAAGGCGAAGACGATGCCGATGGAAAGATCGACTTCCCGGCCCTCGCCGCCGAGCTGCTCGAACGGCACAACTCGACCGAAGCGCTCGCTTCGACTTTTGACTTCGAGAGCTTTCTGCAGGGCGAGTTCGTCTACCTGCGGCTGGGGCTCTTCGATCTGCACATGGAGCAGATTTCCGCGCTGGATCGGGTCGCCGCCGACGATTTCGTGGATGTGGCGGCGGCGCTGCTCGACCTCCAGTCTGTTTGGCTCGACTGGACGGAGCCGGTCTCCAAGGACCAGACCGATGCCCGCAAGCAGCTCGACACGCTGAAGGACTACGTCAAGCGCCTGCGCGGGAAGGCGATCGTTGCGGCGGCCAAGAAGGGCGGAACGGGCGCACTCATCGACCTGCTCAGTGCTCAGGATTCGGTGCACGACGCCGCCGAAGGCCTGTCGACCTTCATGTCGTCGGGCGCGTGCCTGGGGCAGGATCGCTACCCCGAGCGCGAGACGGTGGTCGTCGTGCCCGATCGGCGTTCCTACATGCAGTTCCTCGCTTTTGCCGGCTGGCTACGCCCTGAGCTGCAGGGCAAGTTCTGGGACTATTCGGTGACGGGTTGGACCAATTGCTACATCGACGAGTACCGCTTTCTGTCGATGCAGCTGCCGAGCACCGATGGTTCGAAGGACCAGCACTTCAAGGGCGTCTCAATGAACGAGCGAGTGGCCAACGGCCTCCAGCAGCAGATCGCTCAGCTGTCCGCGCTGGCGCTCGTCGACAACTACTACGGCAGCAAGGTGCCGCCCGGCCTGGCCGGCGGGCTCTCCGTGCTGATGACCGTGGATGTCTTCGGCGAGTGCAATACCCGCGTGGACGGCGACCTGTCGGAGCGACGCACGGAGGCCTACTCGGTCTTTGTTCCGGGCGGAAATCCGAACGGCGGCATCCTCGGCGCGAACATCGCCGACAGTCCCTGGCGCAAGAAGCAGGGTGGAGATTACTTCGCCGACGTGCTGAAGGCGTCGCAGCGATCCGGCGCGAAGGATGCGCGCAAGCTGAAGGGACGCCTGCGTCACTTCCAGCTCAAGAACAAAGAGAAGACCAAGCGTACGGTCGTCAGCGGACCGTTCTTCGGCCCCGACGCGAAGGGGTTCGACGGCATGCCTGGCATGTACGAGGGCGCCAAAGAGGAGTTCCTGCGAGCGTACCGAACCGGCTTCCTGCACTGGCTGCGCAGCCAGAGCATGGAAGACGAGGATCCATCGAGCCAAGCTTTCGCCGAGTGGCTGCGCGAGCTGGCCGACCCCGAAGCGGGCGACTTCATCGAGATCACCGTCGAGGGTTTCGGTGGTGTGCCCCTATCGGACCCCGAGACGAGCGAAGAGACCCTCGAGGGTCGCTACCTGAAGTGGATCTCAAAATCCTGAACAGCTAGGGTCGGCCTTCGAAAGGCGAGGGTCTTCCAGCCCAAAACGGCGGCGCCGCGGACACGCGGCGCCGCCGTTTCGTTCAGGCGTCCAATT
Organism: uncultured Planctomycetaceae bacterium; assembly: GCA_964459495.1. Taxonomy (GTDB): domain Bacteria; phylum Planctomycetota; class UBA1135; order UBA1135; genus CAYWNK01. The sequence continues at coordinate 3,048 of CAYWNK010000334.1, forward strand.
CCGCATCCTGGGCAGCATGCATCTTCGCTTTGCCCTGCTTCTCTCCTCACTCGTGGTTCCCTGTGGATGCACAGCGGAGCCAGCAGGGGGCGAGGCCGAGTCTCGCCCCGGGGCCAGATCTGCTGCTTGGATGGGGGAATGGACGCGATTCTACCTGGAGGCACCGGGGGGCCCTGACGCTCTCCACCCGGTCCTGGATCAGGGGGAAGACGGGGTTCTGCGTCTCTTGTGGAGTGAGCGCTGGGGGGACGAGGGGGCTCGCATCCGGTTTGCCGTCTGGGATGGGAAGGGCTTCGGGGAAGGACGCACGATCGTCGAGGTCGAGCAGGCCTTTTTGAACTGGGTGGACGTGCCGACCTTGGCAGCACTCGCCGATGGGACCCTGTGCGCCACTTGGTTGGAGAAGACGGGGGAGGGGACTTACGCCTACGGAGTGAGCTACGGAGTCTCGAGGGACGGTGGCCAAACCTGGTCGGCGAAGCAGCCGTGGCTGCATGGGGACCGGTCGTCCACCGAGCATGGCTTCGTCTCGCTCGTCGCGGCGGAGGGCTACTTCTGGAGCCTCTGGCTCGATGGCCGGGCGACCCCGGCGGGCGGCCCCCAGCAGCTTTGGTACCGGCGTATCCATGCCGACGGGGCGTGTGGGGTGGAGACGCTGCTGGACGCAGCGGTTTGCGACTGCTGCTCCACGGCGCTGATTCCGGCCTTCGGCGACGAACAGGGGCCATGGGCCGCGTGGAGGGATCGCAGCACTGATGAGGTGCGTGACGTTCGGGTCGCGCGCCTCGAGGAGGGTGGGTGGCAAGATCTGGGGACCGTCCACGACGACGGTTGGGTGATCCCCGGTTGCCCGGTCAACGGGCCTCGCCTGGGGCTCGTTGGGGATCAACCGGTCTGTGTTTGGGTCTCTGGGGAGGAGCGCAACGGTGCCTGGATCGCCCGGTGGGAAGGCGTCGGTTTTGGCGTGCCCCAGGCCGTGAACGCGGTCGCCACCATGGGCCGCCTGGGCTCGGCTGAACTCGCGGACGGCTCCCTGCTCGTGTCCTGGCTCGAGCGGGAGCCCGGGGGCGACGCCCGCTGGCAGCTGAGAAACTACAGAGCGGCGCCCACGGGTCTGGCCGCGGGAGACCCATGGACCTTGGCGAGCGTGTCCTCGGATCGATCGTCCGGCGTGCTGCGGCTCGCTGCGCGTGGCAACGAGGTGTTCGCGGTCTGGGATCAAGGCCCCGGCCATGGGCTAGGCTTGGCCCGCCTCGTGCCGCCGGGCTAGGGCACTAACGGAAGCGGCTGCGCGTGGGCACGAAGTCGCTTGGCGGGCCGAGGAGGCCGGATTCCTCGGCGAGGCTGCGGCGCAGGGTGCTGAGGGTCTCGGCGTAGTCGGGATCCCCGGCCAGGTCGCGGGCCTCCTGGGGATCGTTGTGCAGGTCGAAGAGTTCGGTCCAGTCCGGATGATCAGGGTACGAGATGATCTTCCAGCGGCTCGTGCGGAGGGCGAGCGCCTTGGGGCATGAACTGGACGAGCTAGGCTCGAACTCGGCCACGAAACGATCGCGCCAGGGGAGCGCATCCTCGCCGGCCGCTCGAGGCTCGAGCAGGGGCCGCAGGCTGCGGCCCGCCATGCCCTCCGGCAGATCGGCCCTTGCGTAGTCGAGCAGGGTGGGGGCGATGTCGACGTTGAGCACCAGCTCGTCCAGGGTCGTTCCGCGCGCCACATCCGAATAGGAGGGAGGGAGCCGAACGAGCATCGGCACCGCCAGAGCTTCGTCGTAGGGGCTGCGCTTGCCGTAAAGGCCAAGGCGGCCGTTCATCAGGCCATTGTCGGAGGTGAACACGACCAGGGTGTCGCGTTCCAGGTTCAGTTCCCGTAGCACGGCCATGAGGCGGCCAACGTTCTCGTCGAGCCCGGTGACCAAGCGGTAGTAGTTCCGCAGGTCCTCGCCCTGGCCCGAGCCGTTCTTCAGCTCGGTTTCGGGCAAGCGCGGACCCTTCCATGTGGCCAGCCAGTCGCTGGGGGCGCGGTATTCGGCGACCTTCTCGCCAGCGGCCGCGGCGAGGACCTCGAGCTCGGCCTTGGTCGGGTACGGCGGGAAGCGCAAAGTCTCGGGAGCGGGCGGCAGGTCCACTTCCGAGTAGAGCTTGGCGTGCCGCTCGTCGGGGATGCGCGGGGTATGCGGGGCCTTGAAGCCCATGTAGAGGAGCAGCGGCCGTGCCCGCGTACTGCGCAGGTACTCGATTGCGTAGTCGGTGGCAACATCGTCGACCCAGCCCTTGGTCTGGACAAGCTCCGTCGTGGTCGTGCCGACGATGAAAGGGCTATTGCGGATCTTCCCGTGGCCCCCATAGCTCGCGGTGTAGTCGAAGCCCGGGCGTGGACCGCCGCTGTTGCCCATGTGCCACTTGCCGATGTAGGCGGTGAGGTAGCCGGCGTCCCGGAGCTGGGTGGCGAAGGTGGGCAGGCGCTCCCCGAACTCCTCGTGGTTGGAAAGGATCCGGTGATGCCTGGCGTAGCGACCGGTCAGGATGCTGGCTCGGGAAGGGGAGCAAAGAGCGGTGGTGACGAAGGCGCGGCGAAACAGGGTGCCTTCAGCGGCGAGCGCATCGAGGTGGGGGGTCTTCAGCCACGGATGGCCGGCGCTTCCCAAGTCGCCCGCGTTGAGATCATCGGCCAGCAGGACGAGGATGTTGGGCCGCTTACGAGGGGTGCTCTCCGGGCGGTTCGAGTCAACGGTCTGCTCGGGCTGCTGGGCGGGGCTTGCTGCGGCCCTGGGGCAGAGCGACGCGAACAGGGCAAGCAGCCCAGCGGCCAGTCGAAATAGGGACAGCCTGGCGCTCGGAGACCGAGGATGGGGATTGTGCATGGGTTGGTCCCGCGCGACGGGTCGCCCGCGCGAGCATCCAGGATAGACTCCCGCCATGCCCTTTGTGCTTCTCCTCGCTCTGATTGGGGGCGCTGCCCCGTCCGACGATCTCGCGCTGCAGGCGCGCTCCGTCCTAGAGACCTACTGTCTTCGCTGCCACGGACCGTCCGAGGAGTCGCCCAAGGCGGTGCGAGATTGGTCCGACGCTAGCGACTTGGCGTTGGCCGTGGATGAGGCCTTGGTGTTCCCGGGCGAGCCCGAGAACTCCGAGCTGTGGCTCGTGATCGAAGAGGGCAGCATGCCGCCGGCCGATGCGCCCGAGGGCGCGGTCCCGGCGGCTGAAGCGGAGTTGGTCAAGCGTTGGATCGAGGCGGGCGCGCAGATCCCCGAGCCCCTTCCCGAATC
>CAYWNK010000335.1:0-6244 GCA_964459495.1 uncultured Planctomycetaceae bacterium
GTCTCCGGGGGTGCTTCCAGCACGCTCGGGCCGCCGCGGCACCAACTCACGAACTGCCCCGGTGGTCTGAAGGTAGCCTGCGTGGCTAGTCCAGGAATCGGGGGAGGCAGGCGTCGGTTGCCAGCCCGTCACAATCGAAGCCCTCCCGATTGCCGCTGGCCGGTGGCCAAAGGGAGGCAGCAGCTGCGCCTTTGAACCTACGGCAGCACGTACCAGAGGTAGTCGCCGCGCTCCCGGTCTAGCGCCGGTGCACTCGCCCCCAGGTCCTCGGACTTGGCGGCACTGACGACGAGGATGTTGAGATCCGGGCGGCGCTTGCGGAGGCGCTCCACCGTGCCCAGGCCGAAGTCGGAGTGGAAGCGGCCGCACCAGTGGACGATCGGAGGGGCGTTGGGGCCGGACTCGTCGAAGTGGCGAGCGATGGACTCGGCCATGGTGTCGTCCTTGAGGCACTGGGCCTCGTAGAAGCGCTGCATGACCTCGGGGGGGAAGCCTTCCCCGTGACCGGGGATGTCGGACATGGAGGCGATGAAGCGATCGCGGTAGGGGCCCTCGGGGGCGCTGACCTGGCGGGCGGCCCAGGGGCTGCCGATGGCGGAGCGCCAGCCATACTTGGCGGCTTTGGAGGCGATGGGGCGATAGACGTTGGCGGCGAGGATGGGCACGCCCTGATCCCGGGCAAAGCGGACGGCAGGGGCATAGTCGGCTTCGTAGTTGCTCCAGGTGCGTGCGAGGGCCAGGAATTCGGGCTCGTCGATGGTGCCCGAGAGGAACAGGTCTAGGGCGTTTTGGCCGTCGCGCTCGAACATCTCCATCGAGAGCACGATCTGGCCATGGCGCTCGTGGAGCTGACGGGTGACCTCGAGCTGGAGACGATGGGCGACCGTGGCGTCGTGCTCCTCACCAAGGAAAACCACGTCGGCCCCGGCGAGCTCCTCAACGAGCCGGCCCATCCCGATGCTGCTGCCGTCGCTGGCTCGCAACATGACGTGGTCCGCGCCCGTGACCGCAGCACAGGAAGCGAAGAGGGCGAGTGCGAAGCAGAAGGCGAGGGGACGCATGGGCGCATCCTAGCGGGTGGCTGACCTGGGATCCTCTCGATTCCCAGTCGCCGCGGCTGGCTAGCTGTCCATGCTCTGCGGGCGATGGGCGCGCTGGAGGGCGCGGTAGGCGCGCCATTCGCGCCAGAGGTCTGTGATGCTCGAGACCTTTGCGCCTCGGGCGCGCTGCTCCGCTCCGATCTCAAAGGCGATGCGCCATTGCCGCATCAGCGTCCGCCAGCCGGTGATGAGCGGCGTGCCCGGAGCGTAGATGTGGGTCGCCTCCGAGGTCACGCCGTTGAGCTCCAGAATCTTGAAGCCGCCGCCCTGGGCAAAAGCCTGCATGTCCTGCACTCGCACGTCGTAGCGCCCGAACGCGAAGCCCTCAAAGCTGCGGCTGATGCGTTCGACCGCGGCCTCCAGCTCTGGGGTCAAGGCGGCGGCGCCATCGAGGAACACGGCCCCGCGGCAGTGGGTACCCAGGTCGACGAGCTGCAACTCTTCGCCCGCGGGCAGGACCTCTCCCAGGCGCGCGGCGTGCAGCGCGAAATAGGTGCCCGCGACGGCAACCGCGCGCGGGTCGGCGAGGATCAGATGTTCGAGGGTGCGCTCGCCGTCCCCGATGACCACGGGCAGTCGCTTCTCGGTGACGCTGAAAACGCGGCCCTGGGGCTCGCTTGGGCGGCGTGTGTAGAACAGCCCGAACTCGGGTCCTGGAGCGAATTCCTGCAGGATCGAATCGACCTCCAGCTCGTTCAGGGCCGTGCGCAGGGCGTCCTTCCCGTGAATCACCTGGACCCCGGAGCCACGCTGGCCAACGTCCGGCTTCAGGACCCATGGGGACTCGAGGCCGTTGCTTGCTAGGAACGCCTGCGCCTGATCTTGGCGTTTCGAGGGGGCGTCTGCCGCGCGCAGGTGCGCCCAACGGGCAACTTCGGGGGCGGCCTGCAGACCCTCGAGGATCTGGTGCTTGGACTCGCCGATGAACCCGCCCGTGGGGATTCCCGGGTTCGAGGCGGTGAACAGCGTCAGCGATCGATGGCGCAAACCCAGCCAGAGCACGTACAGCACCACCGGCGGGTAGAAGAGCCATGGGGGCCAGAACTCCCATTGCGTCCAGCGCATCCACGCGCCCCGCAGACCGCGCCTGCCCGACCAGGTGAACATGGGGACCACCAGGCGCTGGGCCACGATCAGCAGCGCCACAAGCGCGATGACGGCCTTGGTGAGCGAGCCGCCGAACAGCTCCTTCGCCGACTCCAGGTTCAGGCCTGCCCAGGCGGCGAGGCCCACCAGGATGGGCGTCCAGAGGATGCCCGCGAGCGCGAAGTAGAAGGCGAAGGTGCGCAGGCGCGTGCGCACGGCCCCGGCGGTGAAGTAGGTGGGCAGCCGCAGCCCCGGCGTGAAGCGCGAGAGGAAGATGACCGCCGCGCCGCGGCGCTGGAACCAGGCGGAGGCGCGCTCGAGGCGGGCCTCGTCGATGACCCACTTGAGGGGCGCACGGGCGATGGCGGGTCGACCGAGCGCACGGCCCGCTAAAAATAGTGCCAGGTCGCCGATCAGGATCCCCAGAAAGCAAGCGAGGGTTGCGGGGACGAAGGCGAGCCGGCCCTGGGAGACGAGCAGACCGGCGCCGATGCAGGCCAGGTCCTCGGAGACGAGCGTCGAGGCCGCGAGGAGCAGCAGCATCACGCCCAGCATCACGCCGGCGTAGGGCGGTGCGCTCGCGGGGTCCCAGGGCTTGGCCGCGGCGGCCAGTCGCTCGGGGGTGGCATCGGCGCGGGTGGGGGCCTCGCCGGCCTCGACGCGGTTCACGAAGTCGGTCAAGCCGGCCGCGAGGGGCTCGGTCCACGACCAGGGAAGGAAGTGGCTGCGCTCGGGGAGGCCGGTGAACTCCGCATGGGGCACGAGGCGCCGGTGCTCGAGTGCGGCGGCGTAGGGGACCAGGAAGTCATGCTCGCCGTGCACGATCCACATGGGGATCTCCAGCTTTTCGAGCATGCCGCGCAGGGGGCGCTGGTCGGTGTCGAAGAAGTTGCGCCCGTAGCCTAGATTGAGGCTGATGTGATCGAAGGTGCCGAAGTGTGGGGTCAGCAGGCGCGCGGCGTGCATGGCCACAAGCTGCAGCCCGTGCACGGCGTGATTGAGCTCATAGCTGCCGAACAGCTCGAGTTCCTGCACGCCGATCGCGGCCAGGAACACGATGGACTGCACGCGATCCGGGGCCATCGACTGCATCTCCAGTGCGACCCCTCCGCCCATGCTAAACCCGAGCACGTGGGCGCGCTCGACGCCGCGCTTGTCGAGGAAGTCCAGCGTCGCGCGAGCGTGGGCTCGAATCGACACGTCCGGCGCAGAGGCGGACGAGTGCAAGACCCCTGGCATGTCGAGGCTCAGGACCCGCAGGTCGCTGGGGAGCGCTTCGAGCAGGGCGCTAAAGTTGCCCCGCCTGCCGGGGCTGCCATGCAGGAGCAGGAGGGTCGGTGCGCCCGCGGGACCGCGGTCCTCGTAGCCGGTCTCCACCGTTCCCGCGGCGGGGCCTTCGGCGGTGAAGTTCGGCAGCTCGATCTGCGGGCCGGGTGGCTGAGGGGCAGGGCGCAGGGCCCAGACCAGGTAGCTGAGCGCGAGGAGCGCGGCATAGGCCAGGGCTAGGCGCTTGAGCCAGCGTCCTGTGCTCCCGCTCCCGTCGGACCTCGGCACGGAAAGGCCGGGTGCACCGCCGCCGGGGGCTGTCCCAGGCGCTCCGGGGGGCTCTCCCGTGGCTCCAGGCTCCAAATTGGTGTCCTGTGCCATCAGCGGGGATTGCGCCGGGCTAGGCGCAGGGACGGGGCCAGGGGCGTGCGATCCGGGCGACCGGGAGCATGGGCCATGCTCAGGGCGCCTGGTCCGACCGAGACATGCACGAGGCTGCGGGTCTCCGCTTCCTCGCGGCTCATGCATGCGCTCGTCGCATCGGGCTCCACGCCGCCGCCCCGGTGGAAGTCGAGCAGCGCTGCCCTGGGATCGTCGGGACACGCGGCGCGGGAAGCTGCCAGAAGGGAGCTGCGCCGTTCCTGGGCTTGCCCCGGATCGACGCCGCTGGACGAGAGCGGGACGAGGCCGTCGGCATCCCGAAGCCATTCAAGGTCCTGGCCGTTCCAACGCAGCAGTTGGGCAGGGCGCTCAGGACCCATCGCGAGCAGCACGAGGGGCTGGTAGGGGCGCAGGCTTTCCGCGGTCAAGCGTCCGAGCGCCTGGGCCGGCGACGCGCAGGGGGCGAGCTCGCGCACCAGTCGACCGCGGCTGATGGCGGGTGGGCGCGGACTGGTGTCCCCGTAGCCGTTGAGCAGCCCGAGCGCGAGCCCGAACTCGTTCACGCAGACCCAGGTCCCGCCGGCGTCGCTGTCGGTGGGGGCGAGGTAGCGCACGCCTTCGGACTCAAACTCGAGCGGGGGGCGCTCGGGCCCTCGGGTGCGCGCTTCGTCGCGGCTGAAGTACAGGTCGTAGCCCTCCGCTTCAGCGGAGTGGACCCAGCTCACTGTGCACACGCACGCTGCTCCTGTCGGTCGCGATCGCCGGCGGCAAGGACCTCGGGCATGGAATGCCGGTCAGGGTACGTAGCTAGCACAGCGCGGCGGGGTTGGTGGCAGGGGGAAGTGGGGAGGTCGGGCGAAACTGCTGGAGAACCGCTTGGCGCGCGCGGTCGCTGAGGCGCTTGCGGTCGTCATCGACCAGTGGCGCAGCTCCGAAGCTCACCCGAGCGTCCACGCCCGGCAGGGTGAGCAGCTTGAGGAAGTGCGATGCGAAGGGCATCTCACCCCACCAGCAGACGGTCTCGGCCACGGTGGGTGAATCGTCCGGCAGACGATACTGGATGGCCGCCTGGGAGACGGCGACCCCGGTGCGCAGGGGCACTTCGAACAGGGAAGGCTTGAACGGCAGAACTTCGGCCCCCGACGAACTCGTTCCTTCGGGGAAGATCACCACTCCGTTCCCTGCGCGGAGCAGGGTCTCCACCTCGGGGATGACGCGCGCCAAATCGCGGCGGCGGGTGCGATCGACAAACAGGGTTCCCGCGATCCGGGCCAGCCAGCCCGCGATCGGCCAGGATGCGATCTCCGCCTTCGACAGGAAATGTCCGGACAGCTGGGAGTGCAGCACGGGGATGTCCAGATACGAAAGGTGATTGGACACCAGGAAGAACGGCGGGGAGGGAGCGCTGCCGTCCACTTCGACCCGCACACCCATCACCCACAGGATTCCGCGCGCCCAGGTGCGGATCGCCCAGCGGAACATCGGCCACCCCGCACGGGGCCAGACGGCGCGCAGTAGGGTGCCGATCAGCAGAATGCTGACCAGGGGCACGGTCACCAGGGGCAGCAGCAGCAGCCGCGCGGTGGCTCGCAGGTATCCGAGGAGTTCGGTCAAGACCCGCCGAACATACGCAGGTGGCGGGGTGTTGCCTCGATGTAGGTCAGGAAATCGATGGTTCCGAACTCGCGGTCGATCGCGGGGGGGCCCAGGATCTTGCCGCCGTGCCGCAGGTAGGTGCCAAACAGCGTCGGCGTGGGAACGGCGGGGCCCTCCAGGGTCTCGGCCGTGCAGCGGAACCTGGGTAGGGGCTCCACCCTCAGGCTGGAGTGCACGTAGCCCTTCTCCATGAGCTGGGAGTAGAAGCGCAGGCCCTCGGCCATGTCCTGGCTGGTGAGCGAGCTGCAGCCGATGAAGGAGCGCTTGCCGTGAAAGCGCATGTACGCGATCAGCCCACACCAGAGCAGGTAGAGCACCGACCGGTCGCGGTGATCGCGCGCGACGCAGGCCCGTCCCAGCTCAACCAAGCTCTGGATCTCGGCGTCCGGTATGGCGGAGAAGTCAAACTCCCCCTGGGAGTAGAAACCGGCTCCGGCGATCGCGGTCTCGGCGACCTGGAGGCGGTAGGTGCCAACAACGCCCTCCTGGGCGTGCTCCACCATCAGGTGTTGGCATTGGTCGTCGAAGTGGTCCTCGTCGCGGCCGGTCAGATACGCGCTATCGAGACCCTCACCGAGTTCCAGGTTGAAGACCTCGAAGCGGAGTCGCCGGACGGCATCCAGGTCCGCCTCGGTCCGCGCGAAGCGCAGGCGGTACTGGCCCTTGTCCTGGACGGTAGGCGGGATCATGTGCGGCCGGGCCAACGGGCGGTCCGAACCGGAGTAGGTGGTGGAGGAATTCACAGTGGGGGGGGC
>CAYWNK010000336.1:0-6238 GCA_964459495.1 uncultured Planctomycetaceae bacterium
CGCTCCTGGGTGCAGTCCGTCGCCCGAGTCCTCGCCTCAACCCCGGCGGCAGCCGACGACCTAGCCCAAGAAGCGTGGCGACGGGCTATCGAGAACCCGCCGCCGGAGGGCCTGGCCCTGCGCCCCTGGCTCTCCGGAATCCTACGCCGAACGGCGGTCGATCTACGCCGGACAGAGTCCCGCCGCAGGGCACGCGAGGTCCGCGCCGCACGGCCTGAGTCCGTCCCCTCCGATGTCGCACTCGCATCGCGGATGGAGCAGAGCAGCGAAATGGCCGGCCTCGTGATGCAGCTCGAGGAGCCCTACCGGCGCATCGTTCTGCTGCGCTACTTCGAGGACTTAGGACCCCAGGCCATCGCGCGCCAGGAGGCCCTGCCACTACCTACCGTGAAGACGCGCCTGCGCCGCGCCCTCGACCTTTTGCGCAGCCAGGTCGACGACCGTCACGCCGGGGGCAGCCAGGCCTGGCTGCTCCTCCTCGCCGGCAAGCCCGTCGGCTCCGCCGCCCTGCCCCTCGCGCCCCTGGTCCTCGCCATGCAGTCCAAGATCCTCCTCGCCGCCGCCATTCTGCTTGCCCTTTGCGGTGCGATCTGGTGGAGCCGCTCCGACACGCCGCCACTCGAGCTCGCCGCCGCGGGTATCGAAGCCCCCCCCTCCTTGTCGCCGACCGAGCCTGCGGACACCGCAGTCATCCCTGCTCTGAGCGACCGAGTGGCCACACCTCGCGCCGAAGCGACCGCCACTGTTGAGCCGATGCTGACCGTACGGGCGGTGGACGAGCAAACCGGCGAGTCCCTGCCCAATGTCCGCTTCTGGACGCTGCCCAGCCGCGAGCTGCCCATGCAGCGGAAAAAGTCCACCGACCTCGAGCCCCATGTGGTGGAGCACGGAAGCGAATGGAAAGTGAGCCAGTCCGGGAGCGCGCAAGTACCCAGCTCCGGCCCCCACCGATTGCTTGTCGCCCGGGCGGGCGAACACTACGGCACTATCTACCTCTACAAAGGCATGCCCGCTGAAGTCGAGGTGCCTTGCCTGCCCGATCGCTCGCTGCTCATCCAGGTCGTCGATGAATCCAAGGAGCCGGTCGCTGGGGTCGGAGTTGTCCTCCAGCATGGTTCCGACAACTCACGCGACCTGGTGTTTGAGGGGGTCACCACAGGCCCCGAAGGGACCGCGAGGTTCGCCCATCTCGACAAGGTGCTCCCTCCCGTGGAGCGCCAGGGCAAACGCTTCAACGTGGCGTTCGGCTTCCCTGTTCAGGATCAGCCCCTCGTCGAGTTTGATCCGGACGGTCCCAGCTCCGATCCGGTCATTCTTGAGCTCCCTCCCACCGGTTCGCTGACCGTGGACATGATCGGTCCCGACGGCCTGCCACTCCCGATCAAGCACTGGGCATACGTGACGGCGCTCAAACCAAGGCCAGGGGGCGGTACCCAACGCGGAGGTCGCCACAGTCACTACCTGAACAATGCCAGCCGCCTAGAGCTCCCCCAGGTGGGGCTCGGCCTGGACCTGATCGTCGACGCAGATCCGGGCGGTCAATTCCGCCCGGCGAAGCGCACCGTCCAGGGTCCGGTGGAACCGGGGGAATCCGTCCACGTCGAGCTCGTCTTCCGAGACCGATACCCAGCTTTTCGCGGCCGAATCGTCCGCCCGAACGGCGAGCCGATCAAGCCACCCGGCTACCCTCAACACTCGACGCTCGACGCTCATCGAGCTCATCGCGGAATCCAACGGACAGAAGTCTCGCTTCACGAACAGCTATGCCTACCTAGCTGAGGACGGGAGCTTTCTCCTTCCCGTCAAGGAGGAGATCCCCCAGGGTGCCCGCTGCCGAGTGGGCGTACTGCAGAGCCACGGACCTGCAGGTCCCCAACCTCACTACGCGGAGTTCGTGAGCGAGATGCCCGGACCGAGAGAGACCATCGAAGTCGGCGACATCGAGTTCACGCAGATGCCGTTGATCGCGGCTGGCACTGTCCGCGACACGGGGGGCACGCCCCTGAAAGGGGTGGACATCCAGACCGGGGAGAAGATCAACGTCGTTGAGGAGACGGGGGACTTCGACTGGAGCTTCGCTGGCCTCGGTACTGCGTTCACCGACACGGAGGGCCGGTTCGAGCTGCGCGGGATTCTCCCCCCCGGCGAGTACGCACTATGGCCGCGGCTGCGGGGCCACCAGAACCGGGGCTTCATCGCCTTCCAGCACGGAGATCGCTCCGTCGACCTTGTCCTCGACGTCTCGACGAGCCTATCGGGCAAGGTGTTGCTGCCCACTGAAGTGCCCGAGGAACGCATTCACGTGGAGCTGCGCTACCACGGGGTGGACCCCAAGCAGGCCTTCTATCATGAAACCGTGACCTCCCTTGGCTTCGAAGGGGAGTTTCTGTTCCAGGATCTACGCCCTGGCCACCTCGACCTCATCGTGCGCACCGGCCGGCTGAGTGAGCCATCCCACCTCCAGGGCGACCTCGTCCTGGAACCCGGAGCCTCTGGGGAGGATGCACAGCTGCCGACCATCGATCTACGCGACAAGCTTCGCTTGATCGATGTCCTCGTCCTCGGCGATGCGGGCGATCCGGTCGAGCGCGGGTACGTCACGATCGGCGAGCGCAGCTACCAGCTTCTGGAGGGTCGCGCGCGCGTGATCACCCGGGCCGGCCCCGCGGACCTGGTGGTCCGGGCGCCCGGTTATCTGGAGAGCAGGACCCTCGCCGCGAAAGGACAGAACATTCTGCGTCTCCAGCGGGCGATCCCCGTCGAGCTCCGCCTATCGACCGATCTTCCACCCGCCGCCCCGGGATTGCAGGTCGCCGTAGGCCTTCAGCCGCGGGAGGGCTTCGAAAGTCGCTTGACCCTGTTTGACGAGAACGAAGAGCGGACCGTCGGTGAATCGAGCAGGCTGCGGGTCGAATACCAGCGAATCGATGGATCGGGAGGAGCCTTCCTCCACGTGCCAAACCTGGGCGAGTATCTCCTGCAGTGGATGATCGTGAAGGAGCTCGGCTCGTCCGGGGGCCGCCTCGGAGGCTGGGTCGGTGAATTCAGCCAGCGGGTCAAAATCGAGGCGCGCGGGATGCGGATCGATCTTGATCCCGATCTCGAGGTCTATGCCGAGGCGTTGAGGGAGCACGGGTAGTTCGCGCGCAGGGTAGGCGCCCCTGCGGCCGCGATGCCCCGCCCCTCACTTCGCTCGGGTCCCCTGTGACCGGAGCGCGGCGCCCCGCTAGCGGAGAGTCAGGCTCATCCCCTTCTCGCATGGGGGATCGCTCGCCATGCAGCCGCTCGCTCGAACTGCGTTCCTCCACGGAGGCACGCAGCGGGGACTCTGGATCTTCGTCACCCTGGGGACCCTGCTCGGTCTGTACTCGTACTCGGACTACGTGTTCGAAGATGCGTACATCACCCTGCGCTTCAGCCAAAATCTTGCTGGGGGCGAGGGCCTTGTATTCCAGCCGGGCGAGGCGATCCTCGGGACCTCGACTCCCCTGTGGGCCCTGGTCCTGGCCCTCTGCATCGGGATCGGCATTCCTCCCGAACCGGCGGTCGATCTCTGCTTCGCCGGATCCCTCGGCCTCTTGGCCTGGGCCGGCTATCAGCTGCTCGCCCGGGCCGGGCTCCCCCGCGCAGGGAGCCTGTTCGCCCTCACGACCGTCGCTGGCTTTGCTCAGGTGCACGCCTACTGGGGCATGGAGGCTCCGCTCTTCGTGGCGCTCCTGCTTCTTTCCTGGCGCTTCGCCTGCGATGGCCGGTCTCTCGCCACTGGCGCCGCGCTTGGTGCGGCCTGCTTGGCACGCTATGAGGGCTACGCTTTCGCCGCCTGCCTGCTGCCCGCCTATTCCCTTTCCCGCGGCTGGCGACCAGCTCGCTGTGCTGGATCGATGGCGGGGCTCGTAACGGCCCTCTGGCTGCTGGGCGCCTGGCTGTTCTACGGCAGCCCACTGCCCGTCACCTGTGCAGCGAAGTCCACCGACTCCTCGGCCACCTCCTACCTAATCCAGTCCCTGCGGCGGCTCCCCGATGAGATCTGGCTGCCGCTTCCAAGCGAACTGAGCGCGATCGCGCCAGCCCTTTGTGTGGCCCTCGCGCTCGGTTCACTGGGAGGATTGCTGCTGCTCGTGCGGCGACAGGCATGGCTGCTCCTTGCCCTCCCGGCCGGCGCCATGCTCATGCTCGCTGTACTCGCGGGGCTCGCCCCAAGTCCGATCTTCGCTTGGCACCGCACCCCCATCCTGTACGTGCTGCTGGTCACAGCGCTTCTGGGCATTGGACCCTGGCTCGAACGCCAGCAGCCGGCGGCGTCCCTGAGCCGCTTCGCCATGGGGGGCATGCTCGTTTTCATCCCGACCTCCCAGGTCAAGCTGAGCAGCACCTACAACTACCTCGCCCGCGTTGGGGCCTACCAGGACATGGCCGACTTTCTCCAGCAGCCGGCACTTACAAGTCGCACCCTGCTCACAGGGGAGCCCGGCTACCTGGCTTTTCGCACGGGCCTGCGAATGATCGACGCAGCGGGCCTGATCACAGCCGCCCCGCCCGAGCCTGCCCGGGGAGACTGGGACAGCGGCTTCCCCCCCGAGGCGGACCTCTTGCTCCTGCGGGCTCCCTACAGGCCCCGCGGCTTTGAGGTGGTCTACGAAGGCCCCATGGGGGCGCGGTTGATGCTTCGCACCGAACTGACGAAGGAGCTGCGACCCGACCTAGACAGGTACTACGCACAGGACGACGTGAACCCGGTGGCCTCCCTCTCGGAGGGCCCCCACCCGATCAAATGTGCACTTGCGCGTTCGCGCGGTCCCGTCCACGCGGCCCAGCCCCGGACAACGGCGACCCTAAGCTGCAACGGCAAGCCCCGAGCGCTCACCGCCGACTCGCAGCGGCTACGGCTGGACCAGCCTTACCTCATCGCCGACTTCGACACCAATCACCTTGGCCAATCCAAGCTGCAGCTCGTCGTTCGCGGTCAGATCGTTCGCTCAACGGGTCCTGGCGCCGCCCCCCAGGACGGTAGAGTGCTCTGGGACGTCCGCCCCTTCGCCGGCCGGGTCGCCCGCGTACGCGTGCTGGTCCTCACGGGCAGCGGCGCCCGTGCCCACTACGGAACGATCCGGGGCTGCGACTCCCCCTGCCTTGAGCAACCCTAGTCGGCAAGATGCGTGGCACTAGCGCACGCGTATGCCTAGGTCCTGCACTGGGTCTTTCCGGTCCTTGCAGCGACTTCTCCACTCGCCTTCCTCCCAAGCGACAAAGCTCTCGAAGGAACCGTCTCCGGCCGCATCCGTTCCGATCACCAGGCCCGGGCCGGGGTAGCGCAAGCAACCCTCGATCCGAGTGGCGTCGAGCACGACGTAGCGGTCTCCGTTCCCGCCCACCATCCAGCGCCCGCGGAGCATCTTGCGCAATGCGCCGCGCGGCGTGTCGGCGCAGATGGGCTGAGGAGGAGCAGGCCAAGGCTGGCGCAGATCGAACTGGACCGCCAGGCCGTCCACGTCCACCGCGATTAGATGCCCCGCCTCAGGTTCGAACATCAGGATGCGGAGGGTCGAGAGCTCGGTTCCAGCGTAGAGGGTGCGGCGCCGCGGAGCGGCGGCGGTCGCCCCAACCGCCGGCTCATACGAGTCAGGCATCTGCTCGCGCAGTCGGATCCCCGCACTCCCGGCAGGCGAATCAAGGTCGGCAACGATTCGTGGCCCACCGGGCCGGCTAGGGAACTCGATCAACTCCAGAACGAGCTTGCCCTCAAAGCCTCCGGCCATGCTCGCCAAAGCGAACGTCCGCCCGTCCCGCGCGGCGCCGACCGCGCAGATCGGCCCGGAGGTCCGAACCATGACCTCCTGCTCATCCCAGACCCCAGAGCTCGGGTCCTTGCCTCTGAACTCGAAGCGCATTGCGCTGCTCCCCAGCCCCCCCAAATCGTCGTAGCGCACGATGAGGTGGTCCGACTGGCAAGCTGCCCGCGGTCCAGCCAAGAACGCGTACTCCTGCCCGCGAACCGCCGCCCGGTAGTCCACGCTTCGGCCTTCCACGAACCACATCAATCCGGCCCCGCCCACAGCGAGAGCAAGAGCCAGCTTGGCGATGGGCTTGATCCAGCGCCGCGTGGTCACTCTCCATGTGCTCCTCTGCATCGAGGGATCCTACGCGGAGACCGCCCCTTCCGTTCCCGACGGCCAAGGCGAACAACACGCGGCGCCGGAAGGAACCACCAGCCTGAGCGCATCCGCGGTCCGGGCGAACG
>CAYWNK010000337.1:0-6148 GCA_964459495.1 uncultured Planctomycetaceae bacterium
CCCCCAGGACCCCGCGCTCACCGGCCCCTGGCCCATGGCGGGAAGCCCCGGATCCGCCCACCGCGTTCACCGGGCACCTGGACCACAGCATGACCTCGCGAGCTGGGAGCCTGGCGAGCTGCTGGCCAGCCTCGCTTTCCCGCTAGCCCGGTAGGCGCCGGGCCTTCGATCTACTACATAGAGCGTGCCATGCGCATGTTTCACTACCTGCTCGGTGCCTCCGTCGTAGCCGCTCCGCTGCTTCTCGGCGCCGCCACTCTCGGGATCTTCGGCTACCCCGAGTGGCATCTCCGGGTGGCCCTTGTCGCCGCGATCCTGTGCATTGGACTGCACTCGCTGTTCATCATGTTCATGATCGTGACCGGGCGCATCCTGCGGGAAGCCGTCGCGAGCCGCGACCTGAGCCAGAGCTTCCTCGACGAGCTGAACGACTTCTTCGCCCGCAAGTCCGCCTACCCCGCCGCCGTTTTTGCGGCCATGGGGATCGTGGCCGCCGGGGTCCTCGGTTACGGGGCCCAGGGGCTCGGCCTGCCCCCGGCCCTGCACTGGTTGGCCGGCCTGGCCGCCCTCACCTTCAACCTCTGGGCACTGCCGGTCGAGCTGCGCACCCTCAAGGACAACCAGGGGCTGGTCGACCGGGCCGCCGCCGAGCTCGACACCCTGGACGCCGCCATCATCGCGGGCGGGGGCGAGCTACCCCAGGACGAGGAGATCTCAGCCGAGCGCATCGCCTACTGGGCCGGGATCGTCAGCTTCTCGATCTGGATGCCCTACTTCTACTGGGCATTTGTCGTATGGCGCGGTGACTTCACAAAGACGAGCGTGCACCCCTGGCTTGAGATATCGCTGCTCTCGCTCTTCATCTGGTTCCTAGCCCGCCGCGAGATCGCCACGCGCAGCGGACCCGCTCCAGGATCGGGCGGACCCCAGTAGCCTTCGACATGGCCCAGGCCCTAGCGATCGAGGGCCTCGAGCTGCTTTTGGATGTCGCGGTACTCGGGCCAGAAGACGGTGATCTGCCGCAGCAGGTCGCGCCGCTCGTCCAGGGTCGCGGCCTCCCGTGCCTCGGCGTACAGCTCCTTGGCGTCCCGCACGTAGTCCGATAGGGTCGTGATGCGCGCCTGGGAGTCCTTCGCCAGGTCAAAGCCGTAGTCGTCGATCACGCGCTTGTAGCTGGTGACGGCAGCCTCGTACTGGAAGTCGTGCTCGAGGTCGAGTGCGCCCTGGTAGGCCTCCCCGGCCTGAGCAACCTTGATCTCAGCGATCGCCGCTTCGATCGACTCCTGCTGCACCACGGTCTCGGCCAGGGCTTCCTCCATGGACGCTCGTCCCTGGGCGAAATCGCCGCGCAGGACGCTCAGGCGACCCATTTCTAGCTTTCGCGCGACCTCGGCCTCATTGCGGGCGCGCTCGTAGCCGGCCTCTGCCTCCGCGTTCTCCGGGTCGAGCCCCCTGGCCACCCGATAGTCGTTGCGCGCGGCGCCAAAGAGCCCCTTCATCTCGAGCTCCTTCGCCACGATCACCCGGCTAACAGCGATCTGGCGATCGACTTCGGAAACCCTACGACGCACCCGATCGGTTTCTCCGCCGTACTTGCCCGAGCCCTCGAAGCGGTGCTTCGCCTCATCCAAGCGCCAGTCCTGGATCGCCCGCAAACCTTCGTTGTAGTAGGTGTCCGAAAGACCGGCCCGGTAGTTCTGCTGAATGCCGACCCGGAACAGGCCCTCCAGCGAGCCTTTGTGCTTGGGAACGTGGCTGAGCGAAGTCTCGTAGGCGGCCAGGGCCCCATCGAGGTTCTCCGACGCGTGCATCGCGCGAGCGCGCTCGTACCAGGCATCCGCCAGCTTGTGGTGGGTCTTATCGATCCAATTCTTGGCCTGCTGGGATTCGGGATCGAGGGACAGGGCCTCGTTGAAGTCTAGGAGGGCGGCGTCGTCGCGGTCCTCGAAGGTCTTCTCCCGGCCGCGTGCCAGCAGGTAGGCCAGGCTGGCGTCGCGGTGCAGCAGGGCGGCCTGCTCGTCCTTGGGCCTGTCCTGGCGCAGCTGCTCGGCCTGGTACACGGCATCGCGGAACTGTCCATGGCGAATCAGATCCTGGACGACCTCCACATCGCTGCGCTCGAGGGTCGCCGTAGCGCACGAGGCGAGGGTCAACCCTCCGATCAGGCCGAGGCGGCCGAGGACGGGGCGGGACAGCTGGGAGAAGGTGTGCTTGGGAACCATGGCAGAATGAGGACGCCCGGCCGGCGGGCATCTTCCCGCGGATCCGGTGTCTCCACAGTATTCCTGGGGGCCGCCCCCATTGCTACGAGCGGATCCCGTCCGTGAGGGCGATCCCGATCGAACCCACCACCAGCAGGGGCACCCAACCGGCCATGATCGGCGACAAACCGCCCCCCAGACCCAGGCTGCGGAAGATGAAGTCGACGGCGAAGTAAAAAACACACAAGAGCCCTCCAAGGGCCATGCGTTCGGTGCCCCGGCCCCGCTCGTAGCTGAACAGGAGCGGCAGCCCCACCAGCAGCAGGACGACGTTGGCCAGGGGGAAGGTCAGCAGGTAGTGCCACAGTGTCCGGTAGGCCGAGTCCCCCGGCTCGCGCTTCATCAGCTCGCGAATCTCACCAAAGGACAACTCGAGCGGCTGGTCCTTGGCCCGCCGGTAGGTCAGCGCCAGATCGGGCGTGAACTCAAAGCCCGTCAGCACCTCGGGGGTGGTCGGGGTCAGCTCCTCGTCGATGATCTTGCGCTCGCCCCCCACCAAGTGCCAAAGCTGGTCCCCTTCGTTCCAAAGCGCCTCGTCAGCCCGCACCTTGACCGTCTCCTGGGCAGTACGCAGTACGGCGCTCAGATTGGTGATGCGCGGGGGCTCCGCATCGGGCCAGTAGGTTTCGAGGAAGACCAGGCTGCCCGACAGGTCGTGCACCACGATGTCTTCATAGGAGCGTTGATCCCGCTTGCGGTCGAGCTGATCGAGCAGCTGATCCCGTCGATCCGCGATCAGCGCCACCGAAAACTCGCGCAGCGCAAACATGCCCGCCGCCAGGGCCAGGCCCGCCAAGAAGATCGGCACCAGCATTCGGTGCACCGAAACGCCCGCCGACAGGATAGGCGAGACCTCGTTCTTCTTCAGCAGCTTGGTGACGGTGAACATGCCCGCGACCAGCGTCACGAACGGCCCGACCTGCAGAAAAAGGAAAGGCAGATTGAGCAGGTAGTAGCTCGCGATTCGCAGCGAGCCCGGCGTGCTCCCGTCCGGACTCTCCTCGAGAAAATCGTCGAGGTTGGACGCCATGTCCAGGATCCAAAACAGCCCCACCATCAAGAACAGGGCTGAAGCGTACGAACCCACAAAATGGGCTAGCACGTAGCGGTCCATGCGGGAACCGAGCGGTAGGCGACGTCGGCTCATCGGCGCATCGCCTTGCGCAGAAGGATGACCGACGCCACCGAGAAGAGCAGGGGCGTAATCCACGCTCCGACCCACGGAGGAACAGCTCCACCGCGTCCGAGCTCCTTGCCCACGCGCATCGAGAGCACGTAGTAGACCAGTCCAAAGCCCACCGCAACGGACAGCGCACCGAGCTGGGTACCGCGCCGCAGCAGCAGCCCCGTGGGTGCGCCCAGACCGAGGAACAGCAGGAATGCCGTCGACATCGCCGTCCGGTGGTGAAGCTGGAAGCGCAGCTTGCGCAAGCGATCCTGGATCATCTCCTCGGTCGGCCCTTCCGGCGCTTTGGCCTCTTCGGACTCCTCGGCCTCCGCGATCTCATTGGTGGCCTCTGTGCCCTGCTCGGCTTTCCCGTCACCGGCATCCGGCTGCCCGGCATCCGCGCCGGTGGCCATGTCGGGCTCGCCCTGGACCACCAGAGCCGCGAGGGGCATGGGCCCAGGGTGGGTTCCGGCCTCCTCTTCGCCCTCTGCCTGCGAGACTTCGACATCCTCCCGCGCTGCCAACCCAGCCAGCTCCTCCCGGATCTGGGTGTTGGTCATGTACTTGGGCCGGTTGTCCCCGCGCTCTTCACTCTCGACCAAGCTGTCGAGCGGGTAGCGGATGAAGCCGTGGTCGCTCCAGCCGTCGAGGCCCTCTTCGGTCGACAGCCAGGTCCAGTCGTACAGGTCGACCCGCAGCTCACCGTCGACGCTGCGGATGTGGGCCTTCTTGGCGAACACGTCGATCCGCGAGTTCCCCTCTTCGTCCGGCCGCCGGATCAGCACCTCGTGCAGCACACTCTGGTCGTTCAAGTCGCGCCAGTTCGCGCGCAGGAAGAAGCCTTGGAAGTTCAGCGTCGTCCGGCCCGGCTGCAGGTTCTGCAGGGACGAGGCCGCCGCTTGCACCAGCGCCGCCCGCTGCCGGGATTTGGCCTTGGGCAGCTCCTGGGTGACCATCCAGTAGGTGCCCGCCCCAAGCACCAGCGCCATACCGAGGGCCGGCAGCAGCATTTTGAGGGGCTGGACGCCCGCCATCTGGATTGCCGTCCACTCCCGGTCCGAAGCCAGCCGGCCGTAGGTGGCCACCACCGCGAGCAGGAAGCAGATCGGCAGCACGTAGGGGGCCAGGTTCTCCAAAACCAGCGGCACGTAGCGCATCAGCACCGAGGCGTCCGCCAGGGGCATTTTGTGGACCGTCGTCACCGCGATGCCGGGCAGAGCGATGAAGAGCACGCCCGCCACGGCGAAAAGGAAGGCCGTGCCGAGCTGGCGGAGGACATAGAGCTGCAGCTTCAAGGGACGGGCAGTCTATGTCTCGGTAGGGCAACAGAACCAGGGAGCTGCGGGGATTCGGACCATCCAGGCCCAGGTCCGCCAAGACCACCTATCCTGTGGGCGTGCCGAGTCCCTTTCCTGAAACCCTCATCAAGGGATCCGCCAAGCGCTCGGTCCTTCGACAGGGCCACGACAGGGTCGTCAAGCGCTTCCACGCGGGCGGGCCCCTGGGCCGCATCCGGGACGGCTGGAGGGCGCTGCGGGAACAACGCGCCCTTCTCGCCCTGCGAGCGGCCGGCCTGCGGGCGCCGCGCCCCCTGGGAATCCGGGCGACGGGCCGCGGCTGGGAGCTGGCCATGGAGTCCGTCCCGGACGGACGTCCGCTCGACGAGGTTCTGGCCGCAGGCCAACTGTCCAGGGGCCGGCTCGGCCAGCTCGGCGCCGAGCTCGGCCGCCAGCTCGCGGCGCTCGAAGCGGCCGCCCTGGTCCACCCCGACCTGCACGCCGGCAACGTGCTCATCGACGGGGAGAACCAGCCCTGGCTCGTCGATCCGGCGCGGCTGCGACGCAACGCCCCTGCCTCAGACCCAGGGCGCATCGAGTCCCACCTTGTCGGTCTCACCGCGCACGTTCGCGAGCTGAGCGAGCCCGCCTTCCGCCGCC
This sequence comes from uncultured Planctomycetaceae bacterium, assembly GCA_964459495.1. Classification (GTDB taxonomy): domain Bacteria; phylum Planctomycetota; class UBA1135; order UBA1135; genus CAYWNK01. The sequence continues at coordinate 5,367 of CAYWNK010000337.1, forward strand.
GCTTCCTCGACGCCTACCTCGACGCCCAGCTGCGGGCTGCTTTCCCCGCAGACGACCGCGCTGGAATCGCCCTCCGCATCGAGCGCGCCGCCAGGCTGCGGCGCCGCGACCATGTCCAAGGCCGCTTGGCCCGCTGGATGAGGCGCAGCGGCGCCACCGAACCGTTCCACGCGGGCAATGCCCGGGGCATTCGAGCCCGCGGCCCCGAACCGGAGGACGCACGCCTGTTCCGGCGCGTCGCCAGCGGCCTGGGAGCAGCCGAAACCGAGTGGTTGCAAGCCGCCCGTCTGATCGAGCACGGCCTCCCCGGCTGGCCACCGGCCCGGCTGCACTTCGCTCCCCAGCCGGCGGTGGAATTCTGGGTGCCCAGCGCCGCCCAGCCCCCGGCGGGGATCCCCAACCCGCGCCGACTGGGCGAGCTGCTCGGCGCCCTTCACGACCGCGGCCTGGCCCCCTCCGACCTGCGACGCGAGGAGCTGCTCGTCCGCGCCGATGGCCGCTTGCTGCTCGGGCCCATCGAGCTGGTGAGCATCGACCCGCAAACGATCGAAGCCCAGTCCCCGCCTTGGATCCAGCCGAACCTCTGGGATTGGGACTGCCTACCGCGGGCTGCGCGTCGGGCCTGCCTGGCGAGCTTTGTTCGCGCCCATCGGGCGGGGAGCGCGGATCGGCTGCGGTTGCGCCGGGGGATGCCAGATGCCTAGCCCTTCCCCCCGGCCGGCGCCCGCAGCGACGCCCGACTGGACCGGAGCCCAGCTCGCCGCGGCCGGTCTGGATCCCGC
>CAYWNK010000338.1:0-6131 GCA_964459495.1 uncultured Planctomycetaceae bacterium
GTCAGAGCGAGCGGACCCGCTTGCTCCGACTCCCGATCCGAGCCCCGAGCCAACGAAGCAACGACCCCGCGACCCCCCTAAGCCAACGTCGCCCGCGAGCGCAGCTGCCCGCACGCCGCCGACCCATCGAGCCCGCGCGACCAGCGCACCGTTGCCACGATGCCCGACTCGATCAGCCAGTCCCGGAAGCCATCGACGTCGGCCTGTTCCGGGCGCCCATACCCAAGGCCGGACGTCGGGTTGTACGGAATGAGGTTCACCGTGCAGCGCCTTCCGCGCACCCGCTCTGCCAGGCGCGCGGCGTGCTCGGGCGTGTCATTGACGCCCCCGAGCAGCACGTACTCATAGGTCACCTCGCGGCCCGTGACGTGGAACCAATGATCGCCCGCAGCGAGCACCTCCTCGATCGGCACTCCCGCCATCGCCGGTACGAGTTCGTCTCGCTGTTCGTCGAAGGGGGTATGCAGGCTGATCGCCAGCTGGAAGGGCGGCTTGCGTTCGACCAGGCGGCGCAGACGATCGGGGAAGCCGACCGTCGAGACCGTGACCTTGCGGGCGCCCAGGCCGATCGGGCCCGTGACAAGCTCCATGGCGGCGCAGAGCGCCTCCACATTGAGCAGCGGCTCGCCGATGCCCATGACCACGCTGCGCGAGAGCGGACCCAGTGCGCGACCGTGGATGTACTGCTCGACGATCTCATGGGCTGCCAGGTTGCGGGTCAGGCCGTCCAGGCCCGACGCACAGAAGGGGCAGGCCACAGGGCAGCCCACCTGGGTCGAGACGCAGAGGGTGGCGCCGCGCTGCCCGTCCACGTCGTCGGCCCTGCGCAAGGGCGGAATGTGAACCGTCTCGACGAGGGCTGGCTTGTCGCCCTTGGGGGGGAAGCGCAGGAGAAGCTTGTGGGCCCCGTCCTTTGCGCGCACCGAGTCCTCCAGGGCGCCCGAGAACAGGGGCACCTCGGCGGCGAGGGCCTCGCGTAGCGCCGCCGGGAGCGCTGTCATGCCCGCGTAGTCGAGCGTGCCCTGCTTGAGCAAGGCCTCGCGGGCGACCTTCGCGTGGAAGGGCTTGCCGCCCAGGCGTACGACGGTGTCGCGCAGCTCTTCCGGGGAGAGCGCCAGCAGGCTGGGCTTCACGGCTACTCCCCTTTGGCCATGTGATCGACGATCTTGTCGGCGATCTCCTGGGCGACCTTGCGGGCCGTGGGCAGGTCCTTGGGGTTGGCGCCGCCGACCGCACGGTGACCGCCGCCGCCGTAGCCCTCCATCATCTCGCCCACGTGGACGCCGTTCACCGGCTGAGCCCAGGGGTTCTCCCCGCAGGTCACGTGGTAGCCCGCGCGGGTGGGGATGACGCCCACGGCGTAGTGCAGGTCGGGGTGATGGAAGAAGGGCGCGAAGCGCTCGCGGCGCACCTTGCCGGAGGCGGCATCGAAGAGCAGCACGCCCTCACGCTTGGACTGCACGGTGGGGGGGAACTGCTCGAGGGCCTTGTCGCGGTTGCGGCTGGCGCGCCCGTGGGCTTTGTCGACGTCCGGGCGGGACGCGACCTCTTCGAGCGTTTGGGTGGAGAGAGCCTCCGCCAGCTCGTCCACCCAGGTGGTCGTCGGCGCGACGGTCAGCGAACGCATGATGCGCAGCGCGGGCTCCTCGCCGAAGATGGCCTGTTCCACGTCCTTGAATTTGGCCGCGTCGATGATGTCCGACCAGTGGGCCATGTCCTTGAAGCGTTCGGGGGCCTCGAAGCCCCAGTGCTCGGCCGCGTGCCGCAGGATGATCGGCGGGCAGGAGGGTGCGGTCTCGTCCCAGCGCCAGCTCTCCGAGGGTTCGTACTTGGCCCGCAGCTCCGGGGTCAGGAACGTGGTCGGGTGGTGATCGAACCAGTAAGCCGCGCGCGGGTGGAAGTGAAAGTCCACGATGGCGAAGCGCGTGCCCTCCCCGAAGTTCTTCCAGTCACGACGCTGGTCGTAGTTGACGCTCGTGAGCTCGACCGGGCCCTCGCCCCGTCCGCGCACGATGTGGGCCAAGACGGCGCCGGCAACCATCCCGTCGAAGTCGCGGTGGTAGTGGATCGTGAGCGCGCTGGACATGCAGGGGAGAATAGGCCGGGGGCAGGATCGCCGGTACAAAATCCGCGCAAGAGCGCGCGGGGAATGCCGGGAAACGAGCAGCACCTCCCAGCCATGAGGCCAGGAGGTGCTGCTTGGGGTGGACTGTCCCTGCTGCGCAGGCTGGGCTGAAGTCGCTCCGGGCTAGGCGCTCTCGCGTTCGCCGTTCTCGCCGGCTTCCGGGTCCTTGGTGAGCTCGAGGCCTTCCCCTTCCAGGTCAGCTGCGGTGAGGCCCCGCGCGAGTTGGTGCTCGCCGGTGACCACCTTGGCATCGACCGTGAAGGCCTCCAGGTCCTTGCGGCAGGGCAGCTCGTAGAGCAGCTCGAGCAGCAGTTCCTCCAGGATGGCGCGCAGGGCGCGGACCCCGGTCTCGCGCTCCAGCGCGAGGTCGGCGATGGCGAAGAGGCCGTCGCGGGTGACGTCCAGCTCCTTGCCGCTCATCTGGAAGAGCTTCTTGAACTGACGCACCAGGGCGTTCTTCGGTTCGGTGAGGATGCGCACGAGCTCCTCGCGACCGAGGGTCTCGAGGGTGGCGATGACCGGCAGACGCCCGATGAACTCGGGGATCAGGCCGAACTGCATCAGGTCCTTGGGGATCAGGTACTGGACGTACTCGTCCCGGGCGCTGGGCTCGGTCAGGGGCGGCAGGGACGCCATGTCGAGCTTCGCGCCGGCCTTGCGGCGGGCGGTCGCGTTCTTCTGGACGTGCTCGCGGCCGAAGCCGATGGCCTCCTGGCCGATGCGCTTGCCGATGAACTCCTCGATGCCGCTGAAGGTTCCCCCGCAGACGAACAGGATGTTCGCGGTGTCGATCTGGATGTAGGACTGCTCGGGGTGCTTGCGGCCGCCCTGGGGCGGGACGCTGGCCACGGTACCCTCAAGGATTTTGAGCAGCGCCTGCTGCACGCCCTCACCGGAGACGTCGCGGGTGATCGATACGTTGCCGGTCGTACGACCGATCTTGTCGATCTCGTCGATGTAGATGATGCCCTGCTGGGCGCGCTCCACGTCGAAGTCCGCCGACTGCAGAAGCTTGAGCAGGATGTTCTCGACGTCCTCACCCACGTAGCCCGCTTCGGTCAGCGTGGTCGCATCCGCCATGGCGAAGGGCACGTCGAGCATGCGCGCGAGCGTCCGCGCCAGCAGCGTCTTGCCGGAGCCTGTGGGGCCCACGAGCAGGACGTTGGATTTTTCGATTTCGACCTCGTCGTTTTCGTCGATGTCGAGGCCACCCTGGCGGAGGCGGTTGTAGTGGTTGTACACCGCGACCGAGAGCACCTTCTTGGCGCGGTTCTGGCCGACGACGTACTCGTCGAGCCTGCGGGCCAGCTCGATGGGGGTGGGCAGGCGGCCAGAGCGCGAATCGGTCGTGGCGGCCGGTGCTTCGTCGGTCCGGCGCGTGGTCGATCCCGTATCGGGGTTGCGCTTCTGCTCCTCTTGGAGGATCGAGTTGCAGATCTCGATGCACTCGTTGCAGATGTAGACGCCCGGAGGGCCCGCGATCAGCGACGCGACGTGGTGGCGGCGCTTCTCACAAAAGGTGCAGCGCTCTACGTGGCGCCCTCTGTTGCTCGACGAACTCATGCGGTGTTTTAGGTCCCTTAAGGGCGCAGCGACCGGCCGCAATGTGCGGTCGAGCCAGGCCATCCTTCAAGCATACCTGCCATCAGGCGGGCGTGCGGAGCGGCGCACCCGGAATCGCTGTCCTGGGTGCGCCGCTCGTCCCCTGACTGGGCATGTGTGCCTGCCAGGGTCTGGAAAGGGCGCATATCGATGAGCGCCCTGCCCGAAATTCAAGAAGGAAAATTCCTACTCAGTTGGCCGGGGTGGCGTTTTCGCCTTCCCCGCCGCCGGCCGGCGTGCGCGCCACGATGTGGTCGATCAGACCAAAATCGAGGGCCTGCTGGGGCGACATGAAGTTGTCTCGGGCGGAGGCCTCGGCAATTTCTTCCCAGGTCTTGCCGCAGTGGCCGCCCAGGATCGTCTCCAGGCTGCGCTTCATTTTCATGATCTCGGCCACCTGGATCTCCATGTCCAGGGCCGTGCCGCCGGATCCGCCCGAGGGCTGGTGGATCATCACGCGGCTGTTGGGAAGCGCGAAGCGCTTGCCCTTGGCGCCTCCCGCCAACAGCACGGCGCCCATCGAGGCGGCCTGGCCGAGGCAGTAGGTCTGAATGTCCGGCTCGACCAGCTGCATCGTGTCGTACATCGCCAGGCCAGCGGTGACGGAGCCACCGGGCGAGTTGATGTAGATCTTGATGTCCTGGTTGCGCCCCGTTTTGTCGAGGAACAGGAGCTGGGCCATGACGGCGTTAGCCACATCGTCGGTCACTTGGGTGCCGAGGAAGATGATCCGATCCTCGAGCAGGCGAGAATAGATGTCGTATTGACGCTCACCGCGACCGGTCTTCTCGATGACGAACGGGACGGGGTAGTAGTTCTGCATGCTCAGTCTGTAAGAACGCGGAGGTCGGGCTTCAAGCGCCGGGTCGGGTCGTTCGCAAGAGGATCGATCGCTGACGCTTGTCTGGGAACGCCCATTCGGGGACCCAAGGGGCCGCGCGCCCGGGGGCGAGCGAACCCAAGCACTTCATCGGCATGTCAGGACGGTGTCTTGACCTCTGCCTTTTCCCGTAGGAAGCCGCGAACCTTGCGCTCGAGCAACTCGATGGCCATTTGCTGCCCCAAATTGTTCTCGGAGTAGTATTTCTTGACCTCTTCGATCTCGGTCTGGTTGCGCTGGGCGATGGCCGCCAGCTCGGCTTCCATGTCGTCCTGGGTGACCAGAAGCTCCTCCTTCTCGCCGATCGCCTCGACCAGGAGCAGCGCACGTAGGCCCTTGGCGGCCTCCTCACGGGCGGTATCCTTGGCCTCCTCGAGCTGACCCTCGATGTCCTCGGGCGGGACACCCTGCTGCTGCATCTGCTGTCCCAGAGCCTGGAGACGACCCTTGGTTTGCTCTTCCAGCAGGGGGTCGGGCAGCTCGATGTTGGTGCTGTCGATGAGGCGATCCAGGAGCACGGTTTCCATGCGCTGGTTCTCCCGATCTTGGGCGGCTTCGGCCAAGCGCTCGCGGACGGCGGCCTTGAGGCCGGCCTCGTCCTCGACGTCGAGCATCTTGAAGAGGTCCTCGTCGCTGGGCGGCAGCATGTTGAAGGCCTGCTTCAGCTCGATACGGCATGTGCCCTTCTCGCCGCGGGCATCTTCCTTCTCGATGGAGTCCGGAAGGGTCATCTCGATCTCGATGACGTCCTCGTCGGCCTTGCCCACCAGCGCTTCCTTGAAGGCATCTGCCTCGACGCCGGGGGGCGGGGTGAGCGGCGAGACGCGCAGGCCTTCGCGCTCGAAGACCGCCTCTTCGCCGTGGAGGAACGAAACCGTGGCCATCGCCATCCCGTTCTCCTCCAGGCCGCCTTCGCCCACGGGATCGGGCGTCGACTGCTGGCGCTTGATCTCATCGATCGCGGCGTCGACGTTGGCGTCCATGACCGGCTCGAGCTCGGTCTCGATCTCAAGTCCGGTGTAGACGGGCAGCTCGACCTCGGGGCGCAGGCTGATCTCGAATTCGAGGCCAAAGCTGCCGTCCTCTTCGAGCTTGGCGTCGTCGACCGCTACGCGCGGGTGGCTGATCGGCTTGAGCTCCTCATTCTCAATGGCCTGGGCGTAGGCGCGCCGCAGGAAGTGCTGCTGCACCTCTTGGGTGATCTCCTCGCCGTGATGCTTTTCGATCATCGGCATCGGAGCCTTGCCCGGGCGGAAGCCCTTGAGCTGGACGCGCTTGCGAAGCTGCTGCAGGCCAGCCTTGTATTCCTTCTGGAACTCGTCCTTGGGGACGGAGAAGGAGACCTTGGCCACGTTGGCCGCGTCTTTGTTGACGGTGACTTCCACGGTGGGGAGCTCTGGTTAGTGGAACATTCGGGGAAACGGTTAGTCGAGGAGACTAGCGGCAACAGCAGCCGGCTGCCATGCCCAGGGCCGGGGGGCCCGCATTCGAGCCTGCTTTCCGGCCCGCGGGCCGACCGGCAGG
>CAYWNK010000339.1:0-6126 GCA_964459495.1 uncultured Planctomycetaceae bacterium
CTGTAGCGCGAATCGACACGGGGGGGCGCCGTACTGAACGCGAAAGGCCGCCTGATTCCGTGATCTTCGCGTCAGGTTGGGCGCAGGAGCCGGCAGGCATGAGAACGGGGGCTTGGAAACGCGGCTTTCCGTGGCGGCGGCAGCGTTGGCGCAGGCAGGCTGCAAGCCATGCTTGGCGATCTCATTTCGGGGCCACTGCTGCCATGCGCGCTGGCGACCCTGCTGCTCTGGCCCCTCGGCGCGCTGGGAATGGGGCCTGGTCCGATGCAGGGTCCGCGGGACGAGCCGGATCGGCTCCGCGTGATCAGCTGGAACGTCTATCACGGTTTCGACCATGGGCGCTCCCTCGACGCAGCCGCCAGCTGGCTCCGGAAGGAGGTGCCCGGCGTGGTGGCGCTGCAGGAGCTCAATGGCGTGACGGGGGATTCGTTGGAATCGGCGGCAAGGGCCTGGGGCCACCACCATTCTGTGCTCCAAAAGGAAACGGGTTTCGCCCTGGGCCTGACTTCAGCGCAGCCGATCGAGGTGATCGAGCGTGCCGTCGAGGGCTTCCACCACGGCTATCTGCACGCGAGGACGCAGGGCATCGACTTCTTTGTCGTGCATTTTTGGCCAGGCAAGGAGCACGAGTTGGGGGTGGTGCTTGGTAAGGCTCGAGCACTGGCCGCGGATGGCGCGGAGGTGGCGATTGTGGGGGACTTCAACTCACACTCGGCCGGTGACGCCGACTTTCTGAGCGACAAGGCCTTGGAGCCGAGGTACGAGTCGGTGCTCGCGTTGGAGGAAGCCGGGTTCGTGGATGTAGTCCGGCGCTTCGAACGCTGGGAGCCCTTTTCCTTTCCCTCTCCGCTCACCATTCCGCGCTGGTCGAAGGACGTGGCCGAGCTGGAGGCGAAGCGTCAACGCATTGACTTTGTCTTTGCCGGAGAGCGCCTTGGACGCCGGGTTCGCCGTGCGGGAGTCCGGCGCAGCAGGGCCTTGGGCCAGATTTCCGATCACTACCCGGTCGTTGCTGATTTCGCCCTAGGTAGTGCTTCGGAGGAAGGCGCCCAGCCGGCTTTGATTCTTGGCGTGATGGCCGACTGCCAGTACTGCACAGGTCCGTCGGAGGGGCAGCGCCTCTACCAGCGCTCCCGGCAGAAGCTGGAGGCCTGCGTGGAGCATTGGAACCTGCTCGAACTCGATGCTGCGTTCCACCTGGGGGACCTCATCGATCGGGGCATCGCCAGCTTCGATGTGGTGACTCCGATCTTCGGGCGTTTGCGGGCGCCCGGCTACCACGTCCTAGGCAACCACGACTACTCGGTGGCGGATGAGCACAAGCCGCATGTGCCGGCGAAGCTGGGGCTGAAATCGGGCTACTACGACCTCGAAATGGGGGGCTGGAGATTCGTGGTGCTGGACGGCAACGACATCAGCTTTCATGCCCATGCGGCCGGGTCGAAGGGCAGGAGGGAGGCCGAGCGCTACTACGCGAAGCATGCGGCGGGCGCACCGCGCTGGAATGGGGCGATTGGGGCGGAGCAGCTAGCGTGGCTGCGCGGTGTCCTGCAGGCCGCTACGGAGATGGGAGAGCGCGCCATCGTGCTCTGTCATTTTCCGGTGTTCCCAGCGAACAAGCACAATCTGTGGAACGCCGCCGAGGTGCTTGCTGTCTTGCGGGACTTTCCTTGCGTGCAGGCCTACCTCAGCGGACACAACCACGCCGGCGGCTACGGCCGGAGCGGGGGCATTCACTTTCTCACGCTGCGCGGGATGGTCGATACCGCCGCCACCGCCTACGCGGTCCTGGAGATCCGTGAGGAACGGATCGATGTGCTCGGGTATGGGCGCGAAACCGAGCGGACGCTGTTGCTGCGCTGAGCCCCTAGGAGTCGAAGGGGCGGCGAACGAGAGCCCGCAACCGGGCTGGCGGGGCTAGGCGGGCCCGCATCAGGGTGTTGGCGCTGCGGAAGGCCGCGCGGAGGCCGCGCTGTCTGAGGCTGGGTCTTGGCTCTTTGAAAAGATGCGCGGGGTAGGGCACCGAGCCCTTCATCGAAACCGTTTCAAAGCCGCTCGCCCCCAGGAGACGCTGCAGGGTGGGACGGTGGAACTCGAGAATGTGGTAGGGGTAGCCCCCGTCATGGTCCTCGTCCATTTTGAGCAAGCGCAGGAGTTGGGGGCCGAGGAGCGTGCGGGGGAGCATCTTGCCGGCGGTGCGGAAACCGCGGAAGAAGGCCGAGTTCACGTAGCTGGGCACGACGACGAGCAGATGCCCGCCCGGTCGCAGCAGGCGGTAGAGGTGGGCTAGGACGTCTGCAGGGGACGTGGTGTGTTCGAGCACGTTGTCGGCGACACAGACGTCGAAGCTGGCTGGCTCGAAGGGTGCTCGCTCGAGCAGGCCCTCGAAGACAGGCAGCTCGAGCTCGTCGACGGAGTAGCGGGCGGCGGGGGGCGAGAGCTCGACGCCCTGCACCCGCCAGCCGCGCCGTCTGGCGGCCTCGATGAAGAAGCCGCCGGCGGAGCCCAGCTCCATGAGAGCCGGAGCGGCTTTTGCGTCGAGTCCGCACTCGGCCTCGAGCGCTGCGACTTCCCCGTCGTACTGGACCAGTAGCTCGTCCTGGCGGTCGAAGTAGTTGTCGCTCTCCACGCCCAGGTTGTAGCCATGGGTGTAGTAGCCCGGGTCGTCGTACATCCGCTCCAGGGTGTCCCCGTCGGGGCGCGGGCTGGTGTAGACGAGGCCGCAGGGCCGGCAGCGCACGAGATCGAAGGGCACGTCCCCGATGGCGTACATGCCTGGCCGGTAGGGGGCGGTGTCGTCAGCGCCGCAGACTGCACAGTTCCAGCGGGTGAGGCCGACCTCGAAGGGGGCGGCGGAGCGGGTCGCGGAGGCCATGGCGGCAGCGTATCAGGGGGCCGGCCGGGATCCGCCCGTCAGTTCCCACGGGGTCCTTGCAGAGACTCAGCGCCTGTGCGCTATAGAATGGCTGGTCATGACCGACAAGGAGACTGAACCGGGCTTCGATGAGAAGCTGTCCGCCCTGGAGAAGCTGGTGATGGAACTCGAGCAGGGCGACCTGGGGCTGGAGGACTCCCTGGCCAGCTACAAGCGAGGGGTGGAGCTCTTGAAGAGCTGCCGCACCCAGCTGAGCGGGTACCAGGCTCAGGTGCAGGAGCTGCTGGCCGATGCCGGCGGGGAGACCCGCCCCTTGGAGGGTGATCCGGACGCGGGCGTTCCGTTTTGAACGCTCCCGGGGATGGGGGGCTGGGAGACGAGGAGCTCGAGGGTTGGCTGGCGGCCGGACGCGAGTGGGCGGAAACCCGCATCGAGGCGATCTTTCAGAGCCTCGACCTGGGGCCGGAGCAGCATGCGAGCGCGGTGCGCTACGCGACGTTGGGGGGCGGGAAGCGCCTGCGGCCTTGCCTGGTGAGGCTCGCCTGCGAGGAGCTGGGCGGAAGCGTCGAAGCCGCGGCGGCTCCTGCGGTCGCCATCGAGCTGATCCACACCTACAGCCTGGTGCACGACGACCTGCCGTGCATGGACGACGACGATTTGCGCCGGGGGCGGGCGACCACGCACCGTGTCTATGGGGAGGCGGGCGGGGTCCTGGCAGGAGACGCGCTCCAGGCCCTGGGTTTTGAGGTCCTCGGTGGGAGCGGCCTGCCGCGGGCACTGGAGATGGTGACCTGCCTGGCCCGGGCGGCGGGTCCTGCGGGGATGGTCGGTGGGCAGGTCTTGGACCTGGAGGCTACCGGCGAGGGCGGCACGCCCGCCGCGGGCGGGGCACCGGGGGCCGACGAGGTACGCCGGATTCACGCGCTGAAGACCGGTGCTTTGATTCAGGCGGCCGTGGAGCTTGGGGCGCTGGCGGCCGAGGCTGAGCCCGATGGCGTGGCGGCGATCGGGCGCTACGGCGCGGCCTTGGGGGCGCTCTTTCAGGCACGGGATGACGTGTTGGACGTGACCGGAAACGCGGCAGCCCTGGGCAAGACTCCGGGCAAGGACGCCGCGTCGGACAAGGCGACCCTGGTGGCTGTGCTTGGGCTGGACGGCGCCCGGGCCGAATGCGTGGCTCTGGCGGAGCAGGCGCGTTCGGCGGCGCTGGAGGCGGGGTGTGCGGCCGACGGTTTGGCCCACCGGCTGCCGGCCTGGCTGGCGAAGCGGACGTCCTAGAGGCCCGGCCGAAAACCCCGCGCAGGCGAGGCACGGCTGATTCGACCCGACTCTGCGTTGCCAGAATCCGCGAATGGAGCCGACCATGCACGGATTCCGGCGCCTTGATTCGAGTCGAATCGCCCGCACCTCGCCCGCGCGGTGTTTTCGGCCGGACCTCTAGGCTCGCTCCAACGCTCTGGGGCTGGCTGCGTAGCCGTGGGTGCTCGCGGGCGGATCCTTCCTGGGCTCGACCATGGAGAATCTGTCTCTTCCGCATCCCGGCCCGGTCGGGGAGCGAAACCAGCCCTGGCGGGCCAGGACTGGGATTTGCCGGGGGCAGAGGATCGAACCGCTCGGGGGAAGGGTCGGCCCAGCTGGCACCAGAATCCGAGCCAGCCCACGCATTTTTCGGCCTATGAAATAGGATCGGACCCGCCCCATGAGCCAGACCAGCGACCCTGCACCGATCCCCGCCCGACTCCTGGACAGTATCCACGGCTCGGAGGACGTGAAGAGCCTCGACCGCGAGCAGCTGCCGCAGCTGTGCGCAGACGTGCGTGAGTTCCTTCTCGACACCGTGCAGCGTACCGGGGGGCACCTCGGTTCCAATCTCGGTGTGGTCGAGCTGACGGTAGCCCTGCACTACCTATTCGACTTCCGGCGCGATCGCTTGGTCTGGGACGTGTCGCACCAGTGCTATCCCCACAAGGTGCTGACCGGGCGCAAGGATCGCTTCGACCTGTTGCGGCGGACGGGCGGCATGTGCGGGTTCACCAACCCCGAGGAGTCGGACCAGGACCTGTTTCACACCGGGCACGCCGGGACCTCGATCAGTCTGGGGCTCGGCATGGCAACAGCGTTTGCTCGCGAGCCGAACCCGCCCCAGGTTGTCAGCGTGATCGGAGATGCGAGCCTCGGTGCCGGCGTCGCCTTCGAGGCGCTCAACCACGCGGGCGCGCTCGGCAGCAAGATGCTGGTCATCCTCAACGACAACGAGTGGTCGATCAGCAAGTCTGTCGGCGCCCTGTCGGGCTACCTCTCGCGCATCCGTTCCAACCGCCTTATGCAGCGTGCGGGTCAGGAGACCAAGAGCCTGATCCAGGCCATTCCGGTGGTTGGCCGCAAGGTCGACAAGGCGCTCGATGACTTCGGCGAGATCATGCGCCACGCTGTGGTTCCGGGCCACGTGTTCGAGGAGCTCGGGGTGCGTTACATCGGGCCGGTCAAGGGCCACGACGTCGAGGGACTCGTCGACGTGCTCGATCGGGTGACCAAGCTCGATGGCGTGGTCGTCCTGCACGTGCTGACGGAAAAGGGCAAAGGGCACCCCGACGGCCCCAACCATCCCGAGCGCGTGCATGCCGTCAAGCCCCCCGCCAAGAAGGCGGTCTACAAGACCGAAGGGGAGGAGGCCCGCGCGAAAGCGGCGAAGAAGCCGACCGGGCCGGCCTTCACCAAGGCCTTTGCGGACAGTCTCGCCGGGCTGGCCGAGAAGGATGTACGCGTTCACGCGATGACCGCAGCGATGCCCTCGGGCACCGGGCTGCTGGACTTCGCTGAGCGCTTTCCTGGGAGGTTCCACGACACCGGGATCACCGAGCAACACGCGATCGCCATGGCCGCTGGTATGGCCAAGGCCGGCCTGCGTCCGGTGGCTGCGATTTACTCGACTTTCCTCCAGCGCGGATTCGATCAGTGCTTTCAGGAGGTCGCGCTCCAGGACCTGCCCGTCACGCTGGCGCTGGACCGTGCAGGTCCCGTTGGCCAGGACGGGCCGACCCACAACGGCGTTTTTGACATCGCCTACCTGCGTACGCTGCCGAATTTCGTTCTGGGCGCGCCCCGGGATGCGACGGACATGGACCGGATGCTGGGCGCTATGGTCGCCCATCCTGGGCCCACCGCGCTGCGCTTCCCGCGGGGGAATTGCCCCGCCTCCGAGGCGATCCACGAGTCCGAGCGGCGTCCCATGACGATGGGGACCGGCGAGG
>CAYWNK010000340.1:0-6112 GCA_964459495.1 uncultured Planctomycetaceae bacterium
TGCCTCCCCCGCCCGCGCCCCCTACCGGGAGCTGATCGGGTCGAAGGCGCCCATATCGACCTTGCCCTACTGCCGGTCCGCCCCCTGCACCGCACGGACAGCGGCGAGCTGTACGCGGTCGACTCCGAGCGCTCGGAACTCCTCGCCTTTGACGCAGCCGGCACCGAGCGCGGCGTGGTCCGGGTCCCCTGGGGTCCGGTGGCGGTCACCTCCTGGCGCTCCTCCGCCGGCGGGCCCGAAGCGCTGCTCGTGGTCTGCCGCGGCAGCCATTCCCTGGCCATCATCGACGCCGCCAGCCTGCAGCTCACCGGCCTGCTGCCCCTGCCCGCCGAGCCGGCGGACATCGTGGTCGAGCCCTCCACCAACCACGTGTTCGTCGCTGGCTCCGCCCTCGATGTGGTCGTCGAGATCGACGTCGCGGCCGGCCTGACGGTCGCCGAGCACGCGATCCCATCCAAGCGCCCCACCTTCCTAGCCGTCGACGGCTCCACGGTCCTCGTGGCGCCGATGCTCTCAGGAAACAACTCGATGGCGGACACCGGCGGCGCCGTGCTCGACGTGGGCCCCGGCCGCGTGCTCGACCTGGAGGACCCGGCCCAGGCCCTTCAGGGTCTGCCCGACCACGACCTGTTCCGCATCACGCCCGGCGCGGGCGCCGCGGCGGTCGCGACCGACACCGGGGCCGTGCTCTTCGCCGTCGGCGTTCACCCCAGCACCGGGCAGGTCTGGCAGCTCGGCACCGAAGCCAATAACAAGGACCCCCAAAACCCAGGTGAACCCGCCATCCGCGGCATCTTCATCGAGAACCGTGTAGCGCTGCTGGACCTGGATCCGGGCAACATCGTCGAGCCTTCGGCTGTCCTGAACCTCGATGACACCAACCCCGCCGCACCCGGCGTGCAGTACAACCCGCAACGCTCGGTCGGCCAGCCCTACGCCCTCGCCTTTGACGCCCAGGGCCACGGCTACGTGGCCGGCCTGCTGACCAGCAACGTCGTCGAGCTCGACGCGAACGGCACCTTTGTCCGCGAGTGGGACGTGGGCTTGAACCCGCGCGGCCTCGCGGTCGATGACGCCGGTGAAACGCTCTATGTGTATGCGTGGAACCGCCGGCGCGTCGAGGTCTTCGACCTCACGCCCCAAAACCCCTCCTTAGCCAGCTCCATGGACCTGGGGCCCGACCCCACCGCGGATGTGCTCGCAGAGGGCCGCAGGCAGTTCTTCGACGGCCGCCGCTCCCTCCACGGCAACGCCTCCTGCGCCTCTTGCCACATCGAGACCGAGAGCGACTTCCTCATCTGGGACCTCGGCGATCTGCCCTATGACGACAAAGGTCCCCTCGCCACCCAGACCCTGCGCGGCATCGCCGATCTGGGTCCCTTCCATTGGCGCGGCGAGCGGCCCCTCCTCGTGGACTTCAACGACGCCTTCGACGGCCTCATGGGCGACGAGCCCCTGGCGACCGGTCCCGGCTCGGCCTTCGAGGCCTTCGAGGCCTACCTGTTCTCCCTTGAGCAACCCGCCAACCCCAACCAGGATCGGGACCGCGTGGTCGCGGCGCGCGGCACGTTCAAGAACCTTGGCAAGCTCGTGCAGGGCGATGCTGTCCGCGGGCAGGACCAGTACTTCGACTTCCAGTCGACACCCGGAGTCGGCTCGTGCAACACCTGCCACACCATGCCCACCGGCACGGCCAACGAAGTCACCCTCGACGAACCCGAACTGGGGATTCCGCGCCGCAATCATTTCGTGGTCGCCTCCTTCAACGGGATCTGGCGCAAGGAGCAGTCCACCCTGGAGACCGTGATCCTGGCCGGCGGCGTCACCGAGCAGCGCCCCACCCTGGGATCCGGAGTCGCGGCCTCAGGCCTGAAGGACTCCCTGCTGGACTTCGTCCGCATCCCCCTCTTCCAGGGCTCCGACCAGCTGCGCCGGGACATCGCCGCCTTCGTGCACCAGGCCGACTCCGGCCTGGCGCCCGCCGTGCACGCCTCCTACCTGCTGCGCGGAGCAAGCGCAGCGGCCCAGGCGGCCCAGGTGCAGAGCTACCTCCTGCGGCAAGCGGCGGCAGAGAACTGCGACGTGGCCGTGATTGGCAGCGTCGATCTCGGCTCCGGTGCGCGCAACCTCGCCTGGACCTGGGACCGCTCCAGCGGCCTGTTCACGGCCGACGACTCGACCGTCGCGGACCGGCCCCTTGGCTTTTTTGTCGACCAGGCTCTCGCGGGAACCGGCTCCAACCTGGTCCTCGGCCTGCCCGTCGGCATGGGCGAGCGCTTCGCCACCGACACCGACCTCGACGGGCTGCTCAGCGGCGACGAACTCGCCCTGGGCACCGACCCCGACGTCGCCGACACCGACGGTGACGGCGACCTGGACGGCTCCGAGGTCTCCAACGGTGGCGACCCGCTGGATCCTAGCCTAGGGGCATCCGACACCACCGCCCCGGTCGTGTCCGACGTGCGCGTTGTCTTTGTCACCGGCTCGGTGGCCAAGATTCAGTTCCGCAGCGATGAGCTGACCACCTGGACCGCCGACTGGGTTTCAGGCCAGCAAGCGGGCAGCGAGGCCAGCCTCGTGCGCGACCGCAACCACACGGTGCTGCTGTCCGAGCTGCGCGGCAACAACAGGCTCCACGAGGTGACCCTGACGGTCTCCGACCTCGCCGGCAACAGCGTGGTGGTGCCGGTCACCGACCCGGTGCGCACAGACCCCGCGATCCCGACCCCCACCACGGTCTTCCGGGACCCGTCCCTCGCGATCACAGCTGACTCCGGCGGCACGCTGTCCTTCACCCTCAGCGGCAAGGCGCGCATCAAGTTCGGGGCCCTGACCTCCGGCCGGCAGCTGCGGGTGGCCGTGTTCGTCAACGGCGAACTCACCCAGCCCCTCGCGATCGGCTCGATCTCGGGCGGCGACGGGGTCACCAGCGTCGACATCACCGAGACCGGGCTCGCCCCCGGCGACGTGGTCGAGGTCGCGATCTCAACCTTGCGCGACGCCGTCTTCCAGAATGATGCATTCTTCAGCTTCCCCGACACGCCCGCAGAAAACCGCCGATTCGGCCTGACCTACACGGGCGTCGGGCCCTGAGACGGGCAGCCGAGGGCTGGAACCCACGCCCGCCTTCCAGTCGGTTCCAACCAGGCCGGGCCGGGCGCCCTTTGGGCGGCCGGCCCGGCCCTTTTGGTCTAAGCTCTGCCCTGCACTCCGATGAAGATTTCCCCAGACGATCACCCGCTGATGCGGCTGCGCCAGGAATGGCTCGTCAGCGGCATCCTCTTCCTCGCGCTGATCATCGTAGCCCTGGTCATCAGCGCCCGTGGCGGCGATCCGGCGGACACGGGGGTCCTGCTGGGTCTGGCCGCGATCGGCGTCCTGCTCTTCAAGCTGGGCGACCTGGTGATCGTCGCGATCGGCGAGCTGCGCAGGCGCTGACTCGGCAGCGCCTGCGCCCACCCTTTCTCCGGACTAGAAGAGTCCGTCGAGATCGCCGTCCCGCAGGCCGATCCACAAAGCCAACGACTGCCCCAGCCCGCCCATAGGTTCCAACGCGAGCAGGGGATTGCCCAAGTCAAGAAAGCCACCGAGCCCCTCCGGCTAGAAAGTGCTTCCATGCGATGACATGGCGATCCGCAATCCCCCCGTGGCCGGGACCCGGGGGCAGGGGTGACGCGATCGACTGGGCGAGGCCCGGTGACGAAGCTGAGCACGCAACAAGGGCGATAACGATCGATCGATCGACCGAGCATGCTTGCAAGCTAGGCGCCCTGCCCGAGACCGGCAAGCCGCCCCCACAAAGACAGCGGCCCCGCCTTCGTTGCCGAAGGCGGGGCCGCTGCGCTGTTGGAGCCAGAGATCGGACTTGAACCGACGACCCTCGCTTTACGAAAGCGATGCTCTACCACTGAGCTACTCTGGCTTGCTCGATGACCCGCGGAGCGCTGGGGGTGACCCCCCTGGCGCCCCGCGGGCGAAGATCACTGGGAGACGGTAACTGCGGAGCGCTGCAGAATCTCAGCGCGCTCCTCGGCCGTCACGCCGGCCCGGCCGATGGCGACCGCAGCCGCGGAGCGAACCGCCAGGGGGGCGTCGGAACCGGCCAGCTGGAGCAGGGACTCGACGGCGCCGGGCGCGGTCGCCCCACGTCCGAGGATGCCGCCCAGGGCAGAGGCAGCGGCAGCGCGGGCTTCGTCCGAGCGGCTGTCGTCCTCGACCAGAGCCAGAACCGCAGCAACCTGATCCGCACCACCACCGGCTTCGAGGGCCGAAAGGGCGGGCACCACGACCTCGTCGGGGCGGATGCCCTGGAGGATGGAGGCGAGGGCCGAACCCGCGCCGCTGATGTTCACACCCGCCAGGGACAGCTGGCCAAGGGCCGCGGCGGAGCGCGACGCCAGGCCGTTGGCTTCGGCGCGGTCGCCTTCGAGCGCGGTCTCAAAGACCTCGTCGAGGGCGCTGAGGTCCTCAGCGCCGGGCACGACGCCAGCGATGCGGTCCGAGTAGGCCTCGGCAAGGCCATCGTCGCCGGTGAGCAGGAAGGTCGGCACCTCCGCGGTGGTCGCGTTGCCGGCGATGTCGGCGAGGACCGCGTCGAAGGTCAAGCCGCCGAGCTGGTCACCCACCAGGATCACGTCCACGCCGGGGATGCGGCGGAGCATTTCCAGGCCACTGGCGCCGGAGGCCCGGTGGTTCACCATCACGCCCATGGCGGACAAGGTGTCGGTCAGGGCGCGGGCACGCTCGGAGTTGCCGTCGACCAGAGCCACCACCCGCACGACCTCACGGCCGGCGTTCTGGGCCAAGGAATCGAGCACGCCGGCGGACGGCGCGGTGGCCGAGCGCAGGGCCAGGTGAGCCAGGGCCACGGCGGCTTCGCCGCGGACGCTGCCGTCGGTGGCCTGCAGGGCCTGACGCAGGCCCTCGGTCGGGCCCTCCGCCAGGTCGGAGAGGGCCGCGGCAAGGCGCGCACCGCTCGAAACATCGTCGTTCAGCACCGACCACTGCAGCGCCTTGTCAAGCGCATCGGCGCCGGCCAGGGCGACGGCGAGGCCGCCCTCCTGGGCCTTGGCCTGGAGTTCGGAAACGTCCTCGCCAGCCTTGGCCAGGGCGTCGAGCTTGGCCTCGATGTCGAGGGCCGCTCGGGCCACGCCGGCGCGGGCGTCCAGAGAGCCGGGAGCCACGCTCAGGGCGCGGTAGTAGGCCTTCTTGGAGAGCTCGTTGTTGTAGAGCACGCGCGGCACGGAGTTAGCCTGCAGCTCGCGGCCGTCCCAGGTCCAAACCACGGCACTGTAGTCCGAGGGCTTGAGGACGGTGGCGCGGCGGTAGTGGTAGTCCTCGCCGTCGCGCAGCAGCTGCTGAAGCGCGTTGCCGGTGGAGCCGCACTTGGCGGCGGATTCCTCGGCTGCGGCCACGACCATGCCGTCGCTGGAGTTCTGGGCGAGGGCCGCCAGGGGACCGGCGGCGCGCGGGTCGCCGATGTAACCCAGGGTGTAGGCGACGTTGCGAGCCAAGAAGGCGTCGTCGGTGGACAGGGCCTCGATCAGCGGCAGCACGACCGAAGGCCCCATCTCGGAGAGGGCCTGAATCGCGATCACGCGCCAGTCCTGGTTGGCCACGTCCGCGAGGGCGGGCAGCATCACCGGAACCGCATACTCCCCGTGGCTGGCGGCCAGCGTGTCGATTGCGGTGCGTCGCTCACGGACGTCATCGGAGTTGCGCAGGGTACCGACAAGCTCGCGAATCGCGGCCTCGTCATTCTGGCGCTCCGAGCGGGCGAGTCGCGCGCGCTCCATCATCCGCTGGGCGATGAGCTGGTATTCGCCGCCCTCTACGAGCAAGCGAAGCCACAGGTCCTGGTCGGTGTCCTTCCACAGCTCATAGGCGACCTCATTGCTGGGGTCGGCGCCAAGCACACGCTGGAACGCGGCAAGGGCGTCCTCAAGACGACCTTGCTCGAATGCGGCTTTGCCTTCGGCGAAATCCTGGGCCACGTCTTGGGCCAGGGGTGCCGCGAGGGCGGAAACGGACAGGAGGGGCAGGGCCAGCAGCCAGCTCTGCTTCCGGGCTGAGTGGATCATTCGAGATTCCTTCGCCTGGGGGGGATTAGGGG
>CAYWNK010000341.1:0-6062 GCA_964459495.1 uncultured Planctomycetaceae bacterium
GTTTTGACCAGTGGACCTCGAGCTGGGCGCACTTTTCGAACCAGTGCTTGGCAAGCTCCTCCAGGCTCTGGCCCAGGGCGCTCACGGCCGCGATGCGCAGCACCCAGAGGTGGGCGCATACGATCAAGGTCTGGCCCGGGTGCTGGGCGCTCAGTTCGTCCAGCGCGGCGCGCACCCTGGCGGCCTGGCTGGCGAACGACTCTCCGCCGGGCGGGGCGAGCATCGCCCCCGCCGCCCGGTAGCGTTCGAGGGCGCCGGGCCAACGCTCCTCGATTTCGGAGTCCGCCAGGCCGGCCCAGTGGCCGCGGTGGATTTCGCGCAGCCGTGGGTCCTGGCGCAAGGGCACGCCGGGATGCTGGGCCGAGATGCGCTCGGCCAGGTGAACGGCCCGGGCGAGATCGCTGGAAACGATGGCTGCCGGGGCTTCTTCCCTGAGGCGAATTGCCGCAGCCTCGGACTGGCGGATCCCAAGCGGGGAGAGCGGAACGTCCAGGTCCCCGTAGACCGAGCAGTCTGCCGGAGGGCTGACCGCCCCGTGACGTACGAGCAGGATTCGGGTGCTGGACTTGGACATCTCGGGCCCATCCTAGGAATCCCCGTCACTGGCCCGCATCTCGGCGCCCAAAACCGGGTGATGAACCGACGAAAAGCGCGCCGTGCGTTGCTGATCGTAGGCTCTGGGGGGTACTTTGCTTGCCTGGGCGCCGAATCGGCTCCCCAAGTCCCCCAACGAAGTCCCGCGCACGATCGCAAAGCCCATGGAAAGGCGTACCCAATGTTGAGCTGGTTCGGACGGTTCCTGTCCACCTCGATCGGCAAGAAGACCCTGATGGCCCTCACGGGTCTGGCTCTGGTCGGATTCCTGATCGCCCACTTGCTGGGCAACCTCACCCTCTATACGGGCAACGAGGCCTTCAATGCCTACGCCCAGAAGCTGGAGGACCTCGGTCCCCTGCTACTCGTGGCCGAGGTCGGCCTGCTGGCGCTCTTTACCGTTCACATCGGACTGGCCCTCAAGACGAGCCGCGAGAACAAAGAGGCCCGGGAGCAGCGCTACCAGGTTCGCGCCAGCCACGGCCAGCGCAGCTTCGCGTCCAGCTCCATGCTCATCACCGGCCTGATCGTCGGGGTCTTCCTGGTGATTCACATCATCGACTTCCGGATCGCCAAGCTGATGGGCTCCAAGTCGGTCGAAGACCTCGCCGTCGCCGTGCGTCTCCGCCTGGGAAGTCCCATCGGAGCGTTCCTCTACCTCGCTGGAATCGTGGCCCTCGGAGTCCATCTGCGACACGCCATCTCGAGCGCCCTGCAAACCCTGGGTGCCAACCACCCCAAGTACAACGACCTGATTCGCGTGACCGGGATCGGACTCAGCGTGGCCATCGCGGCCGGGTTCGCCTCCTTCCCCATCTACCTTCTGGTCACTGCCTAGGGCCCCTCGATTCATGAGCAGCAACAACGGAAGCGCCACGCTCGACTCCAAGATCCCCTCCGGTGACTTGGCCGAGAAGTGGACCAACCACAAGTTCGATCTCAAGCTGGTCAACCCCTCGAACCGGCGCAAGTTCACCGTGCTCGTCGTGGGCACCGGACTGGCGGGTTCCTCGGCCGCGGCGACGCTCGCGGAGATGGGCTACAACGTCAAGTCGTTCTGCATCCAGGACTCGCCTCGCCGCGCGCACTCGATCGCAGCCCAGGGCGGCATCAACGCGGCGAAGAACTACAAGAACGACGGCGATAGCGTCTATCGCCTCTTCTACGACACCGTCAAGGGTGGCGACTACCGCAGCCGTGAGGGCAACGTGCACCGCCTCGCGGAGGTCAGTCGCCAGATCATCGACCAGTGCGTGGCCCAGGGCGTGCCCTTCGCGCGCGAGTACGGCGGCTTGCTCGACAACCGATCCTTCGGCGGCGCCCAGGTCAGCCGGACGTTCTACGCCCGCGGCCAGACGGGCCAGCAGCTGCTGCTGGGCGCGTACTCCTCGCTGATGCGCCAGGTCAACGCTGGGCACGTCGAGATGCACACCCGGCAGGAGATGGTCGACCTCGTCAAGGTCGACGGCGTGGCGCGGGGCATTGTGACCCGCAACCTGATCACGGGCGAGATGGAACGACACGCCGGCGACGCGGTGCTGCTCTGCACCGGAGGTTACGGCAACGTCTTCTTCCTCTCGACCAACGCCAAGGCCTCCAACGTGACCGCCGCGTGGCGGGCTCACAAGCGCGGCGCCTACATGGCCAACCCCTGCTACACGCAGATTCACCCCACCTGCATCCCGGTCAGCGGCGGCTACCAGTCGAAGCTGACCCTGATGAGCGAGTCCCTGCGCAACGACGGCCGGGTCTGGGTTCCCATGAAGAAGGGTGACAACCGACCCGCGGCGGCGATCCCCGAGTCCGAGCGCGACTACTACCTGGAGCGCAAGTACCCGAGCTTCGGCAACCTCGTTCCCCGGGACGTGGCCAGCCGCAATGCCAAGTCCGTCTGCGACGAAGGTCGCGGCCTGGGACCGACCGGCAACGCGGTCTACTTGGACTTCGCCGATGCCATCGCGCGCGACGGCAAGAGCACCATCGAAGCGAAGTACGGCAACCTCTTCCAGATGTACGAGCGCATCACTGCCGATGACCCGTACAGCATGCCGATGCGCATCTTCCCCGCCGTCCACTACACGATGGGCGGCCTGTGGGTCGACTACAACCTGGAGAGCACGGTGCCCGGACTCTTCGTGCTCGGCGAGGCGAACTTCTCCGACCACGGGGCGAACCGCCTCGGCGCCAGCGCCCTGATGCAGGGTCTTGCGGACGGCTACTTCGTGGTCCCTTCGACCATCGCGAGCCACCTGGCCGGCCGGAGTCTGCAGCCGGTCGACACCAACCATGAGGCCTTCTCTCAGGCGGAGTCCGCGGCCTCGGAGCGCTTCTCCAAGCTGCTGAACGTGGACGGCAACAAGACCGTCCTGGAGTTCCACCGTCAGCTTGGCCAGATCTGCTGGGACCACTGCGGCATGGAGCGCAACCGCGAAGGTCTGACCGGCGCGATCCAGGAGATCCGCGACCTGCGTGCGGAGTTCTGGGAAAACGTCAAGGTTCCCGGCGATGCCCGCTCCCTGAACCAGAACCTCGAGCATGCCGGCCGCGTGGCCGACTTCCTCGAGTTCGGTGAGCTCATGGTGCAGGACGCCCTCGACCGGGAAGAGTCCTGTGGAGGTCACTTCCGCGTCGAGCACCAGACGTCAGAGAACGAAGCCAAGCGCAACGACGAGGACTTCTGCTATGTCGCCGCCTGGGAACACCAGGGCGAGAACAAGGGACACACCCTCCACAAGGAAGTCCTGGAGTACGAGAACGTCAAGCTCACCACCCGTAGCTACAAGTAGCCCGTCAGCCCCAACCCAAGCGAGAAAGCAACATGGCTGGAACCTCCACCGAAATCCTCAGGCTGACCCTGCACGTTTGGCGCCAAAGCAGCCCCCAAGATGCGGGCCACTTCGAGGCGACCAAGCTCGAGGCGAGCCCCGACATGTCCTTCCTGGAGATGCTCGACGTCCTCAACGAAAAGCTGCTGGCCGAGGGCAAAGAGCCCGTGGCCTTTGATCACGACTGTCGAGAGGGCATCTGCGGCATGTGCAGCCTGGTCATCAACGGCCAGGCCCACGGCCCAGAAGCGCTCACGACCACCTGCCAGCTGCACATGCGGCGTTTCAGCGACGGGGACACGATCTACATCGAGCCCTGGCGTGCGAAGGCGTTCCCGGTCGTCAAAGACCTGATCGTCGACCGGTCCTCCTTCGACCGCATCCAGGCGGCCGGCGGGTACATCTCGGTCAATACCGGCGCGGCCCCCGACGCCCACGCGGTGCAGGTCCCCAAGGTGGCCGCCGACGAAGCGATGGACGCTGCGGCGTGCATCGGTTGTGGGGCTTGTGTCGCAGCCTGCCCCAACGCCTCGGCGATGCTCTTCACATCGGCCAAGGTCAGCCAGTTTGCCGTGTTGCCCCAGGGGCAGCCCGAGCGTCTGCAGCGCGTGCAGCGGATGGTCGAGTCCATGGATGCCGAGGGCTTTGGCAACTGCACCAACCACTTTGAGTGCATGGCCGCCTGCCCGAAGGGCATCAACGTCGAGCACATCGCAAGAATGAACCGCGACTATGTCCGGGCCACGCTAACGGCGCCCGAGTAGGCCGGTTTCGAGGCCTTCTGGGCGCAGGCCGGCCCCCCCGGGGGAGCTCCGGTCATGCGCACCGGAATCGAGGACAGGAAAGCGCGTCGGCGCAGCTCAGCGAGCTGTGTCGGCGCGCTTGCGGTTCGGGGTCCGGGCGGGCAGCCGCGGGCGATGAGTAGGCGCTGCGGCTCGTGCCTCTGCAGTAGCTCGATCGCACGAGCTGTCGATCCACAGCTCTTGGTCCTGTGGCCCTG
This sequence comes from uncultured Planctomycetaceae bacterium, assembly GCA_964459495.1. Classification (GTDB taxonomy): domain Bacteria; phylum Planctomycetota; class UBA1135; order UBA1135; genus CAYWNK01. Next base: position 4,420 of record CAYWNK010000341.1, read on the forward strand.
ATTTTCGAGCGCGGCACAGTTCGCCGCGCGCCGGCGCGGGTCTGGATCGAGCACGAGAATCGGCTGTTCGCAGAGCTTCGGCAGCACCAGGCGAATGCGCGTCCCCGCCCCCGGCGACGAGTGCACCTCGATGCGTCCATCGAGCTCCTCCAGGCAAGAGCGCAGGCTCGCGGTACCGAAGCCCGTGCCGCCGGAACCCGACTGGCCCGCCTCGAACAGATGGCGCAGCTTGCCCGGCCCCATGCCGCGCCCCTCGTCCTCGACGACAATGTGCAGATGCTCTTCGACCACCTTGGCCCAGATGCGTAGCGCTCCGCCTGGATAGGAGGCCTCGTAGGCATTCAACGCCAGGTTGCGCACCAGTCGCCCGAGGGCGTCGGGGCGCGTTCCCCATTCCAGCTCCCCAGCGCAGCGCAGCAGGGGGCGCACGGGCGGATCGAGCCGGCAGCGGGCGCTTTCCGAGGCTGCGCGCACCTCCCTCATCAGGATCGGACGGACCGCAGCGGTACGGGCGGGGTTCGGTTCGCCGAGCAAGCCCCCCGCGCAGATCCCATGGGCGGTCCCCAGCTGTTCGAGCACCTCATCCCAGGCGTCGTCGTTGCCCATCGCGCTGGCCTGCCTGGCCAGCAGCGTGGTCAAGGTCAGCTGGTTGCGCACGTCGTGCAGCAGCCCGGCAGCGCGGCCACCCAAGTCGATCAGGCGCCTGGCGGAGGGGTCCGCTCCAAGCCTTTCGCCAGGGCCTTGGGCCAGTGCCCACGCTGCTCCGCCGACCATCTCGACCAGCGCCTGGTCGGGCCAGGCCTCGAATGGCTGTTCGCCTCGGCTGCGCAGGATCGCCAAGCCCAGGGCCGCGGGGCCGAGAGTATCGCTGGGGAGATCGCCGCCCAGGCCACCGGGCGGAAGCTGCCCGGCCCGTGCCCGGACCCAGAGGAAGCGATGGGAGGAACGGACGCTGCGCGCGCTGGCCACATGGAAATCGGAGGGGCATGCGCCGACACGATCGACACAGCCCGGGGCCAGCGCGGCGACGCGCCCCCAGTCGACCTCGCGCGGAGCGAGCCGCGGCCAGGCGTGGGCCTTGCCCCCCACCGGCTTCCAAATCGCCCGATCCGCGCCAAGATGGGCGGCCAAGGACCCGAGCCAGCCGTGCGGGTCGGGAGCGTTTGCCTTGCTCGGGGGGGAGTCCATTCCCAAGCAGTGTGCGGGTAGGGCCCGTCAGGCCAGCGCCTGTTTTGCCGATGGGGTCGAACTCAGGCCCCCCGCATCCCGCCTCTGGGAGGCCTGACAGGCTCCAGGGGCCCCGTCGATGCTCCACCATCGCTGCCCTAGACCCGCACCTCCTGGGCGTAGGCGTAGAATCGTGTTACGCCGGGGGAACACGGGCCCAGGACCCCCACCAGAAGTGCCCGGAACCTCCCATCACTTTCTGGCATTCCAGCCTATCCTAGGGGGACATGCGCCGGGCAGGGCCCTGCCTGGCATGGCCCTTGCATACGGGCCTGTGTGCCGCGTTCGCCTTATGGACGCGCCTGTGGGTACCCGACCGCTGGCCTCGGCCAGCAACAACCAACGATCCAAATCCTATCGACATGAAGAAACTGCTCCTACTCGGTGCGCTGCTCGCTGGAGGCACGGTGTGCCTC
>CAYWNK010000342.1:0-6032 GCA_964459495.1 uncultured Planctomycetaceae bacterium
GTGCTGGCATGGCCGCTACGGCTTCGGTCGGCGGCCACGTCGAGCGGCGCAGCTACCCGGTGTCGGGCGGCGGCATGGTGCAGGGGCGCGGCTTTGAGCTTGTGCGAGAGTTGGACCTTGCGGGTCACGCGCCGCGCGTTCGGGACGAGGCCGTCGAACTCTGCTCGGCGCCCCTCTGTCCGCCTGGCGAACGCACGCTGATCCTGGGGGGCAGTCAGCTCGCGATGCAGATTCACGAGTCGTTGGGGCACGCCAGCGAGCTCGACCGCGCGCTCGGCGGGGAGGTGGACTTGGCCGGGGCGTCCTTCGTCACCCCGGACATGGCCCCCAGCCTGCAGCTTGGCTCGGACTGCGTCACGCTGGTGGCGGACGGGCACCTTTCGGGCGGCCTGGCGTCGCGGGCCTTTGACGACGAGGGCACCCCCAGTTCCCGTTGGAACGTGGTATCGGGCGGAAAACTGGGCGGTTACCACACGAGCCGGGAGTGGGCTTCGGCCGTGGACGACGCCGAGAGCCGGGGAGCCTGCCGGGCGGACGGTTGGTACTCGCCTCCGCTGGTGCGCATGACCAACGTGTCCCTTGAGCCGGGTGCCTGGGATCTAGACGCCCTGCTAGCCGACACCGAGGACGGAGCGATCTTTGCGGACAACGTGCGCTCCTGGTCGATCGACCAGCGCCGCGTCCATTTCCAGTTCACCAGCGAGATCGCCTGGGAGGTGCAGGGCGGTCGACTGGGACGCATGCTTCGCCGGCCGACCTACCAGGGGGAGACCGCCCAGTTCTGGAATTCCTGCGACGCGGTCTGTGGTCCCGCCCACTGGAAGCTGTACGGCGTCACCGATTGCGGCAAGGGCAACCCCATGCAGGTCGCCGAGATGAGCCATGGCGCCGCACCCGCCCGCTTCCGGGGCGTTTCCTTCCTCTAGCGAGGGGTCATCTTCGGGCTTCGCGCTGGAGCGCCGGAGCGCCTTTGCACAATCCCGTGCACGGCTTTCCGCGGCGGGATTCGGTTCTAGCGGGGCCCCGGCGTCCCGGTTGGTGTCGCTGGGGAATCTCCAGGCGCGGGGGGCAGCGCCCCGGTGGGCTGGAAGGGCCTTTCAGCTCGGGGTCAGGGGGCTGAGCGGCTATCCTTCGGCCATGGCCGGCGAAGACCAATTCAAGAGCTTCAAGGATCTGCTTCGCTCCCGCGGCGGCGGTGGGGATGGGGAATCCGCAGATCCTGCGCCGGAGGGCAAGCCTGCGGAGGCGGAGGCTGGGTCGGCCGACAGGGGCTGGACCGTCGAGACCAGCGAGGGCGTTTGGGGGGATGAAGACCTGGGCGAGCTCCCCGACGCGGAGGCTTCACCGCAAGCGGCGATCGCACGGCGGCCGTCCGCCAGTGGCCCGATGGATACGGGACCCGACTGCTACCGGGTCACCGACTCGGAGGAGATGGAGCTGCTGTCGTCGTTCCGGGTACGTACCGTCTTTCCCGACGACGTCGGGAAGGAAACCGGCGGGCTCCCCGACGATCCGAGGCCTGAAGACATCGAAGGCCGGCTCGATCTACGCGGTGAGGTGATCTTCACCATCGACGGTCAGGACGCAAAGGACTACGACGATGCGATCTCGATCGAGCCGCTGGGGGACGGCGCGATGCGGGTTGGCGTGCACATCGCCGACGTCGGGCACTACGTGAGGCCTGGCACAGCGCTGGACGAGGAGGGGCTGGCACGCGGCACAAGCGTGTACCTGCCCGACCAGGTGGTGCCCATGCTGCCGGAGGAACTCTCCAATGGCTTGTGCTCCCTGCGTCCGGACGTGGAGCGCCTGGCGTTCAGCGTCTTCATGGATTTCGACGCGAAGGGTGAACGCACCAACACCGAGATCGCCAAGAGCGTGATCCGTAGCAAGCAGCGCTGCACCTACAGAGCTGTCCAAGGCGTGCTCGACAACGCGGACACGGAAGAGGCCAAGGAACTCGAGTACCTGCGGGTTCCGCTGGAGCTCTTCCAGGACTGGACCCGCCGCCAGCAGTCGATTCGGGACGCGAAGGGCTCGCTTCGTATCCAGTCCACCGAGCGCAAGTTTGTTTTCGACGAGCGTCACGAGGTCGAGGCGATCGTCGATGCTCCGCGCTACTTCTCCCAAACGCTGATCGAGGAGACGGCGCTTGCTGCGAACCAGGCGGTGGGCGACTACTTCCGGCGGAGGGGGCTTCCGACGATCTATCGAGTCCACCCCGAGAAGGACTGGGAGGAGATCGAACGGGTGGGCAAGATGCTGGAGGAGCACGGCATTCGCCTACCGGACAAGGAACGACTCACGGGTCGTGACGTGGGGCGCTTGATTCGCGCCGCTCGGCGCCGGCCCAATGCGGAAGCTTTGATTGGGCGCATCATGGGCTTGGTCGAACGCGCGGTTTACGAGGTCAAGGATCATGAGGACGTGGCCAAGCACTTCGGGCTCGCACGGGAGGCATATCTGCACTTCACCTCTCCGATTCGCCGCTACCCAGACCTCATGGTGCACCGTTGGCTGTGGGCCCTGCTGGATCGGGGGGAGGAAGCCGAGACGGAGCTGAAGGGCGAGTACCTGGTGGACGAGCTAAACGAGATCGCCGCCCATGCTTCCATGCAGGCGGAGATCGCACAGATGGCCGAGACGGCGATTGGTGACCTCAAGGTGTGCCAGTACATGGAGCCGCATATCGGCGAGAAGCTGGACGGCAAGGTCTTGCGCGTGTCCCGCGGAGGGCTGGAGCTGCACCTCAGCGACTACAACGTGCGCGGGTTCCTACCCGCGCGCAGCATGGGCGACAGGCCCAAGCTCAAGGGCCCGACGCTGACGGTGCAGGCGGGCAAACGCCTGCTGTCGTTCACCGAGGGCTATGCGATCGCCGTTGTCCTCAAGGACGTGGATTTCATTCGACTTCAGGTCATTTTCGAACTGGCCTAGCACGATGCGCGCACCGATTTTCTTGACGCTGGCTGTTCTGCTCGCCGTGACGATTGCCCTGGGCTTCTTGTGGAGCCCACTTTGGCTTCTGAGCGCCGTGGTCGTCGGGCTGATCTTCCTGGGACTGTGGGATCTCACCCAGACCAAGCACGCTGTGTTGCGCAATTTCCCGGTCCTCGGCCACGGCCGCTACCTGTTGGAGCTCATCCGGCCTGAGATCAACCAGTACTTCATCGAGTCCAACACCGATGGTGCGCCGTTCAATCGCGAGCAGCGTTCGGTGATCTACCAGCGCGCCAAGCAGCAGATGGACACCACGCCGTTCGGGACTCAGCGCGACGTCTACGAGGCGGGCTACGAGTGGATTGCGCACTCGATCGCAGCCAAGCAACCCAGCCACGTGGCGCCTCGCGTGGTCATCGGCGAGCACACCTGCCAGCAACCGTATTCCGCGTCCCTGCTCAACGTGTCCGCCATGAGCTTTGGTTCGCTGTCCTCCGCCGCGGTGGAGGCCCTGAACAAGGGGGCGAAGATGGGCGGCTTCGCCCACAACACAGGGGAAGGGGGGGTGTCGCCCCACCATAAGAAGCACGGCGGCGATCTGATTTGGCAGGTGGGCACCGGCTACTTTGGCTGCCGCGCAAGCGATGGCGGATTCGACGCCGATAAGTTTGCGGAAACCGCCTCGCACCCTTCGATCAAAATGATCGAGGTCAAGCTTTCGCAGGGCGCGAAACCCGGGCACGGGGGGATCTTGCCGGCTCGCAAGGTGACGCCTGAGATCGCCAAGATTCGCGGAGTTCCGCTCGGGGTCGACGTGATCTCGCCCCCCGGTCACACCAGTTTCGATTCCCCCAATGGACTGCTGGATTGGGTGGCGAGGCTGAGGGAACTGTCCGGTGGCAAGCCGATCGGGGTCAAGCTCTGCGTCGGGCGTCGGTCGGAGTTCCTCGCGTTGTGCAAGGCCATGTATGCCTCGGGGAAGCACCCCGACTTTGTCGCCGTGGACGGGGGGGAAGGCGGAACGGGTGCAGCTCCGCTGGAGTTCACCAACTCGGTTGGCATGCCGCTCAACGAGGCGCTCGTGTTTGTGCACAACTCCCTCGTTGGCTTTGGCTTGCGGGAGAAGGTGCGCGTGATCGCCGCCGGCAAGATTACAACGGGTTTTGACATGGCGGCGAAGATCGCGCTGGGAGCGGATCTGTGCTACTCGGCGCGGGCCATGATGATGGCGATTGGCTGCATTCAGGCGCGGCGCTGCAATGCCAACGACTGTCCCGTCGGCGTGGCGACCCAGAAGTCCGAGCTGGCCTTTGGGCTCGATGTGGAGGACAAGTCGGAACGGACGGCTTCCTACCATCGCGAAACCGTCGAGAGCCTTCTGGAACTCGTCGGCGCGGCCGGCCTCGAGCAGCCTTCGGATATCACGCCGCGGCACATCCAGCGGCGCACCGGACCGAACACCAGCGCGAGCTACTTTGAACTCTACCCTTTCCTCGAGCGGGGCTCACTGATCGCTGAGCCCGTGCCTGAGGCCTACGAGATCCCTTGGCAGCGGGCCTCCGCTGCGCGCTTCTAACCCCCTTTCGTCGTCCTATGGAAGTCCACGCTTTTCGAATCGCCATCCTCCTGATCCTCTCCGGTGTGGCCGGGTATTTCCATACGGGCCAGGAGAGCATCACGGCGATGATTCCCTCGATTCTCGGCCTCGTGATCGGCCTGCTGGCCGTTTGGAGCCGCGCTTCCGGCAAGAAGGGACTGGCCCTGGGGATCGGTGCGCTCGTGGCGCTGGCCGGGATTGGGGGAGCGGCTCCGCGACTGATGGAGGCGATGCGCCTTGGCGACCTATTTACGGTCAAGGCGATGTACATGCTGGTCAGCGTGGTGCTGTGCGCGGCCTACCTCCTGCTGTTTCTGTCCTGCGCGATCCGTCGCAAGCTTTGATCTCCGACCGGCGCCTGGCCCTCGCCCCCTGGGAAGTGGGAGCGTTCGTGGCCGCGGTCCTGCTTGGGCGCTGGCTAGCGCTCGGGGCCGCCGTGCCAGAGGCCAGCGCCTGGGTCGATCTACGCTACGCCCAAAACCTGGCGGCTGGGCGAGGCTTTGTCTTTACCCCCGGAGCCCCCTGGGAGCCGAGTGCCGGTGCGTCGGCGCCGGGCTTCGTGGGGCTGTTGGCGCTGCTGCGGGACTCCTTTGGCGGCACCTTCGAAGCGGCCCGTTGGCTCAGCTTGATCGCAGACTCCATCACGGCTGGAGCGTTCGCGCTTCTGCTGGGAGCTCGTCCCCTGGCGGCTCGGGTCTCGCTGACGCTGTTCGCGCTCTTGCCCGTCTTCGTGCTGCAGCCGAGCGGAGCCGACTCCGGCTCCTTGGCTCTTTGTCTCGCGGTGTCCGGCGCAGCAGCCCTGCGGGTCGCCCGGACAGGCCTGGCCGGTGGCTGGGCCGGTCTGGGGACTCTCCTGCGTCCTGAGCTCGGGCTCCTCGCCCCTTGCCTCGCGCTCTTCGCGAAGGGGCGGGGGCAAATTCTCCTTGTGTTGCCTACCGTCGCCTCGGCCTTGCTCTTCCTGCTGTGGATTCGCCACGGCTTTGAGCCACCGCTTTGGCTTGCACCCCTCACTCGCCTGGAGGCGGCTGACGCCGGATTGCTGGAGCGCTGGTCCGCCCTCGCGCTTAGCACCATGGACACTGGATCCATCGGGGTCTTGGCGATGGGGGAGGGGGGAGATCGCAACGGATGGGGGCTCCTGTTTGCACCCGCAGCGATCTATGGCTTCTATCGTGCAATGCAGATCCGGGAGCGAGCCTTGCTAGGCCTCGTTGCCGCAGGTGGAGCCATGGTCTTGGCAGGGACGGTCAGCGCACTGGAGCCCGGCGACGGTTTGATCCATGTGGCGCGCGGGGCCTGGATCGCTTGTGCTGGCTTGGGTGCGGCGGGGCTTTGGCGGCGCAGACCTAAGGGTCGTTCGGCGCTGGCTCCCATCGCGCTGCTCGGGGCAGGGGTCGTCGGCTTGGGATTTCCGTCGCCGCCGAGTCCGCTGCCCGAACAGGACGAACTTCTCGCCTGGGCCCAGAGGACTCGCGCGCAGCACAAGACCCTGTAC
>CAYWNK010000343.1:0-6005 GCA_964459495.1 uncultured Planctomycetaceae bacterium
GTCTTCGGGGGCGGCGAAGTCGCGGCCGTGGAGTACCGCCCGCGCGCGGGCCGCACGCACGAGCGCGATGCCGCCCCGGGGGCCAGCGCCCAGGGCGAGCCCGCGGGCTTCGCGCGTCGCCCGCGCGATGCGGACGGCGTAGCGCGTGACCTCTTCCTCCACCCGCACCGTGGCGACGGCGGCCTGTGCGTTCACGATGTCCTCAGCGCTGACCACGGGCTCGATGGCGTCGAGCGGCAGCCCGGTACCGGTGGAGCCCTGGGTCACGTGGCGCACAATTGCCAGCTCGCTGTCCTCCGCCGGCGACTCGATGCGCACGTGCAGGAGGAAGCGGTCGAGCTGGGCTTCGGGCAGGGGGTAGGTGCCCTCCTGCTCGATCGGGTTTTGGGTCGCGAACACGGCGAAGGGCGGCTCCATCTTGTACGACTCGCCCTCCAAGGTGATCTGGCGCTCCTGCATCACCTCGAGCAGCGCGGCCTGGGTCTTGGCGGGCGCACGGTTGATCTCATCGGCCAGGAACAGCTGCGTAAAGGCGGGTCCCTTGCGGACTCGAAATTCGCTGCTCGCCATGTCGTAGACCGCGTGCCCGGTGACGTCGGTGGGCATGAGGTCGGGCGTGAACTGCACGCGCGCAAAGCTGCCCCCGAAGCTCTTGGCGAGGGCGCGCACGAGCAGGGTTTTTCCGAGGCCCGGTACGCCCTCTAGCAGGGCGTGACCGCCGGCGAGCAGCGTGACCAGCACTTGCTCGACGACCTCGTCCTGGCCCAGAAAGGCGCGGCCGATGGACTGGCGCAGTGCGGCTGCTGTCGCGCTTGCTGCGGCCAGGTGCGGGGGAAGAGAGTTGCTCTCGGGTTCGTCGGTCATAGGGCTTGGCGCATGGCCTGGAGGTCGGCGATGATCGCCGTGAAGGTGGCGCTTTCGTCCACATGCTCGGATGCAAAGGCGCGTTGAATGCGGTCGGCCGGGAGCTGGGTACGCTCGACGAGCGCGTCGACGAAGCCCTGGGTCCGGGTTGGGTCCGATCCGGGCGAAAGGGGGAGCCCCAGCTTGCCGCGCGCCGCGTTTAGAACCCGGTTGCGCCAGGCTTGGACAAGGCGTGTGTTCTCGCGGCGTTTCCACAGGAACTTGCCCACCGCTGTCACATGCAGATCGAAGCCGAGGCGCGCGGGCGGCGGGTCGGGCAGGCGCGGGCCGAAGCGCACGGCGAGGCGCCAGAGGGAAAGGACCAACAGCCCCAGCAGGGCCCAAGGGGCGGCGGGGGCATGTTTGCGGATCAGCGACCACAAGGTGTCGCCGCCGCCGTGGATCAGCAGGGCGCTGGTCGGACTCTGGGGGCCGGCCTGGACGGTGCTCCACAGCCATGCGGCGTGGTCGCCGTCGCCCAGGTTTTTGCGCGCAATGATCGAGCCTTCGGGGATCAGCGTGACCTTCCCGTCGCCGTAGCTCAGATCGCAGACCGGCGTGGACAAGTCGTTCTCTGGCCCGATGCAACCGGCGTCCGGATCGAGTTGGAGTTCCCACTCTTCTCGCCCTGTGGGGTCTTCTTCGAAGGCGGAGTCGGTGCCCTCGAAGAACTCGTCATAGTCCGGTGCTGGGCCGCGCACGACGCCCAGGCGCTCGAGCAGCGCGAAGGGCACCTCGGGGTCGCCGGCTCCGGGCGGCAGCGGCTCGTCGAAGCCCTCGACGAAGACGAGAGCGTGTCCGCCGCCGGCGACCCATTCGAGAAGGTGCTCCAGCGCCGGGGTGGTCGCTCGGTAGCGCTGGCCGGAGACCAGGACTACGGCATCTTCGGGAAGGGCTTGCGGCAGACTTCCGCTGCTGGTGGCTGGAAGCCCCATGCGCTCGAAGAACCGCTGGGACGCGAGCAGCGGGTTGAGGCTCGCTTCCCCGCGCAGCGAGCCCTCGGTGATGACCTCCTCGAAGCTGCCGCAGCCGGCGACCAAGAGGCATCCAAGAAGAACGCGGATCCTCATGCTGCGCCTCCGAAATGCTCGCTCCAGGACTCGCACCAGGCGCTACCGGCCTCTTGAGCAGGAGGGCGCGCGCCCCAGGCGCTGTGCAGCCAGGCGCCGGTGAGCTGCTCGAAAAAGCGCGCCTTCTCGGCCTTGTCGCCGCGGTCGAGGGCGTGGACGCGTTCCACGCAGTCGTGCTCGGTGTCGCTGGGCTGGATGTCGAGTGCTTCGGCATCGACCAGGTGGACCAGGGCTCCGCGGTAGAGGAGCGATAGGGCCTCTCGCAGCTGGCCGCGGTTCCATAGGGCGAGGGCGTCCCCGGCCAGGTCGGCGGGTAGGGATTCTTGGCGCAGGTCGAGCCCGAATGCTTCGGCGGGCCGCACCTTCGTGCTCTTCTTGCCGCCGGAACCGCCCGACTTCGTCCTGGATGAGAACAGGTGGGAGATCAGCAGGATCAACAGGACTGCACCGGCAATCCAGGCCAGGGCCACCAGCACGGGAGCCATTGCATCCATCAGGCCTTCGAGGGGGCCGAATTCCATGTCGGGCGGAACCCATTGCTGGCTGGTGATCGTGGTGTCGAACTCCGGGGATTCGAGCACCTCTTGGGCAACGGCGGCGGGGTCCTGCGGATGCAGTGCGGCGGCGCGGGTCGTGGGCGCGAAGCCGACCAGGCAGGCCAGCAGCAGTGCGGCGCCGCCGAAGGAGCGTGCCATGCCCTGTTCCCGGAGCCTGCTCGCTAAGCTGCGGAAGCCTAGCTCGATATCCCAGCCCTCGAGATCGGTGCGGCGACAGAGGTAGAGGCCGAAGCCAACGGAGACGAAGGCCGGCTCGAGAACACAGACAGCGGTGATGTACGCGGCCGCCTGGATCCACTCCCAGGTCGCGTTCGAGGTGCCGTATTCGAGGAACTCGGAGCCAGCTTGTCCCCAGGATGCGGGACCGAAGAGGAGCAGCGTGGCCGTGGCGGAGAGCGCCAGGCAGAATTCAAAGTGAGCGAACAGGATGAGTGCGGTGGAAGCCGAACCGCCGGTCTTGCCGTGGCTCAGCACGCGCACACGGGCCTTGCGGGCGGAACCCTTGGGTTGTTCGAGCTGATCGATGGGCTGGATGAGACCGCGCCTGGTGCTGAAGCGCTGTCTCAGGAAGGCGAGGCCCACGCGGCGCGTGAGCAGCTGGGGGGCCCGTGCGAGGGTCTCAGCTGGCTTGGGCGCTGGACCGAACACCGCGGTCGACAGGACATGCAGGGGGATGCGCCCGAGCAGCGGCTTGGTCAGCCAGATGACGATGGGGATCCAGCCAGGGTGATGGCGCAGGGCCAGACAGATCAGGCCGCAAAGGGGCAGCGTGATCGCTAGCCAGGGGATGTACACGGCGGAGCGCCAGCGTGCGAGACTCATCAGGCCGAGGTCCATCGCCTCCCAGCTGCGGCGGGGCGATAGGGCAACGCGCAGGTCGTCGAGCTTCATCGGCGCCGCCCCGCGAAGAGGAGCCAGGCCGGAACGAGCACCCACAGGGGACCGCCGACGGCGAGCTTGACGGTCAGAGTGAAGTCATTGGCCGACCAGAAGGCCTCGATGAACGCGGCGACCGTGGTCATGACGCCTGCCCCCGCCGCGAGATGGACGGAGCGCCGGCCGTCTTCCGCGAGGGCGGCGCGGCGGGATCGGCGACCAGGTGCGATCAGGGTGAGGCCCAGACGCAAACCGCCGGCAGCGGAAACCACGACTGCCCAGAGTTCGGGTGCGCCGTGGCCAACGACGAAACGCAGGAAGGTCTCGGAGTAGCCCTGCATCCAGGAGTATCCGAAGGCCGCTCCAAGCACGATCGCGTTGAAGATCATGAAGAAGAGCGAACCGACCCCGGCCAATAGCCCGCCGGCGTAGGTGCGGAAGTCGATGCCGACGTTGTTGCGGATGTAGTGGCCGAACATCATCAGGTTCGAAGACGAGTCTCGCTGAATAGAATCGCCCCCAAAGCCCTGGTCCAAGCCCGCGGCCATCTCGGCCGGGAGGGCTGCCTGGACCCAGTGCGGTGCCCAAGCGCCGGCGAGCGTGAGCAGGAGGAAGGGCAGCCAGAAGAGCACCGAGCAGAGGATCATCAGTCGGCCCTCTGCGCGCACGGCCCGGGGGATGCCCACGGTGACGAAGCGCCCGAAGCGGCGCAGCAAACCTAGCCGCGTCCCGTGCAGCTGGTGGTAGGCACGCAGGGACAGCGCGTTCAGACGTTCCTCCAGGGCGAGCCCATAGGCCCTGTGGCGAGCCAGGGATAGGTCGCCCGCCACGGCACGGTAGAGGCCAGGGAGCTCGGCATGGAGCGCGCTGGATTTTCGGCCGCGGGACTCAAGGTCGTTCAGCACGCGGGCGAGGCGCTTCCAGCTCGCCTCGCGATCGGACACGAATCGAGCGCGACTCATGCCTCGCCCTCCAACCAATGCGCGTTGGCGCGCAGGGTGGCGAGTGCCTCTTCGCCGCGCTGACCGGTCAGCGCTTCGAGCAGGTTGGCGAGTTCGATCTGGCGCTCGGGGTGCAGCCGAGCACGGCGCTCCTCGAAGCTGAGCAACAGGGCAGCCTCATGGCCGGTGAGCGAGGCGGCGGGGCGCTCCGGTTCGGGGCTGCTTTCCACCTGCTGGGCCTGGCTGCGCTGGGCCTGGCCCTGGGCGCGCCGCTGGGTGACGTCGCTGAGCCTCGCGGCGAGCGTCAGTGAGGAATTGGTCGCGTCCTGGGGGACGTGCACGACAAGCGTGCCGGCCGCCCGGTCGCCGAGGCGCTGGAAGGTGCTGCTGAACATGCAGGACACCAGGCCCGCCCCGTAGGCGAAGGGCAGCGTGTCGGCGAAGCGGACGAGGTTGCGCACAAGGGCGGCTTCGATGCTGACGGGTCCGCCGTCGCTCTGCACCACCTTGATGCCCATGCGCCGCTTGCCCGGGGTTGCGCCGCTGCGGAAGGCCTCATACCCGGCGAAGTAGAGCCACTCGCCCGCGAAGAACAGCAGCAGCAGAATCGCCAACCCAGTGCGCCCGATGAGGGCGAGCGGGATCGCGCAGACGGTGTAGACGGTGGCGCGGGCGAGGGCGTCCAGGGCCCAGGCGGCGCCGCGTACGGCGATGCCCGCCGGGCGCAGGATCAGCGTCGAACCCTCAGGGGTCTGGATCGGAAGCGCTAGATCCGTCTGGTTCATGCCTGGACGACGATCGTGCCGGCGAGGAAGTCGTGCACGCAGCGGCGATCGGCCCGATGAATGAACAGGGCGTCGATGACGAGATACACGGGGAAGGCCAGGACTAGCAATCCGTTGAGCAAGCCACGCAGCAAGATAATGCGCATGAAGCCAGCCCGGCTGCCGTCGACCTGCACGATGCGAGACTGCACGGCGAACTTGCCGATGGTCTGACCGCGGTTGAGCAGGAGGTGGATGTTGATGGCCAGTAGCACATACAGGCATCCTGCGAGGAAGACCAGCAGGCCCTCGGAGGCGGTGCCGATTTCGGCGGGGCGGCTAGTCAAAACGAGCTGAAGAAGTAGCGGGATCCCCGGCAGCGCGACGTCCACGGCGACGCCGAGGACACGCTGGCTTAGCGTGGCGAGGGGGGGCAGAGTGGCGGCCGGCACCGAGTGGGATCCGGCTTCGCTCGAGTCCTTGTCCGCAAACGGTTCGTTGGCCTGCATGCGCCTGCAGGATAGCGTCCGACTGGCCCCAGGGCGGAGTTGGGGCCAGTTCCTTCAGCGCGCTTCGATGGGACCGCGGATGATGCTCTCGAGAACCCCCTCGGGGGACAGTACGAGAGTCGTAGGAATGGGCAGTCGTTCCAGGTCGACCAGGGTGGACACGGTGGCGGACCCAGCCTCGGCTTCGGCGCCCGCATAGTAGCTGGGGAAGCTGGCGCCACGCTTGGAGAAGATCTTCTGGGCCTTGCCCTGTTCCAGGGGGGAGTCCATCGAGATCCCAACCACGGCCATGTCCCCGGAGTCGTCGAGGGCCTGGAGGTCGGGCAGCTCGGCGATGCAGGGCACGCAGTAGCTCGCCCACAGGTTCAGGTAGATGGGTCTGCCG
>CAYWNK010000344.1:0-5934 GCA_964459495.1 uncultured Planctomycetaceae bacterium
CGACGAGGGGGACCTATGGCAGTACCTGGAGGCTCTGTCACTGGCCCGGGAAGGACAGCGGGACCCCGCCCTCGCGGCCCTGGAGCGTTTCGCGGCCGAACACCCCGAATCCGGTCTGCGCAACAAGGCGCGCTTCCTGCGCTCCGAGCTACTCGCCGGCGCGCGCCGATTCGAAGAGGCGGAGCAACTCGTCGAAGCGCTATGCCGCGAACTCCGCGACCCCGCGCGCCAAAGCCAGCTCGCGCTCGTGCTCGTCGAGCGCGCCGACGAGCTGGGCGCAGAGCCCAGCGCCAACGACCCCGGCGCCCAAACCGACCCTGGCCGCGCGCTCGAGCTGTACGCGCGTGCCCTCGAACTGGAGGTCGGCGCCGAGCTGCGCAGGCGCGTTCTGCGCTCTGCGGCACAGACCGCCGGCCGCGCGGGGGATCCGGCCCGGGCGATCGCCCTTTGGCGCCAGCTCCTCGACGAGCCCGAGCTCGAGTCCCCGGCCACCCAATCCGCGAAGCTCGCGCTCGGCAGCGCCCTGGTCCAGGCGGGCCAGGGTCCCGCGGGGCGCCGCGCCCTCGAAGACCTGGAGCGTGAGCTTGCGGCCGCGGGCGATAGCCCCGTGCTACGGGACGCCCGCTTTGCCCTAGCCGAAGCCTGGGCGACCGCCGGTGTCCAGCAGCTCGATTCGATCCTCGGAGCCTACGATCGATTCGTCCATGAACATCCGAACGATCCCCGCGGGAGCACTGCACGGTTCGCAGCCGCTAGCTGGTTGGAGAACGCCGGGCGCGGCGCCGAAGCCGCCGAGCGCTTCGAGGCCTTGCACGCCAGCGACAAGCAGACCGGAACCGACTGGACCGACGAGCAACGCGCCACCGACGCCGAGCTGCGTACCGAAGCGCTCTATCGCCAGGCCATGCAGCTGGAGTCCCAGCGCCTGCATGCCGAAGCCCGCTCCGCGTTCGAGTCCTATACCGCCCGCTACCCCAACGGCGAACGCTGGAGCGATTCCCAGCAGCACATCGCATCGAACGCCCGCATGCTCGGCTACGCCCGTCGCGACACGGGCGACCTCGACGGCGCGGCCAGCGCCTGGCTCGCGTTCCTCGACACTTGGCCACTCGATCCGCAGGCCGCCGAGGTGCACCTCGACCTGGCCAGCCTCGACGCCATCCGCGCCGAGCAGGCCGCCGAGGCAGGCGCCCCGTCTGAGGACCTCTGGCGCTCGGCGGTCGCGTCTCTCCGTACGGTGGCCGACAAGTTCACCGGCCAGTCCGTTTCCCCCCAGGCCCTGCTGCGGGTCGGGAGCATCCTCGAGAGAGAGCTCGCCGACCTGGAGGGCGCGGTTGACGCCTACCGAGCCTGCCAAGCCGCCGGTGACCCCGGCGGACAAGCCGGTGAACAGCTGAGCACCCTGCTCGCCCCCTCGCTTGAGATCGTCACCGAGCGCACAGCGCGTTCCAACGAGCCGGCGCAGCTTACGGTTCGCGCCCGCAACCACGAGCGCCTCTCGGTCAGTATCTACCCACTCGATCTCGAGGCCTACTTCCGCAAACACCAGACGCATACCCGGATCGAGGACCTCGACCTTGACCTGATCGCGGCCGCACAGAGCTACGAGATCCCGTTCGAGGGCTATGCTCGCTACCTTCCCCTGGAAACCACCGTCGACCTACCCGTCGAAGGCGCGGGGGTTTGGGCCGTCGCGATCTCCGCGGACGAACAGCGCGCGACGACGCTCGTGCTGCGCAGCGACCTGGAGGTCTTGGTCAAGGGTTCGGCCGAAGAGGCTCTGGTCTGGGCTGTCGATGCCCTGGCCGATGCCCCTGCAGAGGACGTTCGGATCCTGATCGCCGGGCAAGGCCCGGGCGGCGCCATGACCTTTGTCGAGGGCCGCACAGACGCTGACGGCCTGAGCCGGCTGCGCTACGAGGGAACGCCCCAGAGCATGACCGTGCTCGCCGTGCGCGACGGCCATTACGCGGCGGACGGACTGCAGATCGCTGGCACCGCGCCCGCCACTCGACGCAGTGCCCGCGGCATCGCCTACACCGACCGCAGCGCCTACCGTCCCGGAGATACCGTCCACTGGCGCGCCCTGCACCGCGACGCGGAGGGCGGAGCGTTGACCTTCCGCCCCGGAGACGAATTCCGTGCGGAGCTTTTGGACCCGAGCTCCCGTGTCCTATTCCGGCAGGAAGCCAAGCTCAATGAATTCGGCGCGATCGACGGCAGCTTCGAGCTCCCCCGTCACGCTCCTGTGGGCGGCTGGCGCCTAGTCGTGCGCAAGAACGGCGGACCCAGCTGGCAGTGCGGCGTCGACGTGCGCGAATACAAGCTTCAACGGGTCGAGCTCGAGCTGGACCCCCTGCGCCGCGTTTGGTTCCGCGGCGAGACTGTGGAGATCGAAGCCCGAGCCGGATTCGCCTGGGGCTCGCCGATGGCCGGGGCCTTGCTGCGCTACGCCTTGCCCGATGGCCGGGAGCTGGAGACCCGTACGGACGACGAAGGCCGCACCACCCTCAGCTTCGACTCGACGGAGTTCCTCGCTCCAATGACCCTGAGCATCCGCGCCTGGCTGCCCGAGGAGAACGTCAGCGCGCAAACGGATGTGCTGCTCGCAAAACAGGCCTATCAACTGTCCGTCGAGGTCGCTGGCCGTGCCGTGTTGGCAGGCGAGGGTTTCGCCGCGACGATCCGCGCTGTCGGCGTCGACGGCGAGCCGGTCGAGACCGACCTAGAAGTCGACATCCTTAGGCGGGTGTCCTCTGCGAAGCGGCGCTGGACCGAAACCCGCGTCGAGACGCGCAGCGCCCGCACGGACGCCAAGGGCATTCTGCGCCTGGAGCTCGCCTTCGAGGAGGGCGGCACGTACGTCGTCCGCGCCCGCGGCACCGACCGCTTCGACAATCCGATCACGGGCGAGAACTCCCAGTTCGTCTCGGGCTCGGAGGACCCGGTGCGGCTGCGCCTGCTCGCGGACCAAACCCGAGCCGCGATCGGAGAGACCGCCGCGATGCGCGCTGTGTTGCGTGGACCTGCGGGGCTCGCGCTGCTCACCCTCGAGCATGCCACCGTCTTGGAGCACCGCCTCGTCCGGCTGCAGAGCGGAACCCAGCCCCTCGACTTCGTCGCCGCGGCACACTTCGCCCCGGGCGTGAGGGTCAGCCTCTCCCGCATGGAACGTGGCCAGCTGCACACAGCTGAGCTGGTCTACGAAGTTCAGGGCGGCCTGCTCGTCGAGCTGGTCCCCAGTTCCGACATGCTCGAACCCGGGGCCCAGGGCGGGATGAAGATCCGCGTCACGAACGCCGCCGGCAAGCCCGTAGAAACCGAGCTGTCGATTGCGATCGTCGAAGACGCGCTGCTGCGCGCCTTCCCCGATCGAACGCCGGACCTCGGGGCCTTCTTCGCCGGGGGCAAGGGGATCCCGAGCGGTCCGCGCACGAGTTCCTCGTGCACCTTCACCTACGCCGGCGTCACCCGCCAGATCTCGGCGGAGCTGCTGGCCGAGACGGCCAGACTCAAGGAAGAACAGAGTTGGAGGGACCAACGCGAGAACCTACGAGCCAGCTTTGCCGAGGTCGAAGATGAGCTAGCCGATTCCCCCTTCGACCAAGAGGTGGTCAATCTGGCTCGGGGCAGGTCTCTCAATCGAAAGGCATTCGCCAAGAGCGCCCCTGCATCGCCGTCCGGGATGGCGCCAGTGCCGGCGACGGCATCGGCACCGGACCCTGAGGTCGTTGCGGACACGCTGATCTGGCTGCCCGGGGTTCGCACCGGCGCCGACGGCACCGCCGAGATCACCTTTGACGTTCCGGAGCGCTCAACCCGCTGGCGCGCGATCGCCCGCGGCTCGGATCGCGGAGATGCATTCGGCGGCGCGGAGACGAGCTTCCAGGTCGCCATGACCCTCGGCCTTGAGTTGCGCTTGCCGGACGGCATCGTGGCCGGCGACGAGCCCGTCCCCGGCGTGCGCATCATCCATCCCACCGGGGGCAACGAAAGCGCGGAACTCGTCTGGACCGCCGTTTCCGGTGCCCACACCCAGCGCGGGCGCACCGGCTGCACCCTCGGCGCGGGCGGTCACACCGACCTGTGGCTCGACCCCCTGAAGGGCTTCGACGAGGCGCTTCCGATCCAGGTCACGGCCCAGCTCACCACCGCTTCGGGCCTCGCTGCGAGCAGGACCGAAACCCTGGATGTGCGTGCAAAGGGCTTGCCGTTTACCGCGGCCGAGTCCGGGCTCCTCGCCGGGCCGCGCAGCTTTGAGTTGGAGCTGCCCGCGGGGCGCACCTACACGGGTCATGAGCTGCGCATCCTGCTGGGAGCAGGCGTGGAGGGTCGCCTGATCGAGCTCGCGATGGGCGGACGCGGGCTGGGGATCAGCCCGCGCATTGCGCCGCTGCCCACCGGTCCCGCTGAA
This sequence comes from uncultured Planctomycetaceae bacterium, assembly GCA_964459495.1. Lineage (GTDB taxonomy): Bacteria > Planctomycetota > UBA1135 > UBA1135 > CAYWNK01. Next base: position 4,415 of record CAYWNK010000344.1, read on the forward strand.
ATCGCCGGCAGGCTGCTTGGCCTGTGCGAGGTCCTCGAGTCCGCGCGCGCAGGCGCTGCGACGCCCGCCGAGTCCCTGCAGCGACTGGAGTCCCAGGGCGACGCGCTGATCGCGGAGCTCCTCGTGGGCCGCGCGCAGGACGGCGGCTGGGGTCCGATTCTCGGTGGCAACCGGACGTCGACGCCGCAGGCTACCGCACGTGTGGCCTGGGCCCTGGGTCGTGCCAAGCAGATCGGTTTCCAGCAGCCCGGCCCCCTCGCCGACGAGCTGATCGCCAAGCTCCAGGAGCTCGGACGCGACCTCGACCGCGACGCCTACGATGGGCGATCAGCCGTGCAACACGCGCTCTGCGTGCTGGATGCTGCCGACTTCGCCGCTCTCAACCGCCTGCACCGCGGGCGAAGCAGCCTGTCCCCCGCCGCCCTGGCCCACACGGCCCTCGCCCTGGCGGAGCGCGACGCGCTGCCCATGGCCGCCGAGGTCGCTGCCCTGCTGGAGGCCAAGGCGGAGCCCAAGCCCGCGCCCAACGGCGAGCTGCGCTGCGGTTGGCCCGTGACCGGTAACGCGGGCTGGTACAGCTCCGGAGTCGAGCAGCTCGCCCTATCGGTCCTCACCCTGCAGCGCGTGATGCCCGACTCCAAGCGCCTCCAGCAAGGAGCCGCGGAACTCTGGGCCCGCGCCCCCTGGCACGGAGCACGCGGGGCGGGCATCGCCCTCGCGGCCGTCGCCCGCACCCGGACCGCCGAGACCCCGCGCGAGCGCCGCGTGCGCCTGACCATCGCGGGGGGCACGGAACAGGTGATCGTGCTCGAGCCCGGCGCGCCGAGCTACCTCGATTCCCTCGAGCTGCCCGCGGGCTCGGTGCGCGTCGCCATGACGCCCGAGGGCGGCGAGGTGCCGTTCCAAATCGTCCTCAGCGCCACGTCCAACGATATCCCCGACGGGGCCGATCACGTCGAACGCCTGCGCGTATGGGATGTGGCCTACCGCCCGGCCGCACCCCGTTTCGCGGGCGAGCAGATCGGGGTTGGGTGGAGCTCGGTCGAAGGCGTTCGCGACACCTGGAACCACAAGCTGGAGCACCTGGATCTGGGCGCCACGACCGACGTGTCGCTGAGCTTCCGGGCCTACGGGCCCGACGGCCGCTCCGAGAACGAGGAGCCGCTGATGCTCGTCGTGCCTCTGCCGGCGGGCATGGGCCTGCTCGAGGGCACCTTCCGCGGCGGCCTGGAGGTCGTCGAGCAGCAACCTGGCCGCCTGCTGGTGCCCCTCGGCGCCTGGCGCGGCGGCGGGTCGGTGCAGTTCACGCTGCTGGGCCAGGTTCCGGGGGACTATGCGCAGACGCCCGTCGTGCTGCGCAGCCTCGTCAACCCGGCGCGGATCGCGATCGGTGAACCCGCCGCCCTGGCCGTGCTCCCCCCCGGACAAGCCAATCCTGACGAGTACCGTCCCACCCCCGACGAGTTGCTCGGCATGGGCCTCGCCCAGGCGCGCGCTGGCGACACCGCGGGCGCTTGGTC
>CAYWNK010000345.1:0-5894 GCA_964459495.1 uncultured Planctomycetaceae bacterium
GGCCCGACGCGATTCCCCCAGCGCCGCCGCCACCGTTGCCCACCGCCCCTGCCTCGGGAACGGTCGGGCTGTTGAGGCCTCCGACGCCTGGATTGTTGCCCCCACGGATCGAGATCTCTCCGGCGATGACGACATCGCCCGCGGCGAGAATGAGGGCCGGATTGGGGCCGATGAAGATCAGCTGCGAGCTAGCAGCCAAGCGCAGGTCGCGCACGTCGAGCATCCCATCCACCACATCCTGAACCATCGTCGGCGCACCGTTCGGTCCACCGGTGATCTGGGCGTAGTCCGTGCCGACAATCAACATCTGCCCGGCGCTCAGCACCAGATCAAAGTCACCGCCAGGTCCGCCGGAACCCTCGAATCCGGTGCTGGCCTGCAGCCTGCCCCCGCCCCAGTTCGCGCGGGGCAGACCGCCGACCGCAGCGGGGTCTTCGTTGCTCCCGGCAGCATCCGCCCCAGCGGCGAAGCGCTCCAAAATTTCATCGGCATGGCTGGAACCCGCAAGGCTCTCCGCCTCAAACACCCCCAGGTCTTCGTCCGCCTCCAGGCTCAGCTCCCCCACAAGGTCGGACAGGCCGGCCCCCACAACAAGGCGCAGCTGCGCTCCGGCGGGCAAGATGCCCTGGGGTTGGATGCGCACGACAGCGCCCGCGACCGTGCAGTTGGACTCGAGCTGCACCTCGCTGCCGAAGGATGCCCAGCCCTGATCGTCCCCAGCCAGGCGCCACTCCAGGCGAAAGCGCTCGGGCCCCACGTTGCCCGCTCCGGGAGCAAGCGGTTGATCCAGGTGAACGAGTACAGCCAGGTGCGTCGCGGGATCGCTGTAGAAGTTGAGCGGTGCACTGAAGCCATCGATCGATCCGGCGCCTGAGCTGGGATCGAGCTCAAAGTAGGCTCGTTGGCCGGGATCCCCACCGATTTCCAGATAGGTCGTGGTGTCCTCGTCTGTCCCTACGCCAGCACGCCCCCGAAGCCGCGCCCGGGGTGGGCCGGCCCGGGAATCCTCGAACAGCTCAGCCGGGTCCGGTCCCAGGGGAGTTTCGAATCCCACGGTGGCTCCCAACTCGAGCGATTGCCCTGCAGCAGACAGAAGCGTGCCGGCTCCATCGGAAGCGCTCAGCACCCGCAGGGTGTACTCGGTCCCACCCGGCTGCAGTCCCCCATCGGAAAGGTCAGCCTGGACCGGACACGCGGGGTGAAACACAACCACCGATGAATCCTGACTGCCGTTCACGTCCTCGAGGAAGGAGAAGCTCCCCGCAACCGCGACGTCCGAGTCAGTCTCAATACGAACGGTGTTCAAGCTGACCGTCGACAGGTCGACCGGCTGATTGAAGCGCAATTCGATGCCACGGTTCAGGGGCCAAACAGCGCCGGCTGGAACGTTCGTGCCATCGAGTACGAAGCTACCGCTTCCCGACGGCCCACCGTTTCCCGAGCCACTGGAACAGCCTGCCGCGAAGCCAAGCGCGAAAAGGCCGGCCGCGATCCTGGGGCGGATGAAACGTACGCGAGCGGGGCGGTGTCGATCGTGCATGCGAGTTGTTGGGTAGCTGCTTGGAACCCTGCGAACGTGGATCCATCCCTTCGATTGCTCACCTTTGTAAATCAAAGACGGGGCAAAGCGCAGGTCGCTTCAATCATTGCACAGGATCAGCAATCCCGCTGCACAGCGAATTCATTCCATCGGAGTGGATCTTCTCAACAGGACATTGCGAGCCGTTCTATTCCGCTCACTCCGTTGTTTGAAAAGCGCACACGTCCTGGAAGGGGAAGGCCCTGCCGGGCACATCGTCCCAGCCTCTGCTGCCGAAGGATTTGGCCCAGAACAATTCCTGACCCCGGTCACCTTCCAGGTCCCCAGTGGCGATTGCAAACCAGCCCTTGTTGGCTAACCTCCCTGCGGCAGCCTAGAGGTCATTCGCGCCCGATCTCGTGCGCTGCGGGACTCGGGCCGGGCGAGACCCCGTCTCCGGGCGCAAGGCCCGAGATCGAGGGAAGGGCTGTCATTCCCGAACACGAGTGACCTGTTCCGACGCCCTGGTGCGAATCCTCATGAATAACCCGGGCTAACTGCTCCAGGCGCGCGTGGGCCCACTCCTGTCCGCGCCCCCCCTTGAGCAGCAGCCGAATTGTCGACGGAGAGGTGTTGGCACAGTGCAGCACGTCCAGCCGACCGTCTTCGTTCAAGTCGTAGGTCTGCGCCAGCTGATACGGAGCACCCGCAAGGTGCGCAACGACCTTCCCTTCCTCGAATTGCCCAGCTCCCAGCTGGCTGAAAAGGAACAGGACTCCGGCACCCTAATTCCAGCAAGTCGACATCCCCATCGATGTCACCAAGGTCCAGTCTGGACCAGGCTGGGGCCTGACTCGCCTCCCGGCGACGCAGGTTCTGGCCCGCACTGGACGAGCAAGGCAAGGCTGTGGCGAGGACGATGCGCAGGGGCGCGACAATGGGCGGAGCTCGATTCGTGGGGCGAGCTGCTGGATTCAGAAGACGCGGCGAGCGAACACAGCGCAGTGCGAAGCTTCATCGTCCGGGAAGGAACAAAACCCCTTGGATCCTCAGCCCAGGCCCCATCGGGACACCGCCCCTAACACCTGCCCTCTCAGCCGCTCAGCATCCGAACTGTTGTTCATCCTGGAGGCCCGAGGCGCTCTCAGGATCTTCTCCGTTTGCCGGGATTCGGCATGTTCGGCCAGCGCGACTAGGTCGTGCGCGACTAGGTCGTGCGCGACTAGGTCGTGCGCGAACGCAGCAGCACCGCCGTCGAAGCGCGCACGCGCTCCAGTAGCGGCTCGAGGGCGTCCTCGCGCTGGGCGAGGTCGTCGCGATTGGCCTGGCACCAATCACACTCCATCTCGTCGAGGTGGAAGGCTACAAAGGCGGAGGGCTCAGGCTCGAGGACTTCGGCCAGGTGCCGCGCGAGCCAGTGGCGAGCGGGGCAGGATGCGCGGCTGGCGCGCCAGACAGCGGCCACGTCCAGGCTGCCGGGGGCCTTACCGGGCTCCTCGGCGAGGGCCGGCAGCAGATCTCCGCTGGGGTCGCGCCGCGAGGCGAGTTCGCGCAGGCGCTTGAGCGCGCGGAACTTGATGCCAGCCACCGCGGTCTCGTCGCGCAGCTCGAAGCGGCGCCAGGTATCGCGGTTCCGCCAGCCCCCAAGGAACAGCGCCTCGATCACCATCAAGCGGCGGAACTCGCCCGCCTCGAAGGTCTCCTGGACCCAGTCCTTCAGGATACTCCCAAGCAGCAGCGCCCCGTGTTCCTGCAGGTCCGCCCCGCGCACGGCCTGGGACGGGGACTCGCCTTCCCCGGGCAGCTGCTCGAGCAACGAGCCGCCCTCGTCGTCCTCCTCCGCACCCATCGTCAGGGCGCGCCGGCGGCGCAGGTGATCGATCGTGCGGTTGCGGCAGATCCCGAACAGGTACTGCTCAAAGGTGAAGCGCGCGTCGAAGCTCTCGATCCCTCGCACGGCCCCGAGGAACGACTCCTGCACGATGTCCTCACGGGCCTGCGCGTCCATCACGCGCCGCGCCACGTAGGCGTACAGGCGGCCCGCAAAGGTGCGTTCCACACGCAGCCACTCGCCGTCGTCAAAGGCGACAAGGCGCGCTACATCCGGACTCCAATCACTCATGGCTGCAGGTCAAACGCCTCGAGAAAGACCATGCCCAGCATGGTGAGGGCGAATCCGAAGGTCGCCATCAGGGTAAGAAAGAGACCGAAGCGAGCCGCGCGGCCTAAGGCTGATCCCGAGCGTCGCAGCAGTCGTTCGGCGAGCCGGCGTGCACCCAGGTACAGGCCGCGGAAGAAGCCCGAGAGCAGGGCGAGCAGGACCTCGAAGCCCACGACGAGCGTCGACCCGACCGTTCCCACAAGACCGCCCTCCACCTTGGGCGGAACCGGGACCGCCGCGGGACCCGCGTGGGCGGGCCGCCCGCTCCCAGCGGCGGCGATGTTGCGCACGAGGGCCTGGGCCTTCGCCCGCGCGCCGCCGGGCTCGCCCTCCGCTGGGCCCGCCGTCCCACGGGGCGTTGCTGCGGAGGCATCCGGCCCGCTGTTCGCTTCCTGGAACGGTCGGGCATCGACGTCCTGCGGAGCGCCCTTGCCCGCGTCTTCCTCGGGGTCGTGGGCTGCGGACTTCGCGCCCTTGCCAATGCGTATCCCCTGGCCCGCCTGGCGGAGCTGAGCGGCGGCCCCCTTGGCGGCCTGGGTGAGCTCCTCGCTCGCTTCGCGCAGGTCGCCGCCTGCGGCACTGAAGTCCTGGCGCAGCTTGGATCCAAAAGCCTGGCCCTTGCCCTTGGGCTCGTCGGGCAGGACCTCCCCCTCGTCGGGTTCCAGGCCCCGCAGCCCCTGCCATACCCCGGTTAGGACGGCGGCCGCCCCCCGCGCCAGGCTTGTGAAAGACTCGACCAGGCCGCTGAAGCCGCTGGCGCCCGCAGGCGCCTCGCCGCTCGCGGCTGAGGGACTGGCCCCCTCGGAGCCCACGCCCCCGGAGCTGGACGAACTCGCCCCGAGGAAGCTCGGGATGGCAGCGGCTCCCTGCGCCGGGTCCGGCGCCGGACTGGTCGCCGCGCCTACGCTCGGACTCGGGTCTTGGGCGACCTGGGCCACGGCGGCCGCCCCTTCGATCCGCTCTCTGCTGGCCTGTGTGCTCGGCCGCCGGGCCGGAGCCCAGTTCAGAGCGACAGAGTCCCCCTGCCGCGCGCTGACGTCCAGGTCGGAGAGGAGCTGGCCAACGTCGCTGTAGCGATCGTCGGGGGCGAGCCGCAGGCAGCGCTCCACCACGGGCCGCAGGTGGCTCGGAAAGGTCTCGGGGAAGTGCGGTGCGTCATCGGTCTCCCGCAGGATCAGCGCTCCGTCGCCCTCGGGCTTGAACGGCAGCTCCCCCACCAAAGCCTCGTACAGCATCACTCCCAGGGAGTAAATGTCCGCCCGGTGGTCCGCGCGGCTGCGCAGGATCTCCGGCGCCATGTACTGCGGGGTCCCGCGCCCGAATGAAAGCGTCATCCGCCCGTCGGTCAGCAGCTTGGAGAGGCCGTAGTCTCCCACCCGCGCCACGTCCCCTTTGAGAAACACGTTGCTCGGCTTCAGGTCGAAGTGCACCAGTCGCCGGTCGTGCAGGGCCAGCACTCCGCGGCAGGCCTGGACGAAGACCGGCATCGCACTGGAGACATCCAGCGCGCCCTTCGACAGGCGCCGAGCCAGGGTGTCCTCGCCCGCGTAGCCCATGATCAGGAACGGCACCCCGAGCACGACCCCCATGTCCTCGATCGTCACGAGGTTGGGGTGATCGATGGCCGCGAAGTGACGCACCGTGGAGAGCTCACGCTCGACGACCGCGCGCTGGGCGTCGTCCTCGAGCTTTAGGAACTTGATCGCGTAGGCCTTGCCGATCGACTGCTTGCGCGCCTTGTAGACGTCACCGAAAGCCCCGCCACCGAGGCGGTTTTGAATCTCGTACCCCGCGATGAAGTCGGGCTCGCGGAATTGGCCGTAGAACGCTTCCCAGTCCATGGGTTAGGCCTCGCTCCCGGGGATGGGGCCGGTGCTCATCGTAGCGCTCAGGCGACCGAAGGCAGACGGAAGGTCGGGATGGCTCACGATTGGCCCCCCGAATGCGGGGCCTGGAAACCACCCTTGGGATCGACCGGGTCGACGGGATCGAAGGCCAGCCCGAAGGGCACCGGCTGGGAGGGACGGGCGCCCGCCAGGAGCTGGACGCGACGCGCCAGCGGCCACTCCACGCGCAGCTCCGACTGGGCGGATTGGCCGGCGCACAGCACGCCGCCGGGACAGGACACCAAGAGTCCGCGCTCGTCCCAGCTGAGACTCACCTCGTGCTCGAGCCCCGCGACAGGTATGCAGCGTTGCTCGCGCGCACCGATGC
>CAYWNK010000346.1:0-5869 GCA_964459495.1 uncultured Planctomycetaceae bacterium
AAGTCAACCAGCGCCGCCTGAGGCCCGATTCGCCCCCCCCGCTGGGGCCTGGCCTACTGACCCTGGCCAGCCGCCCTGAGGGCCTACGGTCCTTCGATCTCCCCGATCTGGCCGAAGGTCAAGGCTGGGACCTAAAGCGCGTCGTCCGCGTCGTGCGGGAGATGGAGGACAGCGAACTCCTCGAGCGCGAAGAAACCCCCGAGTGCGGAGTCTTCCGCGCCGTCCAGGGGTGCGCAGCATGATGGGCACCAGTCCTGCCGCCACCGCCAGCCCGTTCCGTCCCGAACCGTTTCCCATTACGCGGGCCGTTCTGCGTGCCTGCGCGCCCGGTCTGCCGTCGAGCCGGTTCCCACTCCTGGACGCCGAGCTCGACCTCGCTGCGGGTAGAGCCGCCGAGGCGATCGAGGGGCTCCGCAAGTCCGGCATGGCCAGCTCGGTCGAGACCCCGACCGGCGAGACCTGGACCCCGACCGCCGAGGGCTTGAACTGGCTCCGGCGCCAAGGTGCTTCCAGCTTCGCGGATCAGGCGGCCCGGGCCTCCCGTGAGCGCCTGGCCCTGGCGGTGCTCGACCTGGCCAGACTTCGATCGCAGCAACCACTTGCGCCACCGGGGGTAACCCTGGGCGGGCTGGCCGAGTGCACGGGGCTGCCGGTGCCCGACCTACAGCGCGCTCTGCGCCAACTCGACCTGCGCGGGCTGGCCTGGGCCGATGGTGCCGGTGCATGGGCCTTGACCCCTGCCGGCGTCGATGCCGCTGGGGAGCTCCCGCTTGCTCTTGGAGGTGCCGCATGATTCGCCCCCAGCAGACATCAACCGACGATGCCATCCTCCGCGCCGCCTGGCGATCGGCTCCCGAGGACTGGGCCTTCGCACGGGTTTCCTCTGCCGTCTCGCTCCTGAGGACCCTGATCCGCCTGGGCGCCGATGACTCCGGGACCTGGCTGGACGCGATACTCCTCGATCAGGGCGACCTTGCCGCCGCCTACCTGGGCGCCGAGCGCTACGGGGAGCGACCGCACTCCTCCAGACAGGCCGTGATTGGCAGGACCCGCGACCTCGAGCGCCTCTCGCTCATCGTGAGCCGTGGAACGCACCGCCGGGGCGAACGGGTCTTCGCACCCACGTGCACGCTCGAGGCCATCCAGGCCGCCGAGGTGGCGGCATGAGCAGTCCGCAGAGCTACCGCAAGCTGCGAGAGGAATGCCCGGCATGTTCTGCCTTGGGAGAAACCACGCACGAGGCCTGCAAAGCCCAAGACAAGGCCGATGGCAGATGGGTTTGGTGCTGGCGATGGCGCGAGCCCGTCCCGCCGCCTGGCGCACGGGGTATGCACGAGCTCTCCGGTGGCATGGGATCGGGCCTGTTCTACCCGAACGGGAGCGCCGCCCCCATCCAGACAGGCACCGCCAGGCGCGCACCCGAAAAGCGGCGCAGTGGCATGACCACCGACGAAGGCCGCGAATTCACGGTCTACCTGGCGCGCTTGCTCCTGGAGTCCGAGGGGCTCGCCACGTCGAAAAGTGCTACGGCTGCCTTCCTCGCGTCGAAGGGCCTCGACCCCGATCCGAGCTTGTACGTGCCAGGCGCGGAGACCGCCGGCGCCCTTGAGCGCGTGGCTGGCGACCTCGGCCGCTACCTATCCGGCACCCGAGCGCTGGACGAGCGCGACACCCGGCGAAGGGTGCTCGATTCGTTTGGCTGGCGCGTCCGCAAGGGCCAGCGCTTCACCCTCGAGCTTCGACTTGGGCACGATGGCCGCGCCTGGGGTGCGCGCGTGTCCTGGCACCTACCGAACGGCTCACCCGTGCCCGCCTCGGGTGACCAAAAACCGACCAAGGCCACGAGCCTTATCGACGTGCGCAGCCTTCCGCACTTCTCACGAGGCTGGGAAGCTGCCGCCAGGCGAAGTCAGACGGTCCTACTCACCGAGGGCGAGCGCAAAGCGACCATCGCCGCCGAGCGTACCGGCTTTGGGGCCGTGGGCCTGCCCAGTGTGGGCGCCCTCTCGGGTGGATCGCGCACTGCCGCTGCCCTGGCTTCGGTCCTGCGCAAGGCAGGCGTTCGCCGTCTCCTGCTGGCTGCCGACGCCGGCGACCTCCTCAACCCTGCCAAGCGCCAAGTCCACCAGGCCGCCGCACGCTGGCCTCAGCTCGCCCCCATGATCGGACCCGATACGTACGCCTGGGGACTGCTCTGGGAGGGCGGCAAGGGTCTGGACGACATTCTGCAGGAAGGCGGCCACCATGGCCGGGGCCTGCCCGTTGCCGTCGAGCCGCTGCTGCCTGCCGATTGGGTGGCTAGCTTTTCCTGGAGCTCGGACGACGATCGCACCGCTGCGCTCCGTGCGCTACCACGGCTACCGAGACCCACGGCCAGGGCCTATGGGGGCCTGCGCCTCGCCGACAAGCCCATCCCGTCCGCATTCCTGCAGGGGGCCCGCTAGATGGTCGCCACAGCCAAGGCCGAGGGACGTAGCCTATACACCAACTCCACCGAATTCCGCCTAGGTGTCCCCCGACTGTTACGGGAAGCCGGACGACGCCGGACCCTTGGTGGAGACCTAACCCAGGCTATCGGGGCTCTAGTCGAACTGGGTTTCGAGAGGAGTCCGGAGCGCGGAGGATTCGTAAGGCGAACCCAAGTCCGATTCCGCGAGCTTGCCTTGCGTGCGTGGGGCTCGGAGGAGTGCGCAGACCTCAAGGACGGTGGCGAGCGGCAGGCGAAACGGGTCATTGCGCTAGCCAAGCAAATTGGCCTAGTCACGACCCGGCGAACGATGCCTGTGACCATCGAACTCACCGAGGCCACGCTCGAAATGCTCGGGTCGCGGCTTCGGTTTCTGGCGGTCGAGTCGGGACCTAACTGTCCCGACTCAAGGGACCCAGCTGTCCCGACTCGGCACCCTTCTCATATCTATGCACCGGATGCACCAGTATTCCGCCCTACGGGCGGGGGCGATGCCCCTTCGGAGGGTGAGCTTGAAGAAACCGAAGAGGGTCACGCGAGCCAACCCGATGGAGCCAGCCTCGACCAGCCCAAGACCACGCCCGAAGGTTGGCCGCCGAGCGAGTTGGTTCCCGGAGCAGCTGGACTCCCGGACCCAATCAGGACCGCCTCGCCGCCTGAGAAGCCCCAGGGGCCCACGGGCTCCGATGACGACGCGGAAGGCGTAGACGCCGAGGAGCGCCAGCGAGCGGCGATTGTGGCGGAGCAGAGCGCACGAGAAGCCGAAGCCCGCCGGCGCAAGGTCGAGGAAGCCGACGCGGATCCCCTGCGGCCCATGGAGGTTCCGGCAGAGTCCTGGGCCCTTGAGGCCGACGAGCTGCGCGAACTGTTTGCGGCTGCGGATATCCAGACCACGAAGCGCCTAGGCGGGGATGCCCTCGCCGGGGCGTTCCAGGCTGCCCACAAGGCCCAACGGTCTGGCGATCTGTTCGCAAGGGACGATGCGGCGGCCAAGCTGGATGCGCCGGGAGCGATTGCCCGGGATGCCTTGGAACTCTTCCAAGCTGAGGAGACCGCAAGGGCGAAGAAGGCGGCGACCAGCCTGCACAATCATCTAGCGCGGCAAGTCCGCGAGGCTCTTGCACTTGCGTTCGGTGAAGACGCCAAGGCGCTCAACTCTCCGCTATCGTCAAGCACGCGAGGGGCCATCATCGGCGCCATGGTCAAACGGGTGAAGGGCAGCGAAGGTCCCCATGCGGCCATGGATATCGAACTGGAGGACCTCCGGGTGAAGGCTGGCACGATCAGCACAGCGAGCGATCCGGACGAGATGGCCTTTCGGCTCCTGGTGCACGGCGCGAAGGCACCGGAGCCCGAGGCGGCCCCGGAGAGCGAGACCCCGGCGGAACGTCTCTGGCGTGTTGAGTGTGCTCCGCACCAGAGCAAGCGCCGGGCAGCAGAGAAGCCGGACGAGGCGCTAACGGTCCAGAACGCCCTACAAAAGCACCTGGCCCACCTGCGCATGGATAGCAGCTCGTGGGCGCCTGAGGAGCGCGAGGACTCGGAGAGAGTGCTAGGCGGGGTGCTTCGCGCCCTTCACGACAAGGCCCGGAAGAAGGCCACGGGCAACGCAGGGCACCTGTTCCTCGGGATGCTCCATGGGCCCAAGCTGGGCGAGCTCGTCCGCGATGCGAGCAGCGCACTCATGGCGGCCCACGTCGCGGCGGAGTTTGCTGCCGCTGAGGGGGGTGCAGCTTGAACGCCTACCGTGAGGAAGCCATCGACATCGGTAAGGGTCTCCTCGGGATGGCGCTGCGCTATGACGATGGCCCCGACTACCTGATCGAGCACACGCGCCCGAGCGACTTCCCGCGCGAGCTGGACGAACTGGTCGAGGCCGTCTATCGCCTCTCCCTCGCTGGGCTTTCTGTGGACGTGCAAAACACCCTCGCGGAGCTGCGTTCGGACGGATGCGAGCGCTTCGCGGCGAACGATCTGGTCGGGATCTATGAGCTTGCTCTAGCCCCTGCCTTGGGAAGTAAGCAAGCCGCGAGGATGCGGGAGCTTGCTGGCGTCCAGCAGCTCGAGCGCGCGGTCCATGACTTCCAAGCGCGAGCCGCCGGCGGGATCTTGAAGGATGGCGAGCTGTCCGAACTGCAGCAGCTTCTCGCGGACGGCATCGACCGATCCCGTACCGAGGGCAAGGGCAAGTTTGTTTCCTGGTCGAAGGCCACCGCCTTGCTCCGCGAGCGCTACATGGAGGCACGAAAGGATATTCCGCCTGAGATGCTGGCGCATGGCGTTGGCCCGCTTTCAAAGTACGTGCCGGGGTTCCGGCCTGGTGAGCTGATCGTGATTGGCGCGCGCTCTGGTGTGGGCAAATCCACCTTTGCCATGCAAGCCCTTGTTCACGCCTGCAAGTCGCATTCGGGCTACCTGGGCCGCAAGCCGCGCGGGGTCGTGGTGAGCCTTGAGATGAGCCCGTTGGAGCTACGGCAACGCACCTTTGCGGCTGAGCACGGCGTGCCGCTTGACTGGCTGGAGGATCCCTCGCACAACCTAAACAAAGAGCTGGATACCAAGGTTATGCGCTGGCTGAGTGACGAATCGGAAGGGCCGTCGATCGAGATTGGGGGATGCCGCGCGGATAGCCGCTCGGACCTTTCCAGCATCGGAGCCATCGAGGAAGAGCTGCGCATGATGCACCGGCGCGAGCGATGCGACATTGCCCTAGTGGACTACGCGGCCCTTGTCCGTGGCACCGGCCGCGATCGACGCGAAAAGGTCATTTCCGTGGTCGAGGGTTTGAACAATGTCGCCAAGGCACTCGGCATCCCGATCCTTCTCGCCAGTCAGCTCAACAACAACGGCCAGAACGATAACGAGCGCCCGAAGGTCGGAGACCTCTCCGAATCGTCCGCGCTGCACCACTCGGCCAATGTCGTGCTACTGCTCCATCGCAAGCTGCACCCAAACCCAAGCAGGGGCGAGGAATCAGAGTCCGGTGGAACGATTGCCAACGGCCAAGGCCTCGGGGAGCGGATTCCCCGCGCCACCGAAGCGCCGGAAGGAATCGAGCCCTTCGAGGTGATCGTGGGTAAGAACCGGCACGGTGGGCTAGGCCGCGTGGACTGTGCGGCCGACTTCCGCTGCTTCCGAATTGGATCCAGTATTAGGGAGCTTGTCTCAGGGCGCGCACCTACCGGGGTCGCCATGGGCCCGCAGCGGAATCACGAACTTAGAGCCACGCCCCGCGTGGAAGACGTACCCCAGGAGACCAAGCAATGAGCAGCTACCACGCGATCCGTCTCGACTTCCTCGACACCGCTGGCGTACTCCGCGCCTGGAAGGTGATCGAGTATCGCGGAACGCCTACCGCCTTGGAGCAACGCGCCAACCTGTTCCTATCCGGCGGCAAGCTGC
>CAYWNK010000347.1:0-5869 GCA_964459495.1 uncultured Planctomycetaceae bacterium
GGGGAGCTCGGTCTGTGAGCGGGCTCTTCGACGATTCCGAACCGGCGGCCGATCCGCTGCAGGCCGCGCCCGTCGATGCGCCCCTCGCGGATCGCATGCGTCCGCGCACGCTAGAGGAATACGTGGGACAGACCCATCTGCTTGGAGACGGCCAGGTGCTGGCGCGCATTCTCCAGGGCGAGATGACCCAGAGTTTGCTGCTCTGGGGGCCCCCGGGGGTGGGCAAGACGACGCTGGCCCGCCTGATCGCCGCCGCTAGCGACCTGCACTTCGTGCCCTATTCTGCCGTGCTTTCGGGCATCAAGGAGATTCGCTCGGTGATGGCCGAGGCCGAAGAGCGCCGACGCCGCGCGGAGCGCCGGACCCTCGTCTTCGTGGACGAGATCCACCGATTCAACAAGGCGCAGCAGGACGCGTTTCTTCCCTACGTCGAGCGGGGCGACATCTTGCTGGTGGGCGCCACAACCGAGAATCCCTCGTTTGAGGTGAACGGCGCGCTTCTCTCGCGCTGCCGAACGGTGCTGTTGGAACCACTGTCGCCTGTCGACGTTGTGGGCATGCTCCGGCGTGCGATCGATGCGGAGGTTGGCCTCAATGGGTCGGTGCTGGTAGACGATGAGATGCTGCTGCGCATCGCGCACGCTACGGACGGCGACGGACGGCGTGCGCTGACCTTGCTCGAAACGGCCGCAAGCCTGGCAAGTTCCGGCGGAGTACTGGACGCGGAGGTGCTCGAGGCAGCGCTACAGCGCAAGCTCCTGCACTACGACAAGTCGGGCGAAGAGCACTTCAACCTGGTGTCGGCCCTGCACAAGTCGATTCGCAACTCGGACGCAGACGCGGCGCTGTATTGGCTGACGCGCATGATGGCGGCGGGTGAGGACGGGAACTACCTGTCCCGGCGCCTGATTCGCATGGCCTCCGAAGACATCGGGCTCGCGGATCCGTTTGCACTGCGGGTGACGCTGGATGCTGCGGACGCCTTCCACCGTCTGGGCTACCCCGAAGGCAAACTCGCCCTAGCGCAGGCTGCGATCTACTTGGCCCGGGCGAAGAAGAGCAACGCGATCTACACGGCGCTCGCCGCCGCAGAGCAAGACGTCGAACAGACCGCAGCAGATCCCGTACCCAAGCACCTGCGCAACGCCACCACGGCGCTGATGAAGCAGGCGGGCTATGGCAAGGGCTACCGCTACGCGCACGATGATCCCGAAGCCGTGAACGAGATGACATGCCTGCCGCCGTCGCTGAAGGGTCGAAGCTACCTGCCCAAGCGCTGAGACCGGGGGAGTTCCGGCTATCCGACGAGCTGCGCCGCTGGTGGTACTCGATGTCGGAGCGCTGGCTACCGTGTCCCAGAGACACAGGAAAAGGTCGGTGGTGCCACCGAGAGGAGTGCTTCCAGCCCCTGCGCAAGTCCCTATGATGCATCCCAAGGATCAACCTCTATGTGTGACGAATTCACCTCCGCGTCCGACGACGCCAACCTCGCGCGACGGGGCCTGAACCGGCGCGAATTTGCCGCCCTCTCCGCGAGCGCAGCCCTCGCCGGCTGCGCTGCCTCGACCGGCGGTGGCAAAGCCGCGGGTTCCGATGGTCTGATCGAGCAAACGGTCTCGGTTCCTACAGCAGATGGATTGGCGGATGCGTTCTTCGTCCACCCGGCCAAAGGAAGTTATCCCGCGATCATCATGTGGCCTGACGTGGCGGGATTGCGCGAGTCCAAGAAGGCGATGGCGCGCCTCCTTGCGGAAGAGGGCTACGCGGTTCTGGTCGTCAACCAGTACTACCGCGGTGCTGTGGCACCGATCCTCGGCTCCTTTGCGGAATGGCGAACGTCCGAGGGGAAAGCGAAGATAGCCTCCCTTCGCGAGCAGATCACCGTGGAAGGCATCTCTCGAGACGCCCGGGCGCTAGTCGATTTTCTCGACGAGCAAGGGGCCGTCGACTCGTCACGCGGAATCGGATCGAACGGCTATTGCATGGGCGGTTCCTTCACGGTGCGAACCGCCGCCGCCGTGCCGGATCGGGTTGGCGCCGCTGCCTCGTTTCACGGCGGCAGGCTCGTGAGCGACGCGCCGGATAGCCCCCACGGATTGATCGGAAAGACCCAGGCCTCATTCCTGTTCGCGATCGCGCAGAACGACGATGGGCGGGACCCGGATGCGAAGGTGGGCCTCCGTGATGCCGCCGATGCCGCAGGCCGGCCGGCAGAAATCGAGGTCTACGCAGCCGACCACGGTTGGTGCGTCCCGGACTCGCCCGCGTGGAATGAGGAGGAAGCAGACAAGGCCTGGCAGCGCATGCTCGCGCTGTTCAAGGAGCTTTGAAGGGGCCCCTGGGGAGCCGCGACTGCGGCCTTCCCCAGGGGGAGCAATCCGCAAGGCCGCGTCGCTGCCACGTTTCTGTTGTGGCAGGGTCTGTGGACGCTGGGCGGAGAGCAGGAGGGCGAATAGCAAGGCGGGCTGAAAATGCATTCGGACTTTGAGCTGGTGGTAGGCCGGTGTGGAGCGTCCGAAGCAGCCCAATCCGCAGTCGGCCGTTAGACTCGCTTCCATGCGGCCCATTCTCTGTCGGCTATCCCTAGCGATCCTCGGGGCCATGTTGGCGGCTTGCTCGGAGCGGGATGCACCGGATGCCCTCAACCCGGGGGGCACCGCCTGGCCTAGGGGGCAGACCGAGGCTGCTCCGGTGGAGCTGCAGGGGAGGACCGGGGTGGATCGAGAGTCTGAGCTGCGAGCCAAACCGCGGGCTGGGACCGCTCTCCAGGAGATTGGCACGACCCAACCAGAATCCCCAGAGCGGTCAGAGCCCACGCGGGAGGGACTCTACGCCCTCGATTCGGGCTCTCCCTTCGCCTTGCTCGAGGCTGGGGAAGCTCCCCAGCTGCTTCCGACGGAGAGAAACTTCACGCGGGTTCTGAAGGGGTCCGACGGCGTGTCCGCTGAAGCGGCCAAGAAGCTGTGGGAGCGCGGGGATGCCAGGCAGGCCTATGAGATTTGCATGCAGCTGGCTGCCGCGGCACGCTTTGCGCGGGGCTACCAGAACCGTGAGATCGATCGATTCCTGGCCGGAGAAGCGAGCGTACGCCTGCTGGATGAGATCGCGCCCGCTGGACGCTTCCTGCGTGGCCATATCCGCGACCGCGTTGGACTCGAACGGGCCTTGGATCGCGCCCACGAGCTCAGTCAGGTCGAACTCTGGGTGCGGGAGGGCGCGTTGGATGATTCGACCGAGTTCAGCGACTGGTGCGTGGACCTTCATGCTGTGATCGAGAACACCAGCACGATCGTGTACGAGCAAGGAATCGAGCCCCATCTGCCGAATTGAGGCATTCGGAATCGGCGAAACACTCAGGAACCGCCGGGAATCCCCTTGTTCCGGCCATTTCTCGTGCTTACAAGGGCTCTTGGAAGAGAGCAACGCGGACCCGTTTTCGGACGGCGATGCACCGAGGGCTCTCCTCCACCTGACGCACCCAGGGGTCGCGTGGGCATTCTGCCCCGCGGCCTCGGGGTCTTTTTGGCTGCCTAGCTCGGCTGCATCAGTCGCTCAGCGAGCAGGCTACTGCGCCCGGCCTGGGTCGCGTTCTCGATGGCCCAGCCTAGCGCGCGCTGGGACCCGACCAGCACGACGAGCTTCTTGGCCCGGGTAACCGCGGTGTAGAGCAGGTTGCGCTGAAGCATGACGCGGTGCTGCGTCGCGAGCGGAATGACGACGACGGGGAATTCGCCACCCTGGCTGCGATGAACGGTGATGGCGAAGGCCGCCCGCAGGTCGGAGAGCTCCGAGCCTTCGTACACCACGTCCTGTTCGGGGTAGGCAACAGTGACGAGTCCGTCTGAGCTCACCTTGGTGATGTGGCCCATGTCGCCGTTGAAGACCTGCTTCTCGTAGTCGTTGCGCGTGTGGATCACGCGATCGCCGGTGCGCCACCGGCCCCCTGCGCGCACGACCTCTCGCCCGCCGATGCCATGGGCCTCGCGCAGCGCATCGTTGATTGCGTCGACGCCCAGCGCTCCCTTGTACATGGGCGCGATCACCTGCACGTCGCGCACCCAGTCGTAGCCGAAGCTGCGCGGGATGCGCTGTGTGACGACGTCGACCAGCAGCCGCGCGGCCTGCTCAGGGTCCTCCTGGGGAAACAGATAGAAGTCGCTGCCGGTGTCGCCTTTGGGCGGCAGCTGTACGGACTCCCCCTGAAGAATGCGGTGGGCGTTGGCGACGATGAGGCTCTGGCCGTCCTGGCGGAAGATGGTGGTGAGCCGCGCAGTCGGAATGCGCCCGCTGCGCAGAAGGTCCGAGAGCACGTTGCCGGAACCCACCGAAGGCAGCTGATCCGGGTCACCGACCAGGACGAGTCGGGTGCCCGGACCGATGGCCTTCAAGAGATGGTGCGCGAGCGCGACGTCGAGCATCGAGATCTCGTCGATGATGACGAGACCGGCCTCGAGGGGCTTCTCACGGT
Source organism: uncultured Planctomycetaceae bacterium (assembly GCA_964459495.1). Taxonomy (GTDB): domain Bacteria; phylum Planctomycetota; class UBA1135; order UBA1135; genus CAYWNK01. The sequence goes on from CAYWNK010000347.1 coordinate 4,469, forward strand.
GGTGGGCGAAACCGCCGTCCTCGGCGTTGAATCCGAGCAGTCGGTGCACTGTGCTGGCCGGGCGGCCTGTGGCTTCCGCCATGCGTTTGGCCGCGCGTCCAGTCGGGGAGGCGAGCGCAATCTCGGCGCCGGCTAGCTCGGCGAGGCTTGCTACAAAACGTACGATGGTGGTCTTGCCCACGCCGGGGCCGCCGGTGAGCAGGGCGACGGGATGGGACAGAAGCAGGGACACGGCTTCACGCTGGCCGGGGTCGAGCTGGATCTTGGCGGCGACCTCGGCCTTGGCGAGTGCAGCATCATCTGCCATCGGCGCTACGCCCTTGTCGAGCAAGTCGGCCAGGCTTTGCGCCACACCGCGTTCGCTCGTGTGCAGCCAGGGTAGATAGACGGCCACCCCATCGGGGACGGACTCGGGCTCGGCCGCTTCGCCGATGAACTCGCGCTCAAGGACGAGCACGTTCTCCTTCTCGAGCTCGAGTGCCGCGCTTTCGAACGCACCGCGGGGGAGCGACTCGCGCAGCAATTCACCGGCGGAATGCACGAGGCGCTGGATTTCGGTCAGGCTGTGGCCGTTGCCAGAGTCCTGTTCCACCGCGTGCAACAGGCCGGCGCGCACCCGCCTGCGATCGTCGCGCTCAAAGCCCATCGAGAGGGCGGACTTGTCGGCGGTGGCGAATCCGATGCCCGGGACCGTGGATAGCTTCCAAGGATCGGCCCGCACGATCTTCTCGGCGTTGTGACCCAGGCGCTTGACGACGGCGCGGGTCTGTACGGGACCCAGGCCCAGACCCATGAGAAAGGCCAGGGTCTCGTGCAGGGCCAGCTGCTCGGCGACGACCTCGCTCAGCATTTGGCGCTGGGCGGGCTTGAGATTGGGGACCTTGCGCAGGTCATCGGGAGATTCCCGGATGATCTCCAGCGCGTTCTCTCCCAGGGTCTTGACGATGCGCTCGGCCGTGGTCGGGCCGATGCCGGGGAAGGTCTTTCCTGCGAGGTAGCGCTCCAGGCCCTTGCGGCCCACGGGGGCCAGGGGCTGCGCGTGCTCGAATTCGAACTGGTGCCCGTGGGTGCGGTGCTTTGTCCACTTGCCGGTGAGCTGCAGCCGTCCGCCCTCCGCCGGATCATCGACTTTGCCCACAGCGGTCGCCCGCTGGCTTTCGAACAGGGAGTCGTTCGCCGGCACGTAGGCACCGGGGTCAGGGACGATGCGCAGGACCGAGTAGAGGGTCCGCTCGTCGTGGTAGGTGATGCGGTCGACGGTGCCTTCCAGCACCCGCTGGGGGTCGATGGCCGGCTGGGCAGGGGCCGCGTCGGACGCGCCCGCGCCGGAACGGGCTCCAGGCGGTCCCTCGGGGGATGTGGACACGGCCCAGAGCATGGCAGCCCCATTCGGGGAATGCC
>CAYWNK010000348.1:0-5801 GCA_964459495.1 uncultured Planctomycetaceae bacterium
GGAATAGGGCGAGCCGAGGGTGAGGTTGATCCAGTGCACCCCGTGGCCGGCGAGGAGCTGGATCAGGGCCTCGGACTCAGCGAGGTCCTGGGCGAAGGGCTCGGGGCCCTCGAGGGGGACGCCGACGCCGTCCGGGCCGGGGCCATGGACGGGAATGTCGTGGGCGGACAGGCGCACCCCGACGCGCAGGCCCGGGCAAGCCGAGCGCACGGCGTCGATGATGTCGAGCAACAGCTTGGCGCGGGCATCTAGGGCCTCGCCGCCGTAGGCGCCGGGGCGTGTGCGTGCGGCGAGGAGCTCGTGCAGCAGATAGCCGTGGCAGGCCTTGATGTCGACGAAATGGAAGCCGGCCTGCTGGGCCAGGCGAGCGGCTTCGACGTAGGGCGCAATCAGGCCCTCGAGCTCGGCGTCGGTCAGCAGCGGGCTCGCGTCATCCAGGCCCAGCCGGGCATCCAGCTGGGGATGGTGGTGGGCGATGCGCGGGGCCGGCTGGCCGCTGGGGCGCGAGAAGCGGCCAGAGTGGGTGAGCTGCAGGCCGGTGACGAGGGTGTCGGGGGCGAGGCCGGAGGCGCGCCGGCCGGCGTGCAGGGCAGCGACGAGGCGCTCGAGGTCGCGCGCGCTGGTGGCGGGGCGGATGAGCGCGAGCTGGTTGGGATTGGCGCGCGCTTCCGGGGTCACTGCGAAGGCTTCGCCGCCCCAGACGAGACCAGCTCCCGAGAGGCCGAAGCGTCTCCAGCGGCGGAGGGTGAGGTCGCTGGGGGAACCGTCCGGGGTGCCGTCCCAGCCTTCCATGGGATGGATGGCGAAGCGGTTTTCGACGCGTAGGCCGTCGCATTCAAACGGCTGCGCAAATGGGCCGTCGGGGCCGGGGGGCTCTGCGTCCGGCTGGACGTCTGGGTCGATGGCGGCGAGGGCCGCGGCGAGCTCTGGCTGGGTCTTGAAGCGAGCGGGCGTCGGATACTTCATGAATCGGTGGGCAGGGCTGCGACGCGGTCGCGCAGGTCCTGGCCCTCCGAACGAAGCGTGGCGATGGCGCCAGGGACAAGCAGCGTGAGAGCGCGCCGCAGGGTGCGACGGCGCTGGTAGAGCTGGGGGACGATCAGGAGGGCCGCGATGACGGCCGCGGGCAGGGCGAGGGCGAACCAGGGGGTCCAGCCCAGGCCAGCGGCTAGCGCGAGCACGAGGGCCCAGGCGGGAACGATGACCGAGGCGAGCAGCACGGTAATGGTGACCACCTTGTCGCGCGGCGCGGAGCTGCGTCTGGCGAGCAAGCGGGAGAGCAGGAACGGCGGCGCCACGAGCAATCCCAGGGACGCGAGCCCGATCCAGATGAGCAATCCCTGCAGGACGCCAAAGAGCTTCGCGCCCACGCCGGGGGGCTGCTCGAGATCGCTGGGGCGCAGGCCCCGGCGCTGCATGCCCCGGCCCCAGGCCGCCAGGCGATCCACGAGTTGGGCGGCGCCGCCAGGGTCTTCGGTGCGGAGCCGGCCGATGCCCTCGGCGATCACCTTGCGGCGGGCGGGCACATGCAGGTCGCTGGGGGGGAGCAGGGGCTCACCGAAACAGACGGCGTGGTGGTCGACGGGCTCATCGAGCTCGACGGTCACGGCCTTCTGGGCCTCGACTAGCTCGGCGAGGAACACGCGTACGCAGCGCCGGCCGTCGCTCTGATAGAGCTCCCGGTGATTCGTGCACATGACGGGCTCGCCGACCCAGAGCCAGGCGTCGCTGCGGTAGGCGAAGGGCTCGTCGTAGGCCAGGCCTACGGGAACGAGCTGGATGCCGCAGGTGAAGTCCGTGGAGTCCTCAGCACCGAGGGCCATCCGGGCGACCCCGGTGTGAAACGGCCGAACCTGGTGGTGAAAGCTGCTTTCGCCTTCGGGGAACAGCAGGATCGCGCCGCCGGCCCTCAGGGCCTCGCCGATGGCCTGGAAGGCGCTGATGTTCTTGGAGGTGTCGACGCCGTCCTTCTGGCGGTAGACCGGAATGGCCCCCAGGGCCTTGACCATATGGCGGATGCCGAAGGTCTCGAAGAGCGCGAATTTGGCCAGCACCCGCAGCTGCCGCCGGGTGATGTCGAATTGCACCGCCCCGTCCACAAGGCCATTGTTGTGGTTGCAGACCAGGATCATGGGCCCATCCATGGGGATCTGGCCGCCCACGGGGCGCAGGCGGTAGTGACTGGCAACCAGGGACCAGGCGTAACCCCGCACCAGCCCGTAGAACGGCATCGACTTCGACATCGGGCGAGGATTGTACGGGCACAGGCCCCCACCCCTATGCTTTAGTGCCCTGGACGCGTCCGGTTTTCTAGACCCCTGCCCAACCCCTTCCGATGACCCATCCCGACTGGTTCGAGCAATATGACGAGGGTGTGCCGCAGAAGATCGACTACGAGCGGATGCCGCTGCCGGGGATCCTGGACCGGGCGGTGGAGCGCTACGGCGACAAGGACGCCCTGGTCTTCCTGAATTGCCGGCTCACCTGGAGGGAGCTTCAGGCGGAGGTGAGGCACATGGCGGCGGCCATGGCAGGTCTTGGGGTGGGCCAGGGGGACCGGGTGGCGATCCAGCTCCCCAACGTGCCCCAGGGGGTCATCGCCTTTCACGCGGCCTTGACGCTGGGGGCCCAGGTCGTGATGACCAACCCCCTCTACACAAAGCGTGAGGTCCAGCACCAGTGGAAGGACTCGGGCTGCAAGATCGCGGTTGTGGCGGATTTCATCTGGGACCAGGTGCTGCGGCCACACCGGGCGGAGCTGGAACCGGAGCAGTACATCGTCACCGGGATTTCCGACTACCTGCGGTTCCCCCTGAACCTGCTGGCGCCGCTGAAGCTGAAGCGGCAGGACCCGCCGCGCTGCGCCAAGGTGGCGCCCGAGCCCGGCCTGCACCAGTGGAAGGCCCTGCGCAAGGCCCCGGCGGGGTCGGTGCCACGGGTGGATATCGCTTGGGACGACCTCGCGGTCCTGCAGTACACGGGCGGCACAACCGGTCCGTCGAAGGGTGCCATGCTGACCCACGGCAACCTGGTCAGCAACGTGCAACAGATCGACTCCTGGTTCCAGGGGGTGCGCTACGGCGAAGAGATCATGATGACCGCGCTGCCGCTCTTCCACGTCTTCGGGCTCAACGTCTGCATGAACTGGGGCATTTGGGCCGGGGCGAAGCTGATCCTCGAACCCAACCCGCGTGACGTGCCGGGTTTGGCGAAGAGCATCGCCAAGCACAAAGCGACCCTCTTCCCTGCGGTTCCTGCGCTGTTCAACAACCTGACCCTGGTGCCCGGCTTCGACCGGTCCAAGGTGGGGAGCCTGCGCTACTGCTTCTCGGGCTCGGCGCCGATCGCCGACGATGTGCTCGAGCGCTTCGAAGCGCTGACGGGCTCGCGCATCCTCGAAGGCTTCGGCATGTCGGAAACCTCGCCGGTGACGCACGTGAATCCGCTCGTGGGCAAACGCAAGATCGGCTACGTCGGCGTTCCCGTGTCGGATACCCAGGCGCGCATCGTGGACATCGAAGACGGCACGACCGATCTGCCGCTGGGCGAGGAGGGCGAGCTGATCATCCGCGGACCCCAGGTCATGCAGGGCTATTGGAATGCACCCGAGGCCACGGCCGAGACGCTCACCGACGGCTGGATGCACACCGGCGACCTGGCCATCATGGATGAGGACGGATTTTTCAAAATCGTCGGCCGAAAGAAGGACATGATCAACTGCTCGGGGATGAAGGTGTTTCCCGACGAGGTCGACAACGTGTTGATGTCGCACCCCAAGGTGCTCGAGGCGGCCACGATCGGGATTCCCGACGAGCAGCGCGGGGAGACGGTGAAATCGTTCATCGTCGTGCAGGATGGGCAGGAGATGACCGAAGCCGAGGTGCGCGCCTGGTGCGAAGAAAACCTCGCTCGGTACAAGCTGCCCCGGGCGGTCGAGTTCCTGGACGAGCTGCCGAAGAGCTCGGTGCTGAAGATCTTGCGTCGCGAATTGCGGGAGCGGGGCTGAGCAGGGCGCTAGGGGCGGTTCCAATCAGGGGCACCCTGGCTGACACCTGCCGCTAGCGGAGGCGCGGTAGCTATCATCGCTTTGCCAGCTCGCAGCTCGGCGCCCATGAATCTGCTTCGCCAGTGGATGGCCCGGGGGCATCGCGCCTCCGCGGTGCCGCTCGAGGTTTTTCGGGTCCTTTTCGGCCTGTACCTGCCGGCGTCGGCGCTGCTGTCATTCCTGCCGATCGGGGATTGGGTGGCCTGCCTAGGGCAGCGCAACAAGAGCGGAGCATGGCAAGGTGCTGGCGCTGCACACGGGAGACCTGGCACGATCGATTTTGGATGGAGTCAGCGGTGTTGGCCGAGCCTTGGGTAAGCCTGGACCACCGATGATCTCCCGACTCCGAACCCTCGTGAGGCGCCTCGCCGCCCTGCGTCATCGTGGGCCGATGCCCCTGGAGGTGTGGATCGAGCACCACCGCAAGGTGATCGAACGGGACGTGGCCGAGGTGCTTCATCACATTCCTGAAGGGGCGACCTTCTTGGACGTGGGGGCCAACTGCGGCCTCTTTACCGAAGCGGTGCTCGCCGCACGACCTGGGTCTCGGGCCTTCCTCTTCGAACCGATGCGCCGGTACTACGATCACTGCGTCGAGCGCTTCCGGGGCAACGATCTGGTCAGCGTGCACCACACCGGCCTCAGCAGCACCGAAGAGGAACTGACGATCTACCTCACGCCCAACAACTACGGCGGCAATTCAGTCGTACGGGAGCTCATGTACGACCCCCGTGAAACGCCATTGGTACCCCACGGGACGGTGCTGAAAGAGGATCGAGTCCGCTGCCGGCCCTTCCACGTGCTCGCGCAGGAGTTGGGTATCGAGCAGGTGGACTTCATCAAGACTGACACAGAGGGCTACGACCACGCGGTGCTGCGGGGGATGCTGCCATTCCTGCGCAAGACGCCGCGATTGCCCGTGATCCTGTCGGAACTCCTCCGGGAAGACTTCCACCCCTTTCGCGCGCAGCAACGGGAGGTGATCGACGCGATTACTGCCCTTGGCTATCACCCGATCGACATGAGCCAGATGACCGAGCGCGTCGGGGACTATGTCTTTGTCCCCCTCGATCGGGGCGGGCCTTGAGCGTTCGGGGTCTGCTGCGCAGCCGCTTCCTGCGTGACTCGGCGACCCTACAGCTCGGTTCCCTGTGCCTGGCGGGGGGGAATCTGTTCGGTGTCGTGGCGCTGACCCACGTGTTGGGCGCCCACAAGCAGGGCGAGTTCTATCTGGCGATCGCGATGCAGTCGCTGCTCTGGTTCGCAACGGGGCTTGGGCTGAATACGGTCGTGATCAGCCGCGTGGCGCGCGCGGTCAGGGAGGGGGACGCTGCCGGGATTGCCGGCTTGCTGGGGCACCTCGGCCGGGTGACCGCAGTGCTTGCGGTTGGAACAGCGGCGTTCGCCTGGTTGGTGCTGCCCGCGGCCGCGGGCGCCTGGCTGGGCGCCTCGGTGGCCGAGCCCGATGACGTGGCGCGCAACGCGGCGCTGCTGTGCCTTGGACCGCTGCTCGAGGTGCCGCGAATGGCCAGCGTTGGCTGGCCTGTCCGCGACGCGCCGCATGGCCCCAATCGCGCGGGTAGAAAACGGCCACGAGGCCTGCCGGGTCGTGCTCGTGGTCGTGGGAGCCCTGGTGCTGGGGTCAGCCCGCGGGCCCGTGATTGGGATGCTGATCGCATCGGCGCTTGGCTCGCTCCTCGGCCTGGAGGCGTGGGCGCGGGAGTCCAGCTCGCGCGCCCACGCCTCGAGGCCGAGG
>CAYWNK010000349.1:0-5784 GCA_964459495.1 uncultured Planctomycetaceae bacterium
CCACCGACGGACCATGAGCACTATCCAGTCCAGGCGAGGACTCGACCTGCCGATCCACGGCGCTGCGGACTCCTCAGTCGTCCACGACAAGCCCGCCCCCAGCCGCGTGGCCCTCTTGCCCCAAGAGAGCCCCGGGATCAAGGTCAAGCTCCTCGCCAATGAAGGCGACCGCGTTCGCATTGGAACCCCGCTGTTCTGCGACCGGCGCGACGAAGCCGCCGTCTACGGCTCCCCCGGAGCGGGCACGCTTGTCGCGGTGAACCGCGGCGAACGGCGCATGGCGCTGTCGGCGGTGATCGAGCTCGACGCGGAAGAAGCGCAGGAGGCGTTCCAAGCGCCCGACCTCGGCTCCGCCGATACCGACACCGTGCGCGCGGCACTGCTGCGCTCCGGTCTGTGGCCGGCCCTGCGCCAACGCCCTTTCGACCGCGTTGCAGTTTCCACCGAGCAGCCTAAGGCTCTCATCGTGGTCGCCGCCGACAGCCGCCCGCTGGCCCCGGCACCGCTCAAGGTGATCGAGGGTCGCGAGACGGAATTCGAGTTCGGCATGCGCGTCCTGGCCAAGGTCGCCGGGGCCCCCACCTGGCTATGCCACGCCAAGGGTGAGGATTGGACCCACCTGGCTCCGGCCGGCGTCCAGACCCAGTCCTTCGGCGGCCCGCACCCCTCGGGGACGGTGGGCTTCATGATCCACAAGCTGGCGCCGGTTGGCGCCGGCAGCTCCACGTGGTACGTGGGCTATCAGGAGGTGGTCGACATCGGTCACCTGTTCCTGCACGGCAAGTACTCGACCGAGCGCGTCGTGGCCATCGTCGGTCCGGTCGTCCGCGAGCCCAAGCTGGTGCGCACGCGCCAGGGCGCCGACTTGGCCAGCCTACTCAAGGGCGAATTCGAGGCGGCCGAACCCAGAGTGATCGCCGGCTCCGTCCTGGAAGGGCGCGAGCACGCCATCGGCTCCCCCCAGGGCTTCCTCGGCCGCTACCACCACCAGGTTTCGGTCATCGAGGGCCGCACGCACCGTGAACTGCTGACCTGGGCCTTGCCCCTGAACGGTCGCCACACCGCGTCCAACACCGCCTTCGACAAGTTCATCCGCTCGCGCTTTCAGTTCGACGCGGACGCCAACGGCAGCCTGCGCGCCATCGTCCCGATCGGGATGTACGAGCGGGTGATGCCCATGGACATCCTGCCCACCCAGTTGATCAAGGCCCTCGCAAGCCACGACCTTGAGACCGCCGAGAAACTCGGCGTGCTCGAGCTCGGCGAAGAGGACCTGGCCCTGTGCCAATACGTGGATCCCTCCAAGCAGCCCCTCACCGACATGCTGCGCACCATGCTCACTCGTATCGAGAAGGAAGGCTAGCCATGAAACTCCTTCGCAAGCAGCTCGACAAGGCCGCTCCCCTCTTCCACGAGGGCGGCAAGCTCAGCCGGCTCTATCCCTTGTACGAAGCTGCGGACAGCTTCCTGTTCACACCGGGGGAGCGCACGAAATCCGGCCCCCATGTCCGCGACTCCATCGATCTCAAGCGCACGATGATCGCGGTCGTGATCGCGCTGACGCCGTGCGTGCTTTTCGGTGCCTACAACACGGGCTACCAGGAACTGCACGCGGCGAATCCCTCCCTGGGGATCCGTGACGTCAACGTTTTCAACGCACTGTTCATCGGCCTGTCCTACTTCATCCCGATCTACGCGGTGACGGTGATTGTGGGCGGCCTGCTCGAGGGCGTGTTCGCCATAGTGCGCAAGCACGAGATCAACGAGGGCTTCCTCGTGACCTCGATGCTCTTCCCCCTCATCCTGCCGGCGTCCATTCCTCTCTGGCAGGTGGCCTTAGGCATCGCCTTCGGGGTCGTGATCGGCAAGGAGGTCTTCGGGGGCACGGGCATGAACGTGCTGAACCCCGCGCTCACCGGCCGCCTTTTCCTCTACATGGCCTACCCGGCCCAGATCAGCGGCGATCGCACCTGGGTGACCGGCACGGAGAACTGGGCCGACGGCTACTCGGGCGCCACGATCCTGTCGCAGTTCTTCACCAGCGGTGACACCTCGTACAGCTGGTTCGAGTCCTTCATCGGGCTGGTCCCCGGGTGCATCGGAGAAACCTCGACCCTGCTCTGCCTGGCCGGAGCCGGCTACCTGGTCTTCAGTAAGGTCGGTTCCTGGCGGGTGATGCTCTCGTGCCTGATCGGCCTGGTGGTCACCACCCTGCTGATGAACGTTCTCGCGCCGAGCCCCGACCACTACATGGCCGTGGCCCCCCACTGGCAGATCGTCGCCGGCGGCTTCGCCTTCGGCGCCGTCTTCATGGCCACCGACCCGGTGTCCGCCGCCCAGACCGACACGGGGCGCTGGATCTACGGCTTCCTGATCGGAGCCCTGACCGTGATCGTGCGGGTGCTCAACCCCGCCTACCCCGAGGGGATCATGCTGGCGATCATCTTCATGAACGTCTTCGCCCCGGTGATCGACTACTACGTGACCAAAGCCAACATCCGCCGACGGGAGGCCCGCCTTGGAGTTCAGTAACCGCTACATCGTGTTCTTCGCGATCGCGCTCTGCCTGGTGGCAGCGCTCGGTGTGTCGTCGGCGGCGGTCGCCCTGCGGCCGATGCAAGCAAGCAACCGCCAGCTCTTCAAGCAGCAGAACGTTCTGCTCGCCTCGGGGGTGTTGGCCGCGGGCGAGGTGGCCTCCCCCGAGGAGGTCGAAGCGGCCTTTGCCAACATCAAGGAGGTCGTGATCGATCGCCAGACCGGCGAGCTCCTGAACGACGACCCCACCACCGTGGATCCGATTCGGCTCGCCAAGCGAGACGAGTCTTCCGAGGAAACACCCGCGGAGCACAGCGGCACCCAGGTCAAGCGCCTATCGAACAAGCTGCTGGCCTACGAGGTCAACGTGCCCGGTCACGAGGGAATCGTGCTTCCGATCCATGGCGACGGTCTCTGGTCGACCCTCTATGGCTTCCTGGCGCTGACCCCGGACGGCAAGACCGTCCAGGGCATCACGTTCTACGAACACCTGGAAACACCGGGCCTCGGTGGCGAGGTGGACAACCCGGCCTGGAAAGCCCAGTGGCCCGGCAAGGTCGCCCTCGATGAGAACGGCGTTCCCCAGGTCGAGGTGGTCAAGTCCGGCATGGCCACCAACCCCGATACGCAGGTGGACGGCATCTCCGGCGCCACCATCACGAGCCGCGGCGTCGGGAACATGGTTCAGCTCTGGCTCTCCGATGTCGGCTACGGCCCTTACCTGGCGACGAAGCGCTAAGCACCCATGGACAAGGAAACAAAACAGGTCCTCGTCGACCCGCTGCTGCTGAAGAACCCCATCACCCTGCAGGTGCTCGGCATCTGCTCGGCGCTGGCGGTGACGACCAAGCTGGAGACCGCGCTCGTGATGAGCGGGGCCCTGACCGCCGTACTGGTCAGCTCCAACACCATCATCTCGCTGCTGCGCAACAAGATCCCCGGCAGCATTCGCATCATCACCCAGCTGGTGATCATCGCGTCGCTGGTGATCATCGCGGACCAGGTGATGCAGGCCTACCTGTTCGACGTGTCACGCCAGCTGAGCGTATTCGTCGGGCTGATCATCACCAACTGCATCGTGATGGGACGGGCCGAGGCCTTCGCCATGGGCAATCCCCCCGGCAAGGCGGCCCTCGACGGATTTGCCAACGCGATGGGCTACTCCCTCATTCTGGTCACCGTCGGCGCATTCCGAGAGCTCTTCGGAGCTGGACAACTGCTCGGCATGCAGGTCTTCGAGAAGGTGACCGAGGGTGGCTGGTACTACCCCAACGTGCTCATGGTGCTCTCCCCGGGCGCCTTCTTCCTGATTGCCATCTTCATCTGGATCCAACGGGCCCTGACGCCCGAACTACAGGAGGCGGACTGATCCCATGGACCTGTTCAACATTGGCCTGAAGGCCGTCTTCATCGAGAATATGGCCCTGGTCTTCTTCCTGGGCATGTGTTCCTTCCTGGCAGTGTCCAAGAAAGTCGAAACCGCCATGGGCCTCGGCCTCGCGGTGGTGTTCGTGCTGGCGATCACGACCCCCCTCAACAACCTGATCTACAACTACATGCTGCGCGAGGGCGCGCTCTCGTGGTTGATCGGTGAAGAGAAGGCTGCCCAGTACGACCTGTCCTTCCTCGGCTTCATCGCCTACATCGCAACCATCGCGGCAACAGTGCAGGTGGTCGAGATGGCGACGGACAAGTTCACTCCCGCCCTCTACGCGTCCCTCGGCGTGTTCCTGCCGCTGATTGCGGTGAACTGCGCCATCCTGGGCTCGTCGCTCTTCATGGTGCAGCGCGACTACGGCCTGGCCGAGTCGACCGTGTTCGGCATCGGCTCCGGCGTCGGCTTCTGGCTGGCCATCGTGGCCCTGGCCGCGATCCGCGAGAAGCTGAAGTACTCGTCCGTGCCGGCTCCCCTGCGGGGCCTTGGCATCACCTTCATCACCACCGGACTGATGGCCATGGCTTTCAGCATCTTCGGCGGCATCCAGCTCTAGGCACCTAGATTCATGGACACCATCCTTATCGGCGTCGGCATGTTCACCTTCGTGGTGACCGCCCTCGTCATCGTTCTGCTGATCGCGAAGAACAGCCTGGTCTCGAGCGGCAAGGTCAAGATCGTCATCAACGGCGACGAGGCCAACCCCGTGGAGGCGGCCGCGGGCAGTACGCTGCTCTCGACCCTCGCCGACCGCAAGATCTTCATCCCCTCCGCCTGCGGCGGCGGCGGCACCTGCGCGCAGTGCATGGTGAAGATCGACTCCGGCGGGGGCACCCTGCTCCCCACCGAGGAGGGACATATCTCCCGGGGCATGGCCAAGGACGGCTGCCGTCTGTCCTGCCAGGTCAAGGTGAAGCAGGACATGGAGATCCGCGTCCCCGACTCGGTCTTCTCCGTTCAAAAGTGGGAGTGCGAGGTCGTCAGCAACGACAACGTCGCCACCTTCATCAAGGAGTTCAAGGTTCGCCTGCCCAAGGGCAAGAAGATCGACTTTGTGTCGGGCGACTACATCCAGATCGAGATCCCCGCGTACGAGCTCGACTACAAGGACTTCGACATCGAGGAGCAGTACCGCGGCGACTGGGATCACTTCAACCTCTGGCAGTTCCACGCCACGAACGACGAGACGATCGAGCGCGCGTACTCGATGGCCAACTACCCGGCTGAGGGCGACGACATCGTGATGCTGAACGTGCGCGTGGCCTCGCCCCCGCCGCGTCAGCCGGAGCTGCCGCCCGGCAAGGGTTCCAGCTACATTTTCGGGTGCAAGCCCGGCGACAAGGTGATCGTGTCTGGCCCCTTCGGTGAATTCCACATCCAGGAGACCCAGCGCGAAATGATCTTCATCGGGGGTGGCGCCGGTATGGCGCCCCTGCGCAGCCACATCATGCGGCTGATCAAGACCGACAAGACCGACCGCAAGCTCTCGTTCTGGTACGGCGCACGATCGGCCCGCGAAATGTTCTACGTCGAGGACTTCGACGAGATGGCCGAGAACAACGACAACTTCGAGTGGCACGTCGCCCTGTCCGACGCGCTCCCCGAGGACAACTGGACCGGTTACACCGGCTTCATCCACCAGGTCGTGCTTGAGAACTACCTCTCCAAGCATTCCGCTCCGGAGGAATGTGAGTACTACCTCTGCGGGCCGCCGATGATGAACGCAGCGGTCCTCAAGATGCTCGACGACCTGGGCGTGGAGCCGGAGAACATCCGGCTGGACGACTTCGGCGGCTAGCCCCTTGCAAGGCGTG
>CAYWNK010000350.1:0-5766 GCA_964459495.1 uncultured Planctomycetaceae bacterium
GACCGGTCGGCACCTGGCGCCTGGACGGCAGGATCCCGAGCTTCGCGCCCCTGCTCGGCCCCGGCGGCATCCCGGTCACGCGCGCGGTGCCAGCCCCAGAGGAGGACGGCAAGCCCGCCGACCACCCCCACCACGTGTCGTTCTGGACCGCCCACGGGGACGTGAACGGCGTGGACTTCTGGCACGACCCCAAGGCGCGCATCGTCTGCCGGTCGAGCCACCGGGAAGATCGAGAAGACGGATCGACGGTGCTTCGGGCCGAACTCGCCTGGACCGGTCCGGACGGGCAGTTGGTCCTTGCCGAGAGCCGCACCCTGCGCTTCCACGGCTCGGACACGGAGCGTCTGGTGGATCGCACCCACGTATTCCGGGCCCCCGCGGAGCGCGCCGTGGTCTTCGGCGACACCAAAGAAGGCACCTTTGCCCTCCGCCTCCGCCGCGAGCTGTGCCCCGACCACGGGGCGAGCCTGCGCAACGACTCCGGGGCCGTAGGTGGCAAGGCCTGGGGCCAGGAGGCCCGCTGGATCGCCTACGAGTCCGAGGTTGAGGGCCAGCTCCTGGGCGTGGCGTGCATGGCGCATCCGGACAACCCTGGGGGTCTGACGCGTTGGCACGCGCGGACCTATGGCCTGGCGGCCGCCAACCCCTTTAGCCAACGCGGCTTCCTGGGCAAGGACTCCAAGGCCGACGGATCGCGGACACTCCCCGCGGGCGAATCCATCACCTATCGCTGGCGCACCGTCCTCTATGCCGGCCCGCGATCCGCCGAGCAGCTCGGCGCGCTCCAGGGCACCTGGAAGGAGCGGCGCTAGGCATGGAAACCGCAGTTCTCCAAAGCATCGAGCCCGATCCCCGCAGCCCGCGGGCGATCAGCTCTGAGCTGCGCGCCCGCATCGCGGCTGGAGCCACCCTGCGCCCCGCCGGGGAGGCCGCCGCCGACCCTGAGGCGCTGCTTCGCGCCCCCTATGGTGTCCGTGCCCGACTGGAGCTGTTCGGCGCCGAGATCTACCTCTCGAGCTATCGCTTCGACGATCACCTGAACTTCTTCGTGGCTTTCGTAGGCCTGCGGGGCGCGCGAGGCCGTGCGGCCAAGGCTTTCTATCCGCGGATCTTCTACAAGGATTCGTCGTTGATCTGGCGCGTGGCCACCCACTTCGTACGCGAGGGAAATGAGGATTGGATCGGCAAGGGCGACGTGCGTTGGGTCCCAATCGACGGGGAGGAGTATCTGTGCAGCGCTGAGGAGACCGCCAATCTGCCCTACGAGATGCAGAACGCCCTGGACCAGATCAGCCGCACGGGTCCGAAGGCGAAGCGGGATGACGATGCTGTCCCCCTGGTCCTACGTCGCGGTAGGGGCAACCGCATCCGACCTTTCGCAGACTTCGCGGGCCCCCGCGCGCGGGCAGCCGAGAAATTCGCGATTCACGGCCATCGACCGATCGGACGCTTCAAGCGCAAAAACGACCCGACCTCCCTGGTCTTCGCCCGCGGCTTCGAGCCCGACTTCGATGGCGGCCCCATCGATGTTGTTCGCTCGCGCAGCAGGCTGTATGGCGGCGATGTCGCCAAGCACCGCTTCCTCTCCAACAATGGCCAGGTCCAGTTCCAATTCATCGCCGCGCATACCTACGCCTGGATGAATCCGCCCCAGGCCTTGACCACGGAACTCTCGACTTTCGGCGTGCGGACCCTCGATGCAAACCTGCCCGAGGAGGCCTTCGTTCCCGGCATCGAGTACCACTACCTGGATACCACCGAGGACCCACCGCAGCTGCACACCCAGATTCCGCAGGGCTTCGCTGGGCCAAATATTGAACTCGATCCACTACGCGCGGATGCGTCGGGATGGACGCATTTGCTTCCTGCGGTGGCGGAATTTCGGCGGCGGTTTGGGTGAGAGGGGCGAACGGGCGGCGGGATTCCTTGGGATTGTCCGTCGACCGGTGTAACTGCGTTACGGGCCATAGCTAGTGGTGATGGAACTCCGGTCCTCGAAGTAGCTGGCAGACGCTAGATGAGCTCGTTCCATCGATGGCGCGGTGGGGTCCGGCGGGCTCGCGCGGTATTCACCGCCGCGTAGAGGATCTTCAAGGCGGTCTGATCGACCGGGAAGTGCCGACGGGGGGTCACGACCTCTCGGACGCTCGCGTTCAGCGATTCCGCTGAGCTCCTAGCGTAGATCTACTCCCCAACGCACACCGACCCATCAGCTTGGAGTTCCAATCCAAGAAGCGGGCGGGAGGCCTCCGCTGGAGCAAAGCGCCATTGCTTGGACGGCTTCCGGATGGAGCCGGGTGGGCGGTACCAGGCGAGCAAGCGACGGACAAGCGACGGGCCGTGGAATGCAGGAAACCTGAAACCCCGAAGAGCGGCAGCGACGCAATGGGCGATGGAGCCAGATTCGCGGGCTCCTTTCCCACCCATCACGAGTGATCCAATGACCGAAAACCAAAGCTCGCAACCCGACGAGCCCGACAGCGAGTTCTCGCTGTCCCGTCGGAACTTCCTCAAGAGCACGTCCGGTGGAGCCGCAGCCGCTATGGCCGCTAGCGCTACCAGCTCGATCGCCAGTGCCCGATCGTCCCTGACGACCCAGGAACAGTTCCTGCTAGATCGCATTACCTTCGGCAGATCCGAGGAGATGGTGGCAGAGATTCAGGCGCGCGGCTACCAGGGATTTCTGGACTGGCAGCTTCAAATGCCAGGCACCGACCCCATCGATGACTCCCAGCTCTTTGTGTCCGGCCTTCCGCTGCTGAGCGGACCGGATGGACCGGACAAGCTTGCGCTCCAGGAGGTGATCCACCCCTGGAGCCTCGATGTCTTCGGGTGCTTCTTCGATCAGGTGTACCCGCATGATATCCCCACGAGCCCGAACAACCCCTTCAGCTACCCCATGCCTGACGGGGGGCCGATGAAGGTCCATGCCCCACTAACGCTGCAAATGGGCGGCCAGTATGGGCAGCACCAATTGCGCTGGGTAATGACGGACTTCCTGCAGAACGTCCACAACACTCTACTGGCTGCGCCGGCCAGCCACGGCTTTTGGCTCCCATTCGTGCGCGACGTCATCTACTCCAACGCACTCGGCAACTACGCCAACCTGGTGAAGTTCAGCGCACAGGGCGGATCGATGATGCTGTACTTGGGACAGCCGAATTCGAGCGCCGATGATCCGAACGAGAACTACGCGCGCGAGCTCGCCGAGCTTCATACGGTCGGCGTGAACGATGTTGAGCTGCCGGACTATGGGCTGCCCCTTCTCAGCACCTTCAAGGAGAGCGACATCCTGGCGTTCTCGAGGATTCTGACCGGCTGGAGTATTGACAGTTGGGGAGCGCCGGAATCGGGGACCCTGACCGTCAACATTGGAGACTTCGAGTACCTCGACGGTGAGCACTACTACCAGGACCCCAACTCGCCACCCAGCCAGTGCGACAAGCTGGTGAGCATGACCGGGGGTCTGCCGACCTTCGGGGACAAGTGCTACAACTTCCCCCAGCCTACGGGGCAGATGGAGGGGGAGTCGCTGATCTACGACTTGGCGACCCATCCGCTGTGCGCGCTTCACATTTCGCAGCGTCTCGTGCAGTGGTTCATCGGTGACGAGTACGACGATCCCCAGCGGTTTCGCAACGTGTGGTTCCGCACGGCTTTGGCGTTCTATTCCACTTCAGGGGATATCAAGGCCACCATTCGTGAGCTGTTCAACCCTGCCTTCTTCGACGAGATCTGCCCTCCCGGAACCAAGGAGAACAAGGTCCGCAGACCGGTCAACAAGACGCTGGCTTTTCAGCGCGCCCTGCAAACCACGGTCGACTACTCCAGCCCAAAACCCCATCGTTGGATCGGTCAACAGTTGGTCATGGGGCAGGTTGGAGGCTTCTGGCCAGCCCCGAACGGGTACCAGCCCGAGAACGAGAAGTGGACGTCGACGATGCTGCCGACGATCCAGTTCTACTTTGATTCGATCTTCGGCGGAACGGCTGAAGCGGCGCTCCTCGGCGCCGAAGACAACGGACTGCGCATCGATGACGCCTACCTCGACACGGTCTTCGCCAGTCCGGCAACGGGCACCTTGGCCGAGAAAGCAAACCAGTGGCTGACGGGCGGATGCTTGGAAAGCAGCGAAGTCACCGCGGTCAACAACGCCCTCTCGACCATTCCGAATCACGTGCTCCCGACCCAGCCGGGATATCTCTCTTACCTGCGTCGTTGGGCGCTGTTCTACACCCTGGTCAGCCCGGGCTACCAATACCTCTGCTAGTGCAGGAGGAATCTGCCATGAATCAATCCAACGACAATCAACAGCAGACTCCGGGCGCAGAGCCCGGCATGTCCAACCTGGCCAAAGCCGGAGTCGCCGCGGCCGCAGCGACTGCACTGAGCCAGACCTCCACAGCCAATCCCGGTGGTGGAGCCCCCACGGTCTTGGTGCAGCTCTACCTACGCGGTGGCGCTGATGGACTCACCCTGTGCGCGCCCGTGGACGAGCCCAACTACCAGACAAGGCGCGACGAAACCCGTGTATATGCGGAGGGTGACGCCAGTGCACCGAGCGGCAGGAACGGCACGAATATCGAGCCCATGCAGCAAGACGGCCTCTCTGGGGCGATGATCCGCACAGGCTTCGACTTGGCCCCGGCCTTTGCCCCGATGAAGACCCTGTACGACAACGGCCAGCTGGCTTTCGTCCATGGTGCCGGGTCTGTCGACCCGACCCGTTCGCACTTTGCGCAGCAGGCCAACACCGAGATCGGCGAGACTGCGCTGTCGGCCCCCAAACTCGGGACCGGGTGGATCGGTCGGTACCTCATGAAGGCGCCCCCACGAGGTGATGGCTCCCTACGAGCTCTCGGCCTCAACCGCTTTGCAATCCAGTCCTACAGCGGCGGCGGTGGGGTGATTCCTACGCAGGAACCGGAAACCTTCATGCTGCCCATTGGACTTGGTACGGGTACAGCCCTGGAGAGCATCTACGCTGCCTCGACCAACTCGGTTCAGGGCACACTGACCAACGACCTCAGTTCGATCAGCAAGTTGATGAGTGTCAACTGGGGCGATCCTGTACCTGGTCGGTATCCGGTTTCCACGCTCGGTGACCACCTCTGGAGGGCCTTCCAGGTGATTCGCGATGATGCGGACATTGAGGTGATCAGCATCGATTACGACAACATCGATGGCAAGCGCTGGGACTCCCACGAGGAGCAGGGGGTCTTTGACGGAACTCTTCACGACTTGATGGAAGACCTAGCTCACGGACTTACGGGCTTCCAGGAAGATGTGGACACCAACCTCACGGGCAAGCGCGTGGTCGTCCTGGTCTACACCGAATTTGGTCGGACCTTGAAGGAGAACGGCGGCCGGGGAACGGATCACGGCCGGGGCGGAGTCGCAATGGTCGTCGGCAACGAAGTGCGTATCCCTCAGGTCTACACCGATCCGAACCTTTGGGACGGCTTGAACGACGCTAGCTTGGATCCGCCGAATGACGGGGATCAAGCGGTGACCGTCGACATTCGAGATGTGCAAGGTGAGATCATGGCACAACGCATGGGCGTCCCCGCCAAGCGCATCTTCCCGGACACCAACTACACCTACCAGTCGCGCAATTTGCTGAGTTGAGTGGACCTGTCCCCTGCGCGCTGTTCTCCCTCCCGGAGAATGGCGCGCGTGTTTGTGTTTGTTGGATCCCCGCACTCACTCCTCCCGCACTCGCACCCCCCGAAACCGTCCCGTGTCATCGAACGACCCAAACCCGAC
>CAYWNK010000351.1:0-5746 GCA_964459495.1 uncultured Planctomycetaceae bacterium
CTTCTTCACCACGAAAGAGCCCGGCAAGGGCATGGGGCTTGGCCTGTTCCTGGCCCGCAGCGTGGCGGAGCGTTTGGGCGGTGGAGTGGTGCTGGAGTCGACACTGGGGGTGGGCACTGTGGCCCGCCTATCACTGCCCCTGCGGCCTCCGGTCGCATAGGGAGTCCCAGGCTCGATCGGGGACTGCTTTCCGGCGCCACTTCTTGGCTCCCAAGTGGCGCCCGGCGGTCTATTTTGTAGGTGCGATGAACGACCAACCATTCGGTGAGCCGGCGCCGGGAGTTCCGCCCGGAGACCTACTGCTCGTGGACGACGATGTCGTCCTTCGCGAACGACTTGCTCAGGCCCTGAGAGAGCGCGGCTTTCAGGTGCGCACGGCTGGCCGCTACGAGGAGGCGGTGGCTCTGGCCAAGGTCACGGCGCCCAACTACGCGATCGTCGACCTGCGCATGCCGGGCAAGAGCGGGCTCGATCTGGTGCGGAGCCTGATGGAGATCGATCCGGCGACACGCATCTTGGTGCTGTCTGGCTACGGCAGTATTTCCAACGCGGTCGACGCGATCCAGCTGGGTGCCGTCAACTTCGTGCCCAAGCCCGCGGACGCAGATGACCTGATCGCGGCCTTTCAGAAGGGGCGCCGTGGGGACCCTGGGGAGGCCACCGAGGGCTACCAGGCCCCGACGCTGGCGCGCACAGAGTGGGAGCACATCCAGCGCGTGCTCTCCGATACCGGCGGCAATATCTCAGAGGCCGCAAGGCGGCTCGGTATCCACCGGCGTTCGCTGCAGCGCAAGCTCCAGCGCTTCGCGCCGGAGTAGGGTCGCGTACGCCGGGCTGGATGGCCGGCGAATCGGAAACACAGCAGAACGTCAGCGGGGCGCGCGACCGAGTTGGTCGCGCGCCCCGCTGAGGTCTTGCTGAGCTGGGAGCAGCCCTCCCGGGCTCTGCTGGGACCTAGGCTCCGAAGTTGGAGGCGACGAAGTCCCAGTTGCAGTGGGCCCAGAAGCCGTCGACGAAGGCCGGTCGGGCGTTGCGGTGATCGACGTAGTAGGCGTGCTCCCAAACATCGAGGGTGAGCAGGGGCGTGTCGCCGCTAGCGATGGGGCAGCCAGCGTTGGGGTACTGCTCGATGGCCAGCTTGCCGTCGGACTTCTTCACGAGGAAGGCCCAGCCGCTGCCGAAGAGGGTCTTGGCCTTGGCCGCGAAGTCGGCCTGGAACTTCTCAAGGGAGCCGAAACTCGCGTCGATGGCGCTGGCGAGGGCGCCGCTGGGGCCGGCGCCGCCGGCGGGGCGCAGGCACTTCCAGAAGAAGCTGTGGTTGAAGTGCTGGGCCGCGTTGTTGAAGAGCCCGCCGTCGGAACTCTTGATGATGTCCTCGAGGGACTTCGAGGCGTGGTCGGTGCCTTCGATCAAGCCGTTGAGGTTCTTGACGTAAGCGGCGTGGTGCTTGCCGTGATGGTAGGAAAAGGTCTCCGCACTGCACCAGGGGCTCAGGGCATCGGCGGAAAACGGCAGGTCGGGGAGGGTGTGGGTCATGGTCAAAAGGAGGGTGGGGATTGGAAAGCGAGGTGGCCCTATGGACCTAGGCGCGGTGGCTATCGGAGCGGCGCAGCAGGAATCCGAGGGCTACTGCGGCGAGCGCCGCAACCACGATCCAGAGCAGGTGGATAGAACCGTGATGGGCGCCCGCATCGGGGCCCAGGTGGGCTAGGAAGGTCATCGCGTTCGTGTAGGCCATGGGGGGGTCATGGAAACGGCGTTTTGGCGACAGAGCTTATCAGAAGGCTGCCAAGGGGACTCCATAGGTCTCCCTGAGGATGGCAGCAAGCTCGCGAAAGTCGGCGACGGAGTGGTCGGCGTGGATGGCCATGTCCTGGCCGGGCTTGGCGGAGCGGTGGATCCAGGTGGTATGAATGCCAAGCGTCTGGGGGGGGGCGATGTCGTGGGCGAGGTTGTCGCCGACGTACATGACCTCGGCTGGCTCCAGTCCGAGCTTGCGCAGGGCGGTGGAGTACAGCTTGGGGTTGGGCTTGGAGATCCCGACCTGGTCGGAGATGAAGATGGCCTGGCTGTCGAGCAGGGGGACGAGCCCCAAGCGGATCAGCTTCTCGGCCTGCTTCATGGTCCAACCGTGGGTGATGCAGCCCGTGACGAGCCCGGCGCCGGAGAGCGCCTGGAGGAAGGGCTTGACGTCGGGGAAGGGGGCGAGCCCTTGGAATTTGGTGTCGTGGTAGGCAACGACACCGGCTGCGACGATGACGGCGGGGTTGGTGCCGGCCTGATCGCCTAAGGGGAGGCGCATCAGGAGCTTGTCGAAGTGGCTGCCGTAGTTGCTGCTGAACTCGCGGATGACCTCATCCAGTTCCGCATGCACCACCTCAGGCGTGGAACGCAGCCCAGCCTCAAGCATGGCCATCACCGCGTTGTGCCGCGCTTTCTTCGCGAAGTCTCGCGTTGAGAAAAGCGTGTCATCCAAGTCGAACAAGACCGCCCGCAAGGTCGCCATACCCCGAAGTCTAACCGCCCACTCCCCAGAGGCCCACCAAGACCCCCAAGACCGGAGTGGAAACCCCAGGGAACAGTCCGAGGTCCCCCGTAGGGCCCAAGGGGCAAACGCGCTAGGGGAGGCGGGCCAAGAGACCAGCGCTGCCGGCATGGGGCCCGGGCCGAGGGCAAGGCTCCAGGGGGTGCTGGCCGCAGGCCGTGGCTTCGTTCCTGCCTCTAGGCTGCGTTCGCTCCCCAAGCGAACCGCCACGCAAGGCGCTCGTCCCCCTCGGTCCTCCTTCGAGTTCGAGCTGTCCTGCTCTCCAGGGCGTCAGCCCTGGAACCCTATCGCGACGGATCTTGATCGCGGCGTCGATCGCGGCGCCCGAGGCGAAGCCTGCACCAAGTCCGAAGCTCCCCGACTAGCGTAGCGGCAACGAAAAAGGCCCCCCGGCAAGCGTCGCTTGCCGGGGGGCCTTGTTCGTTGCCGCTGCGCTAGTACTGACGCTCTAGCTTGGTGCGGACTTCGTCACGGACGTCGCGGATCGACGCCGTGATCAGGATCATGAGGCTTTCCCGCTCATCGCTGTAGCCTTCCTGCTTGAACAGGAAGCCCAGCACAGGCACGCGGGCAAGCCACGGGACTTCCGCCCGGCGCTCGATGTTGCGGATGCTCGAAAGGCCGCCCAGCAGGATCGAGCCGCCATCGGGCAGAACCGCCGAGGTGTTCACGCTCTGCACTTCAAGCTCGGGGAGCTGGAAGTCCACCGGCGACGTGTTGCCGCCGAGGGTGGTCGAGAAGGTGCGCAGCCCGACGATCTGGGCCACGGTGGGCTGGATCTCGAGGGTGAGGTACTGGCGGTTGTGGCTGATGGTCGGACGCACGTCCAGGACCACGCCTTCGTGCAGAACGTTGATCGCCGGGTCGGCCACAGCTTGGAACTGGGCGACCTCCACGTCGAAGTCCTGGATGTAGGCCTGCTGGTTGATGACCGTCACGTAGGCCCGCTGCGTGTTGTGCACGGAGAGGGTCTGGCTGTTGACGAGCTCGAAGCGGCTGGACTTCTCGACGGCGCGCAGGATCGCGGAGACCTCGGCGTCGTCGAAGAGGGTCAGCTGGAAGCTCAGGCCACCGATGGTGGAGAGAGCATCGCCCAGGGCATTGGTGAAGAAGTTCTGGGTCGTACCGGCGAACTGGCCGTCGGCGCCGTCGTCGAAGAAGAAGCCAGCGCTCGGGGGGCCGGCCGCGTTCTGGCCGGCGGAGCCCGCACCACCGTTGTCGAGACCCAGGGAAGCCTGGTCCTCGAGTCCGTTGGTGACGTCGGTGAGCTGGGCGTTGTCCAGACCGCGAAGGTCGACGCCGACCTCCTGGATCCAGTTGTCGCCCACGGTCATGAACTTCGACTCGATGGTGACCAGCGAGCTGTTGAAGCGGCGCAGGTCCTCGAGGAACTCACGCACCTTCAGCTGAATCTCGGGGGCGTGGGTGATCACGATGGAGCCCTCGGCGGGCTCGATCGAAACCCCGTCCTCGTCCCAGCTGCCGACGCCGACGTTCTCCTGAATCAGGGTGACCAGGTCGTCCAGCTCGATGAGGCGCTGGGCCTCGAGCGTGCCGCCGAAGGGGCCGCCGCCGTCGTCGTCCTCAAGCTCCTCGAGGAGGCGCAGGCGGTCGATGCGGGGACCGGTGAAGTCGGTCAGGGCCATGATGAGGTCCTGGACGACGTGGTTGTAGACGATCGGCTTGCCGCGCGCCTTTTCCTTGGTGGTGACCAGGACAGCGTCGTGACGCACGGTCCAGGTGACCTCCTCACCGGCTTCCTTGGTGATGAAATCCAGGGCCTGGAGGGCGCTGATCTCGTTGGGGAAGTTGATGTTGAAGGCGCGGCCTTCGGCGGTGACCGCCTCTTCCGCGGCCGGGTCCACCACGAGGGGCAGGCCCGTGAAGTCGCGGATGATGTTGATCACCGTCTCCAGGCTCTCCTCCTCCTCGATGTTGGGGAGGACGACGCCCGTGCTGGCCAGCTGGCCACGCAGGGCCTGCTCGCTGGGGGAAACCTTCTGGGATAGGTCGAGGCCGCGGCGGTTGGAGCGTTCGGCGGTGAGCTCCTGCCACCTTTCCCGCTCGGGCAAGGTGAGGACGTTGCTCCACGGGATCTCGAGCTCGCGCAGGTGCTCCTGCCAGCGGGCGAACTGCTCGCGCTTCTCTCGAATGTAGTTGCGGTTGACCGACTCGCGGCCAGCGCGGAAGGACGCGTCCCGGATCTCGATGGCTTCGGTGTCCTTGGGCGTCCGCACGAGCGCCTGGTCAGCGAACTCGAGGGCGGTGTCGTAGTCGCCTGAGTTGAAGGCCATGATGGCCTGCTCCTTCATGTTGACCGTGATCGCCATCTCCCGCGCTTTCTCGTCCTGCTCGGCACGGCGCAGTGCGGCCAGGGAGGCCTCCTGGGCAGAACGCAGGTCGGCGTCGAGGGCGGCCTTGCGTTCGGCCTTGGCCTGGTCGAGCAGGGCGGTCGCCGTGTCGTCCATGCCGTCCCAGTCGAGCTGGTAGGGGGAGACACGCACGGAGTTCACCGCCAGCGAAAGCTCGGCGATGGCCTTGTCGTAGTCCTTGCGGTCGAGCGCGAGCTGGCCGCGGTTGACGTACTCCTCGGTCTCGGCCTTGAGCTGCTGGACTTTCAGGGCGAACTGATCGTCGAGCATCTGAGCGGTGCTCAGGCGGCCCGCATTGGGATCGCCGAGCAGGCTCGAGATTTCCGTATGGAGCCGCTGGGCATCCAGGTTGTCGGGGTCCTCCCGCAGGGCGCTTTGCACCTCGCCGAGGGCATCCTGGAGGCGCGCGTCCCTCATGGAAGCGCGCGCGTTGGCCAGGTGGTTTTCGACCAGCATCTTCTTCGCCTGCTGGCGCAGGCTCAGAACCTGGGCTTGCTCCTGCAGGCTGCCGTCCTGAACGGCAGTGGTGCTGGCGCCCACAGGGACGCTGGGGTCGATGGTCGGGGAGTCCTGGCCTTCATCAGCCGCGCTTTGGTTTGAACTCGCCGGCTCCTGGGAGGGCGAGGTGGCGCAGGCTGCGAGCAGCAGCAGGGAAACAGGGAGGGCAGTACCGGCGATCCTCATTCAGGCAACTCTTCGCGTATGGCGTAACGGTTGGGGGGAACCGACCACCTCGCATGGAACTCGGGTCGTGCTGGCGAAACGCCGCCGGCACGGGAGAACTGCAACGATGACCTATCTAGCGTGGCGCGGATACGGGGGTCGCGCC
>CAYWNK010000352.1:0-5721 GCA_964459495.1 uncultured Planctomycetaceae bacterium
GGATGGGAATGGGCGGGGGGAGCTCACACGCTCCCCCACCACTGCCCTACTTGGAAATCGAGAGCTTGCGCAGGTCTTCGCGCCAGGCGTCGGGACCCACGCGCACGAAGTCATCCTCGGGACCAGCGTTGCCCAAGTCGCGCTCCTCGACGATCTCGATGGTCCCCACCGAGTAGTCGCCATACAGCACGCAGGTCGAGGTCCGGTGGTTGCCTTCGGGGTCGTTGTCGTCGGCCACCAGGGCTTCCTTACCGATGTTCTTCTGAGTCGCGCTGCGGATCGGGAACTCCTTGATGTTCCGCCCCGCGTAAGTCGACCAGTCGGGGCCGATGCGCGCCTTGTCGATGTACCACTCCGAGCGCGGGATGTCCTCGAGGAACGGCGTCAGCACGTTGTCCTCGACCCCCGGACAGGTGAGCTTCTTGGAGTCCTGATCTGTCGCGTCCCAGACCTCGTCGGCTACCAGGGCCGCGAAAAACTCCACGCCGGCGCCCTTGGGGTAGCGGTTGTACTTACCCCGATACGCCACAAAGCCCTGGCCGATCTTGCCCAGGTTGGCCTTGCAGGCGGTCACGTTGGCCCGGTCGAGGGCTGCTGGGATCTGCGGGAGCAAAAACGCCATCAAGATGCCCAGGATCAGCATCGCCGCCAGAAGTTCAATCAGAGTGAAGCCGGCCCGCAGGGGGGCCAAACGGCGAACGTTGGGTGTCGGGTGCAGCATGGGCAAGTGGCGGGCGGTCAAATCGGGTCGGTCGTTCTACCGCACCAAGGCGGCAGAGTCACGCAGGGGGCCCAAGTGTGCCGAAATCCGGCGTCCGCACCGGCCAGGGGCCGGAGTGGACGCCGGATCTCGGCATGGGTCAGGGGGGGGCGATCAGACGCCCGCGCCCATGGCCTCCTTGAGGGCCGCTACGCGGTCCGTGGCCTCCCAAGGGAAGTCATTCCGGCCGAAGTGGCCGTGGTAGGCGGTATGGCTGTAGATCGGACGCTTGAGCTGCAGCGCGCCGATGATGCCGGCCGGGGTCAGGTCGAAGACCTTGTCGATGGCCGCGTTGATCGCGTCCTCGGAGGCTGTGGCGGTGCCAAAGGTGTCCACGCGCACGGACAGGGGCTTGGCCACTCCGATGGCGTAGGACAGCTGGACCTCGCAGCGCGAGGCTAGGCCGGCGGCCACCACGTTCTTGGCCACCCAACGGGAGGCGTAGGCGGCCGAACGGTCCACCTTGGACGGGTCCTTGCCCGAGAACGCGCCGCCGCCGTGACGGCCCATGCCGCCATAGGTGTCGACGATGATCTTGCGCCCGGTCAGGCCGCAGTCCCCGTGGGGTCCACCGATGACGAACTTGCCGGTCGGGTTGACGTGATAGATCGTGTCCGCGTCGAGGAACTCGGCGGGGATGACGGCCTTGATGATCTTCTCAATCACCTCTTTCTTGATCTCGGCGAGGATTGCCGCTTCCTCGCTCTTGCCGTTGACCTCGGGGTCGTGCTGGGTAGAGATGACGACGGTGTGCACGCGGACGGGCTTCTCGCCGTCGTACTCGACGGTGACCTGACTCTTGCTGTCGGGGCGCAGCCAGCCCATCTGACCGTTTTGGCGCATCTCCGCCATCTTCTCGACCAGGCGGTGCGAGTAGTGGATCGGGAAGGGCATCAGGGACTCGGTCTCGGTGCAGGCGTAGCCAAACATGAGGCCCTGGTCGCCGGCGCCTTGCTCAACGTGCAGGCCTTTGTCGTCGTCCACGCCCTGGGCGATATCGGGGGACTGCTTGTCCAGCGTCACCATGACCGCGCAGGTGGACGCGTTGATGCCGAAGGCGTCGTCGGTGTAGCCGATGCGCTCGAGGGTCGCTCGGGCGATGTCCTGGTAGTTGACGATCGAGTTGGTGGTGATTTCACCAGCGACCACGCAGAGACCGGTGGTGACCATGGTCTCGCAGGCAACGCGGCTGTTGGGATCGTCGGCCAGGCAGGCGTCGAGGACCGCATCAGAGACCTGATCGGCCACCTTGTCGGGGTGGCCCATGGAGACCGATTCGGACGTGAAGAGAGTTCGAGCCATGGTCGAGATGGAGAGTCTTTGTGGAGTGTCGGGAGACGGCAGATTCTGGCGCGGAGGAGCCCGCAGCGGCCAGGGAAACCCCTAGGCCGCCTGGAGCCAGGCCGAACAATTCTACGTGGCTTTCCGAGTCGGGCCAAATCGCGCGCCCGACTTCCCGCTGCGGACCGGCCTAACGATCCTCAATCGAGACGCAAACGGGCCTGGATCGCCTCCAGGGTGCGCGCGGTAGCGCCCCGTTGGCCGTCGACGGCACCGATGCCCGCCGCCGCCATCGCCTCCAGGCGACCGGGCTCGCTCAACAAGCCGGACAGCTGCTCGCCCAGGTCCTCGGCGTCCGCCACCCGCTGGGCAGCGCCTGCAGCCTCGAGCAATGCGGCTTCCTGGGTAAAGTTGCCAATGTGGGGTCCGTACAGCACCGGCAGGCCCTGGGCAGCGGGCTCCAGCATGTTCTGTCCCCCATGGGGAATCAGACTGCCCCCCACGAACACAGCGGTGGCCAGGCCGTAAACACGCTCCAGCTCGCCGATCGTGTCCACGAGCAGGGGTCGACGGGGGTCGGGGACCTCCGCACCCGAGCGCAGATCGGTCCAGAGCTGGACGGGGTCGCCGAGAAGGTTGAGCTCTTGGGCGACCGCTGCAGCCCTGGGTGGGTGCCGGGGCACGATGACGATGCGCGCCTGGGGATCAGCACGGCGAAACGCCTGGACCACCAGCGTCTCCTCCGGCTCGTGCGTGCTACCCGCCACCAGGACGTTTTGGCCCGGCCCGGGGCCTGCCAGGGAGACCAGCTGTTCCCAGGCCGCGTCCCGCGGGGGGGGGCCCGTCCGCAAACCGTCCACCTTGACGTTGCCCGTGATCACCACCCGCTCGCCGGACCCCGCCAGGTCCGCGAAGCGCCGGGCGTAACTCTCATCCTGGGCTGCGAAGAGTGTGACCCGATTGAACTGCGGCACGGTGGCGCTGAAGCGCCGGTAGTTGGAGAAGCTGCTCTCGGTGATGCGCCCGCTCACCACGGCCACCGGACTCCCCGTGCGGTTGGCCGCCCGCAGGAAGTTCGGCCAAAGCTCCAGCTCCATCAGCACCACCCAGCGGGGCCTCACTCGTCCGAGAAAGCGGGTGACCGCCGGCGAAAGGTCCAGGGGGAAACGTACGACCGGCAGGTCCGGGTAGAGCTGCCTCGCCACCTCCATCCCGGTGTTCGTGGAGGCGGAAATCACCACGTCGTAGCCCTCGCGCAGGGCCGCAACGATCGACTGGGAGGCCTTCACCTCCCCCACCGACACCCCATGAACAAGGATGCGTCCGCGCGCGGGATCTGGCGCCGGCAGCGCAGGACGCGGCAGGGTGAGGCGCTCGCAGGCCATCCGCCGGAACTCCTTGCTGCGCAGGCAGCGCACGATCCACCACGGAGACAGCAGCGCGATAACCGCGAGCCAGATCAAGTCGTAGCCCAGGTACAGGATCCAGAAGCCGAAACCGGCGTTGGGATCGCGCACGAGGGGGTCGGGTACGGGCCCCTGGCGGGGCCCGTCCAGCGATCGCTCGGGGCTCAAACCCCGTGGCACTTCTTGAACTTCTTCCCGCTCCCGCAGGGGCAGGCATCGTTGCGATTCACGCCCTTGAAGGCCGGATCCTGGGCCTTGGGGGCCTTGGGAGCCGGAGCTTTGGGAGCCGCTTTCGGGGCGCTCGGGGCCTGCGCTCCGTCGCCTTCGCCAGCGCCAGCGCCCCCTTGGGCGGCCGTCTGCGCCTCGGCGGCACGCTTCTGGGCCTCGGCCTGGGCCTTGCGCTGGCGCATCGCGTCGAAGGCATTGGTCGCGGTCACCTGCGGGCGCATGGCGCGGCGCGCCATCTCCTGCTGGTACTTGCGCTTGACCATCTCCTGCTGCTCGGGGGTGAGATCTTCAAAGCGCACCTGCTTGGGCTTTTGACCATCCGCAGGCGCACCTGCCGCACCCACCGCACGGGCTGGCCCCATGCCGTGGGGCTGGAGCTTCGCGCCGGATTCGGCGGACGGCTGCTCGCCATCGCTGGAATCCCCATCTCCGTCTCCTGCCGCAGCTGCCGGCTCCGGCTTGTTCACCTGGATCCGCAGGACAAGGCTCGCCACCTCGCTCTCAATCGCCGGCAGCAGCTGCTGCTGGAAGAGCTCGGTGCCCTCCTTCTTGTACGCGGTCTTCGGGTCCTCCTGGCCGTAGCCGCGCAGGCCGATACCGGCCTTGAGCGCGTCGATCGCCTTGAGATGATCCTTCCACTTGCCATCGATGGCATTGAGCATCAGGTAGGCCTCGACCCGGCGCATCAGCTCGTCGCCCATGTCCTGCTCGCGCTCGTCATAGCGCGCGCGAACGGCCCCGAGGAACGGCTTGATATCGGGGGCCTCGGGATCGATCGCGGCCTCAGCGCTGCTGGCCTCCAGCTCGAAGCCGAAGGTCTTCTGGCACCAGTCCCGAAGGCCATCGGCGTCGCCGGCGTACACCGACACCGCCCGCTCGATCGTGCCCTCGACCATCCCCAACATGCGTTCCTTCAGTCCAGTGCCCTCGAGCACCTCCTGCCGCACCTCGTAGATGGTCTTGCGCTGGGTGTCCATCACCTCGTCGTACTCGAGGAGCGACTTGCGAATCTCGAAGTTGCGGTCCTCGACCTTCTTCTGGGCGCGGGCGATGGCGTTGCTGACCATCTTCGATTCGATGGCCTGGCCCTCGGTCATGCCGAGTTTCTCCATCATGTTGCGCGTCCAATCCCGGTAGAAGATCCGCATCAGCGGGTCCTCCAGGGACAGGAAGAAGCGGCTCGCACCCACGTTGCCCTGGCGGCCCGTTCGGCCGCGCAGCTGGTTGTCGATGCGCCGCGCCTCGTGCCGCTCGGTTCCGATGACGTACAGGCCGCCAAAGCCCAGCACCTCTTCCTCGTCTGCGTCGCACTTGGCCTTGATCTCGACGCGAATGCGATCGATCTCCTCCAGGTGGTCGACGTCACCCTCGACGAGGCCGGCCGCGTCGAGGGCCTGCTTCAGGCGGTATTCGAAGTTGCCGCCCAGCTTGATGTCGGTTCCCCGGCCGGCCATGTTCGTGGCGACGGTGACCGCGCCCTTCTCGCCGGCCATGGCGACGATGTGCGCCTCGCGCTCGTGATTCTTGGCGTTCAGCACCTCGTGGGGCAGCTTGCGCTCGGTCAGCAGCTGGTGCAGCGTCTCCGAGGTTTCGACCGAGGCCGTACCCACTAGGGCGGGCTGCCCGGCGGCGTGCACCTCCTCGAGCTCGTCGCAGATCGCGTTCCACTTCTCGCGCTCCGTCCGGTAGACGAGGTCCTGATGGTCCTTGCGCGCGATCGGCAGGTTGGTCGGGACGCTCACCACGTCCAGGTCGTAGATCTTGTGGAACTCGCCGGCTTCCGTGAGCGCGGTGCCCGTCATGCCCGACAGCTTGTCGAACATGCGGAAGTAGTTCTGGAAGGTGATCGTGGCCAAGGTCTGGGTCTCCTGCTTGGGGACCAGTCCCTCCTTGACCTCAACGGCCTGGTGCAGGCCATCGGACCAGCGCCGCCCGTTCATCTTCCGGCCCGTGAACTCGTCGACGATGATCACCTCGGTGGCCATCTGACCCGTGCGCGGGTCCTGGGCCTCCTCGACCACGTACTCCTTGTCCTTGGTGTAGATC
>CAYWNK010000353.1:0-5657 GCA_964459495.1 uncultured Planctomycetaceae bacterium
GTGGGGGGCCGGGGCCACGAACTGGGCGAGATGCAGGGCACGTTCGACGGCGTGGAGGCCGGGTGCCGGGCTGGCACGGCGGGTCATCGCGAGCGCGGCACTCGGCTCTCGCCAGTCGCGGCGGTGAAACCCTGCCCGCGTGGCGGCCCCGCTGGCTAGGGAGACCATAGCGCTCTTCCAGTTGCCCATCGCGTCGACGGCCAGGTCCGGTCCCCAGGCGCGCAGCTCGCGGCGCAGGGCCGGCCAGGCGCCCAGGCCACCCCGGCGCTGGAAAGAGAAGGTGCGACCGAGGCCCGGGAGTCCGGCGAGCAAGGGGGCAAACTCCGGCTGGATGGCCCACCCGAGTTCCGCTGCTGGATAGCTCGCTCTCAGGGCATGGAAGACCGGGAGCGCGTGGCACACGTCTCCAAGGTGCGACAGCCGTACGAGAAGGATTCGCTCGGGGCCTTGCTGCTGCATGGAACGCAAAGCGGCCCCGGTCAGGGATCTGACCGGGGCCGCTATTTCGGGCTGGAGGAAGAGCCTACTGGAACTGGAAGGGCACGCGGATCAAGCGCAGGGACGGCCTGGGGGTGTCCAGGGGCAGTTCGCCGCCGCCAGAGAGGTCGAAGACCACCCGGAAGCGAACCCAGGACCAGGTGTCCATCGAAATGTCGTCGATGTCGCTGGTGAAGTTTCCGCCGTTGCCGGACGAGAAGCTCATCGATTCATCGGGCTGGTTCAGCGAGTTGCTGACGGTCGCGTCGAAGGACACAGCGATGCTGGCGCCCGGGGGCAGGATGCCCGGCTGGCCATCGGTTTCCACCCGCACGAAGCGCGGTGTCAGACTGGCTTCGACTGCCGCGCCGCCCGCCGAGAACACAAACTCCTCGGGGGTTGTGGCTGCCTCACCGACGAAGATCGTCAGTCGCTCGTTGGCCAGATCTTCGGTCGCTGCCTGGATCTGGTAGTTGATGGAGTCGTTCAGGCTCGGAACTTCGAGTTTGAGGTCAAAGCCGAGTAGCAGCTGGGTGCTGGTCTTGTAGATGGCAGGAAGGTCGGTGGAGTCAAACTCGACGCTGACGCCGCCCGGCAGCACCTGAGCCTCGCCAGCACCGGGTCCGATCGTGTCAGGGCCAAGCACCGGCGGGAGGTCCACGACCTGGTTGTTCGAGGTGTTGACCGCCCCGGTCACCGGATCGATGCCGGCGAACAGGAACTGGACCGGGAGTCGCTGGCCCTGGTTGTCGAGGGAGGGCAGGCCGAGGTGGATCCACTCGCTCTGCGAGGCCGAGAATCGACCAAAGAACGGCAGGAGGTTGTCGGACTGCGCGTTGATCCCGTTCCAGCCGAAGGGGGGCGGGGCGCTGGAGCGCGTCACGTCCGCACCGCCGGGCACGCCGTAAACCCCACCCACGTTGGGGTGAGTGAAGCGCAGGTCCAACGCGGGATCTTCCAGGTGAATCTGGATGATGCCGGGGCTGCCATCGCCAGCGGCGGCGAGCGCGGGACCAAGGTCATCATCGAAGTCGGGCATGAAGTTCACGTAGCCCGCGTTCATCGGCGGCACGTCCCCACCGGGGACGCCCGTAATGCGTGATACAGGGCGGATGCCATCCCGACGCCAGCGGGTCGGTCCACTGCCCGAGGCGCCACCGGCACCGGAGAACTGGGCGCGCCGGCCTTCGCCGCCCTGACCACCAAGGGCGGAAAGGGGACGGGGGAAGTGATCGAGCGCGGTGTCAAGGTCTCGGTAGCCGTCGCCAGCGTCCGTGGCCTCGGCCTGGATCTCGACGAATGCCGCACTGGACAGGACGATGTGGCCGCCGGAGCCGCCTCCGCCGCCACCCGCGATGCGAGCGGCGTCGAAGGTGTTCTCGCCGCCGCCACCGTAGCCACCGTCGGCCACGATGCTGCCGCCGTCGCGGACGATGATCGGGCCGATGGCAAGGATGCGCAGGCCGCCGGCGGCGCCTCCACCGCCTGAACCTTTCTCGTCGCCCGTGTTGGTGAACGGCGTCAGGGGGAAGGTGTCGCTGGCGACTGCGTCTCCGCCACCACCACCACCGGCTCCTGCCAAGATGATGTCGGTCTCACCGAGAACGAACTGGCCGTTGGCCATCACCATGCTGCCGAGGAAGTCGTTGTCGTCGCTGTCGTCGATGAACGGGAAAGGACCCATCAGGCCGCCCATGGGGCGCTCGGACTGGGAGATCGCGCCGAGGGCCGTGACGGCTCCGCCGCAGCCATCTTCGGCGTCCATGCCGATCAAGGTCTGGCAGTGAACGTCCGGGGTCCCCGGGTTGTTGTCGTGGTCGTAGAAGACGTCACGACCGAGGAGCCCGCCGCCGCCTCCGGCAGCACGGCGTGCGTCTTCGTCGTTGGGGTTGGGCGCGTAGCCCGTCTCTCCACCTTGGCCGCCCATGCCCGGCTGATTGTAGGCCCCGAATCCGGTGCCTCCGCGCGGGGTCGACTGGGTGACAAACATGGAGCCGGTACCGCCGGTGCCGCCGCCGGCGTTGCCTGCGGAGCCGACCTCGGGCATGTTCGGGGTATTGAGCGCGCCAACTCCGTTGTTGTTGGAGCCGCGTACGCTCACCTCGCCTGCGATCTCGACCTCCCCCGAGGCGAGGATGGTCACGGGGTTGGGGCCGAGGAACGTGAGGGTTGCGCCTGCTCCAACGCGCAGATCGTTCACGTCGAGAACACCATCGATGATGTCCTGGGTGAATGACGGCGTACCGTCGGGACCACCCACCACCTGCGCAAAGCTGGTGTTGACGAAGAGCTCCTGGCCAGGGATCAGAACCAGGTCGAAGTCTCCGCCGATCCCGCCCGTGCCGTCGAAGTCAAAGCTGGCTTCCAGGACGCCGTCGCCCCACTGCGCACGGGGAAGGCCGTTGATCGAATCGTCGGCTTCGTTGGACTCGGAGGTCCCTGCGGAGAAGAGGAAGCGATCCAGGATCTCGTCGGCGTCCTGTCCGGCAGTCGCGGCAGACTGGGTCGGGAAGCGTCCGGCACGGTCGCTGGGGGTGAGGGTCAGCTCGCCGGTCAGGTCAGCCAGCCCGCCCCGCACGATGATGCGCAGCTCGGCTCCAGCGGGCAGGACGCCCTGGGGCTCAATTCGTACAACCGCTCCCGTCGTGGTGCAGTTGGCGTCGAGCGAGATATTGCTGACGAGCGTTTGCCAGTCGTCTTCGTCCTGGGTGACGCGCCACTCCATGGCCACGCTCTGCTCGTTGACGTTCGCCGCGCCGGGGGCGAGGGGCTGGTCGAAGAATACCAGCGCAGCGAGGCTGGTCTCCTCCAGGCTGTACAGGTTGAGGGGAGCCTCAACCCCCGCGGGCAGGCTGCCGCGCAGGTTCTGATCGAGTTGGAAGTAGATGCGGTTGTCGGGATCCCCGCCGATCTCGAGATAGGTCGCGGCTAGCTCATCTAGGCCAACGCCAAAACCGCCGCGCACGCGCACATTGGGGGCACCCGGGAGGGTGTCGACGAAGAGGTCGCCGAGGGCGCTTCCAGAGGCCGACCGGAACTCGACCGCTCCTCCGATCTCCAGGGGCCGCCCAGTGAGGTCCTGCACGGTCGTCTGGTTGCCGATGCCGCCTTGGATCCTCAGCAGGTAGTCGGTCTCCGTCTGAAGGCCGGAGTCGGACAGATCGGCCAAGGTCGGGCAGGAGGGCTGGAACACGATGAGTTTGCGGTCCACGCTGCCGTCGCCTGCGAAGCCGTAGCTGAACAGGCCGCTCGCGTTGGTGCCGATGTCGGTGATCACCGAGATCGTGTTCGACGTGACGGTGTTCAGATCGACCTCTGCGTTGAAGCGCAGCTCGATCGGGCGGTTCAGCTCCCAGATGGCATTCGGCTGGAGGTTGGTCGAAAGCAGCGCGAAGTCATCCACCTCTTGGGTCGAAGAGGGGCCATTCCCGCTCGAGCAGCCGGCGAGGGGAACCAGAGCTAGAAGGGCGGCTTGGAAGAGGCGCGTGCGGTAGATGCGCTTGGATTGATTCTGCATGGCAATTGGATCGAGAGCGCGCGAGGCAACGGTAGGTGTCGCTTCGCCGCACAGGTCCATGGGACCTATGCGCGGTGCCGGGGGGAGCACACGTTCTGAGGGCCAGACGGGAGTTGGCGTCAGTCTAGCGGATCAGAGTGTTCAAGAAGCGTGCCGAGGGGCAGCAAACCGCCTGGGAAGCGACCTGGGGCCGTGGAGGGTGTGCGTTACCGCACAGTCGCTCGCGGACCCGAACGGCTCTGCCACCTGGGCAGTGCCAGGGGCGGCGCCGGGTCGCATCCTTGGATCCAGGGCTGGGCCCCACTCCAAGTCCCGGACAGGGGCCCCAAGCCCTCAGTCGAGCAGGAAGGGCAGTCGCAGCAGTCGCAGTCCGGGAAGGGGCTGGTCGAGGGGCAGCACGCCGTCGCCTGCGAGGTCGAAGATGACGCGGTAGCGCACCCAGGTCCAGGGCGTGGCGGACAGGTCCTCGACATTGCTGGTGAAGGCACCCGCGTGGCTGGCGGAGTAGCTCAGGGTGTTGTCTGGCTCGTTGAAGGAGTTGCTGAGCGTCGCGTCGAAGGAGATCTCCACGCTGGCCCCGTTGGGTAGGCTCCCCGCAGCGCCCGCCGTCTCCACCGCCAGGAAGCGGGGGATCACGCTGGCCTGTACCTCGCCGCCCCCCGCGAGGATCTCCCCGGGGCTCGGCCCATCACCGGCGGCGTGGAGGCAGACGAGCGGGCCATCCCCATCACTGGTGACCGCCTCGATGACGTAGGACTGGCTCGCCCCCGAGCCTGGCACAGCCAGCCGCAGCTCAAATTCGACCAGCAACTGAATGCTCTCGCGGTAGGGCTGCGGGAGGGCGCTGCGCTCGATCTCCAGGCCCTGGCCGCCGGTCTTTAGCCGGGCCGTGCCGGGCCCCTGGCCCACCGGGATCGGGCCCAGGATCGCGGGTAGGTCGGTGACCATTCCGCCGTCCGTGTCGATTCGGCCGGTCAGCGGGTCGATGCCAGCGAACAGGAACTCCACCGGCAACGTTTCGCCCCCCGACCCCAGGGCGGGCAGGCCGAGGTGGATCCAGTCGCTCTGGGATGCGGAGAAGCGTCCGAAGAAGGGAAGCAAGTTGTCGGAAGGCCGGTCGACGCCGTTCCAGCCGAAGGGCGGCGGCGCACAGGCGCGGGTCACATCCGCCCCGGCGGGGACGCCATAGGGGAGGCCCACGCCCCCCTGTGTGAAGCGTAGGTCCAGGGCCGGATTCCTCAGGTGGATCTGAAGGATGCCGGGCCCGCCGTCGCCCGCGCACGCGAGGGCGAGAAAAAGAGCGAGAAGGCCGGCCCTCAACATTTCCAAAGTACTACCTAAACACTTATGTCCAAGTTGCTCGTGAGCGGCCCGGTTCCAGCCTCCAAGTGGAACTCGTTCGTGAAGCGTGTCAACAGTGCGCACGCCAAGGCGGGCCCTTTTTCCGCCGTGCTCGTGAGCGGGCCCTGCGAGGTGGGGACGCGTGAGGTGCAGGTGCCCGTGTACTTTGCAGAGGAGGGCCGAGAGGCTGGCGAGGTGGCTCCCCAGGTGCACTGCGTTGGTGAGGGCGCGCTGCTGGAGGTGGCGGGCCTGCGCGTCGCTCTGGTGACCTCCGAGGCCTCCGTGGCAACAGTTGGCGCCCTCGTGGACACTGCCCTGGGTG
>CAYWNK010000354.1:0-5652 GCA_964459495.1 uncultured Planctomycetaceae bacterium
GTTCGCCCCACTCCGGTTCGACCAAGTTCACGTCTGGCTCACCCGCCAAGATTCGGATTGGACGGCAGGGGACATCGCGCGCTTGGGGAAGTGCTTGAGCGAAGGCGAGCGAGAGCGCGGCGCGCGCTACCGCCAGGAACCCGATGCTCGCGCCCACGTGGTCACGCGCGCCATGGTGCGCACGCTCCTATCCGCCCACGATGGCCGCCCCCCCGAGGATTGGCGCTTCGAGGTGGGCGAGCACGGCAAACCCCGGCTGGCCCAGGCGCACAATTCTCGCCTGCGCTTCAACGTGTCCCATTGCAGGGGCCGGATCGCCTGCGCCCTGGCCCTGGACGTCGAGGTCGGGGTGGATGTGGAGGACGCCGAGCGCCAAGTGGAAGTCACGGGGCTTTCCAAGCGCTTCTTTTCCCCCCACGAGGCCCAAGCCCTAGCCCGACTCCCGATCGAAGAACAGCAGCGCCGCTTCTTCACCTACTGGACCCTGAAGGAGGCCTACATCAAGGCCATCGGCATGGGCCTCGCGATGCCCCTGGAGCAGTTCTCCTTTCACCTCAAACGGGACTGCCCGCCGCGCATCTCATTCGCCCCGGGCAGAGCAGAGGACCCCGGGTGCTGGCGCTTCCAAGAACATCGCCTGGACCATCGTCACCATCTTGCGGTGGCGGCGGAGAACGTGGAGGCGGGGACGACCGCCGGTCCATGGCTGGAACGCATGGCTTTCCATCCCGCGGACTGGTTGCCCAAGGGGCCGTCGGGCTAGGCCCGACCCCCTAGATCCCCGCGGCCCCGGTGACGGGGCCGGGCTAGAGCTTGACCTCGAGGCGCCAGTCGCCGCGCCCCTCGATGTCGATGGTGAGCCCCGTGACCAGCGCGCCCTCCGTCGTGCGGACCGGCTGCCACGAGTCGCCCTGGGGCCGCTCCGAGAGCAGCTTGCGCTCCATCGCCGTCGTGTGCAGCTTCTCGGAGATCTGGGCGGGATGCATGCCGACCTTGAGCGGCACGACCATGTTCAGGAGCTCCACTTCGTCCTTGCTGGGATGCTTGAGCGTGCCGACAAGGGTGAGGTTGCCCGCCGCGCTGCGCGCGGACGGCGGCCGCACACGGAGGCTCTTTGGCGCGCCTTCGCAGGTCGTCAGGGTTCCTGCAATCGGACCCAGCAGACGCATGTTCACGAACAGCGCATCCATCAGAAAGACGGTGCCGCGGGTCGCCACAGTGCGCCGATCGGGGCTCGGGGCGAGCACGTCGAAGCCGGCGCGCTCATAGCGCTTTGCGATGAGCTCGCACAGATCCGCCGCCGTCGTACCGGGGGCGAGCTGGAGGCTGAGTAGGATCTGGCGCGATTCCTCGCCGATCTTCGCCCCCGCTTCGATCTCGATGCGCACCGGCTCAAGGACGGGGGTCTCCCCTGTCGTGGCCACGGCAGGGGCCAAATCTCGGAAGGACAGCTGCACCATGGACTGGGCGAGCGCACTCGGAGCGAGCAGGGCCAGCAACAGGAATGCGGCCGGGAGGCGAAGGAGTCGGACCATGGCGAATCAAAGCGAGGAGGGGAAGCGGGACGGCCGGGGATGCCGACGAGTCAGGGCTACTGATCTTCCCGCAATCCCGACGGGAAGGGATCCCCCTAGCTGTGGAGGCTCGCTATCGGGGGCGGCAGCGCGGGGGATGGGGCCCGTTGCGCCGGCCAGCGCCCGCCAAGCCCAGCCGGCCTCCGCCTGGGAATGCGTCTTAGGATCCGCTGCGGATTCGATCCGGGGCTGCTGCCACCAGGGCCGCTGCGCTCGCAGAATCGAATGGTTACCCCGCCAGGACTCGAACCTGAAATGTCTGGACCAAAACCAGATGTGTTGCCAATTACACCACGGGGTAACGCTGGCCGGAGAAGATACCGAACGAGTGCGCCCTGTCGAGCCCCATCTCGGTTGTTTTTGGGGGCCAGCTGGATCAGCCGCGGAGGAGCGCCAGACCCAGGGTGAGGGCCTTGTTGGCCGCCCAGGCCTGGAGCCGCTCGCGGCCGGCCGCCGGCCAGCGACGCTCCAGGGCCACGACCTGCCCATCGAGGCTGGCCGCAAACCAAAACGTCCCGACGGGCTTGGACTCGCTCCCCCCACCGGGGCCGGCAATGCCGCTGACGGCCAGGGCCATGCGGGCGCCGGACCGGGCTGCGGCTCCCGCAGCCATCGCCCGCACCACGGGCTCTGACACGGCGCCATGCTGTTCGAGGAGGGCAGGATCGACCCCCAGCTGGGCCGACTTCGCGGCGTTGGAGTAGACCACCTGGGCATGCTCCAGCACCGCGCTGATGCCCGGTACCGATCCGAGGGCCGCCACGACACGGCCAGCCGTACAGGATTCGGCCGTGGTGATCGAACAGCCGCGCTCGATGAGCTGACGACCGAGCTCAGCGGCCGGATCCGCGCTCTCCCGGCTGAACAGGTGATCGGGAAAGCAGGCCCCCACCTCCTCCGCCCTGCCATCCGCCAGAGCTTCGGCCGCGGCAAGGCTGGTGGCCCGCGCGAGGACGCGCACCGAGAGGATGCCGTTCTTGACCGTCACGCCCAGGAGAGGATTCGCCCCCCGCAGCATCCACCGGTTGGTCTGATCGGCGAAGACGCTCTCCGACAGATCCGCAAAGTACAGG
The DNA here is from genome assembly GCA_964459495.1 of uncultured Planctomycetaceae bacterium. Lineage (GTDB taxonomy): Bacteria > Planctomycetota > UBA1135 > UBA1135 > CAYWNK01. The sequence continues at coordinate 2,648 of CAYWNK010000354.1, forward strand.
CGGCGCACCGCACGGAACTCGGTGGAGATCCGATTCGCGTCCAGCCACGGCCGAACCACCGCGTCGAAGACAGCGGCCACCTCCTTGGGGGGACCCGGAAGGACCATCAGGGTCGACCCATTGTGCTGCGTCCGGAAGCCTGGCGCGGTCCCCGCAGGATTCTCGAGCACCGCGGCACCGGCCGGAATCAGGGCCTGGCGGCGGTTGGATTCGGGAGGCTCGCGATCGGTGCGCGCGTACCAGGCGACCACCTGCCCCCAGGCCTCCGCGTTGAATTCGAGGTCCACGCCCAGGGCGCGAGCTGCGCCGTGCCGGGTCACGTCGTCCTCGGTCGGGCCGAGCCCACCGGTGATCAAGACCAGCGCGCAGCGCGAAAGTAGCCCACGCGCCGCCGCCGCGATGTCGTTCTCGTCGTCGCCCACCGAACGGATCTCGCAGACCTCGCGCCCCCACTCCGCGAGGCGCGCTGCCAGGTACGGACCGTTGAGGTCGGGGTGCGCGCCGGCGAGCAGCTCGTCGCCGATGCTGACAATGCCCACCGAAGCGGGCGCAGGGGTTTGGTTCATGCTTGCGTGGGGCCCACGACCTGCTTGCGCCAGGCCCACTTCGACAGGTGCACCCCCGCCTCGTACAGAAGCACCACGGGGCCAGCCATCATGAGCTGGGTGACCGGATCCGGCGGCGTCAGAATCGCTGCGGCGACCAGAGCGCCCACCAGGGTGTGCTTGCGGTAGTAGGCGAAGGTCTTGGGTTCGACCAGCCCGATGCGGGCCAGCGCCACCATGATCACGGGGAGCTGAAACACAGCCCCGAGAGCTAGGGCAAGACCCTTGAGGAAGCCAAGGTACTGATCCACCCCCATGCGCACCTCCATCGCCCGCGAGCCGATGCTGTCCAGGCCGAGGAAGTACAGCGCGTAGGGCACCAGCACGAAGAAACCGAACAGAACTCCCCCCAGGAAGAGCAGGATGCTCATTGGGAAGTAGGTGTAGATCACCTTGCGCTCGTGCTTGTACAGGCCCGCCGCCACAAAGCCCCAGATCTCCCAGAGCGCAAAGGGTCCGGCCACGAAGAGGGCGAGCCAGAAGCACACGCGCATCTTCACGAAGAAGCCGGAATCGGCCGCGAAATTCAGGAGCGAGGTCTCCAGCCGGAAGGTGCTGTTGAGCCGCTTGACCTCCGGATAACCCGGTTCGAAGTAGGTGCCTGGCTTCGCGGGGTTCTCCTCCCAGGCCTCGTAGATTCGCGGCGATTCTCCCCGCTCGGCCGCAGCGGCATCGGCCGCCTGGGCGGCCGCCAAGCGCTCCTCCAGGACCTCGGTCTTCTCGAGGTTGAGCTGGCTGATCGCCCAGTTGTGCGGGCCCTGAACCATCTCGAAGGCAGGCTCGCGGAAGGCGTAAATGACAGCAAAGGCGATCACGACCGCGATCACGGCGCGCATGAGCCGGGCGCGCAGCTCGTGGAGGTGGTCGCCAAGGCTCATCCGCGAGGCTTCCACCTCGTCGGCGCCCGGGCCCGGAAGCTCCGGCGGGTTGGTCTGGGGCGCGGGATCGCTGGACATGGCAAGGTCGAATGGAACGGGCGGGCCCGCGCGACGCGCGGGCCCGCCCGTCGGCTGACCATCGTACTGCTGAGCAGCGTCCTGGGGCTAGGCGCTAGCCTTCCCAAGCTTCCAACCGCGGAAGCCGGCTGCGGGCCTAGCGCCGGAAGAAATGGCGGATCTCGGAAATGTGCACGATCTGCGCACCGGCCGCCTGGGCTTCCTTGTAGACGGCGAGGCTCGAGATCGGAATCGGCTCCTCGACCGCTTCGCCCGTCTCGGGATCGGTGTACAGGGACTCGCCGACGATCAGGAAGGTGGTCGAACGGTCCAGCTCAGGGCTGACGTTGATGCCGATCTCCTCGAGGAGGATCTCGAGCTCACGCTTGTTGTAGGTGCCCGCAAAGCGACCGGCGAGGACCGCGCTGCGCTCGCCCTCCGGATCGTAGAGGGGGTTGGCGATGATGTCGGAGGGGGCGACCGGGTCGAAACGATCGGCGAGGGAGATCACCCGCGCCTCGGACATGTTCTCCTGCACGTCGGTGATTTCGATCTCGCCGACGACGGTGTCCACTGCGGGGTTGCCGTCGATGACCGAGAAGCGCATGCCGCGCACGATGCGGTCTTTCACGCCGCGGTTGACGTAGACCAGGTTGAGGGCCGTCGAGGTCGACAGGACTTCCCCGTCGAAGCCTTGCGGCTCGCGCAGGGGGCGCACCATGTCGGTGAGCTGGGACAGACGGCTCTGGAGCTCGCTCTGGGTGAGGGTGGCCTCGTTGTTGCTCGTCGACATTTCCGCGCGCAGGGCGATCAGGTCAGAGTCCTTCTGCTGGACCTCCTGGCGCAGGCGCGCGACGCTGGCCTCCAGTTCGTTCTTCTCGTCGGTGGCGTTCACCCCCGCGTCGTTCAGCTGCTGGGTCAGGCTGGCGATCTGGGACTCGAATTCCGACGCCGCGTCGCGGGTCGCCGCCTGGGCGGCGCTGAGCTGGGTTTGGAGCTCCTCCACGCGGGCCTGCGCGGTGCGCAGCTGCTCCTCGGCGACCGAGACCTTCTTAATGGCCAGGGGCCAAACCGACTCGAAGGTCTTGAAGGTGTCGTCGGCGGCGGGACCGATGCTCTGCTTGAACTCGTCGAGGTTCTGCGTGGCAAGCTCCACGTCGGTGACGGCGGACAGGTCCGCGGTGTCGTAGAAGCCAAGGATCTCAGAGACGATCCGGGTGCTGCCCGAGCGTTCTTCAAGTTTTGCTTCGGCGGCGGCGGCAGCTGCGCGGGCAGAGGCCGCCTGCTCCTCAGCTTTGGCCTGACCGTCGGAGGCGGCGTAGCCGAAGAACATGGCGGCGCCCAGTAGGACGAGGACGACGATGAGCCAAACTGCGCTGACGCGCGCGGCACCTCGTTGAGTGCGATCGAACATACGGCCGGGGCCCGACGGTCGGGCGAAAGCGTGGGGGAACAGCCCGGACAC
>CAYWNK010000355.1:0-5605 GCA_964459495.1 uncultured Planctomycetaceae bacterium
AATCTGTGCCGGGCTCGGTACCGCTCACACCGCGCACGCCTGGCCACGGGGGCCAGGGGGGGGCCTGGAGCATCCAGGCGGCCGTTCGTCGCCCGCTAGCGACTCCCTGCTGCCAAAGAACCTCGAGGGCGTCCGACAGGTTCGAGCCCGCTCCGCCGGCAGCAGCGTCGCGGTACCAGAGCTGGAAGTCGCGGGTGATGCCCGAAACCATGTCGCAAGCCGCCGGGAAGGCGGTCAGGTCCAGGTTCAGGGTCGCTACGCCAGCGGTGGATGTGATCTGTGCGTGAAACACGCGGGTCAGCGGGCCACCCACACAGAGAAAGCCGTCGACGAGGGCGTCAACAACACCAAGAACGGAACGACAACCGTTGTGAGCGGTAGGCCGGGCTCGGAGCTCCAAGCTGAGAGTCAGGTGTCAGTTGGGCGGGAATGCGGTTGGAGCGATCAGTCGAGCAGCGACTGGAGCGAGTCGACCGAGGAGCTCGCGTGCCTATTTGCCTCCCCGCGAGGTTGGGTCAGGAACTGACCGATCGCCGTCAACTCCGCGAGAGCCACATGCGCCAAAGCAGGCGCCCGTCGGCGGGGCTGCTTCCATACGCTTCCCGGCCGTGGGCCAGGCGGCGATTATCGATCCACAGCATGTCGCCGGCTTCCAGGCGGAAGCGCAACTGGAACTCCGCGCGCCCTAGGGCCCGGTCGAGATTGTCGAAGGCAGCTAAGGCGGCAGGAGGCAGGGCTTCGCCCAAGCGCTCGTGACCCTTCTCGATCCAATAGCGCATGTAGCGCAGCAGGAAAGGTCGCTTGCCCTGGACATCGGCGAAGATCGGAAAGCGGTTCCGGCGTCGCCTGGGCAAGTCCTTGTCCACCCCTGGGGTGATGAGATCGCGTAGATAGGGGGAATAGAGTCGCACCAGTGATTCAGCCCGCTGCTCCCGTAGCCATTCGTGGGCTGCGACTGCGTTGACCAGGACGGACTCGCCGCCGAACGGGCTCGGGCGCTCACACAGCAAGCCCACAAAGTCGGGCACACAGTCCCAAGCGCTGCTGTCGGTGTGCAGGCCGGTGGCTGCGGCGGTCTGGCTGACTGGGATGGCTTGCTCGGTATAGGATCCGCCCTGGTCCTGAACTTCGTACAGCAGCCCATAGCGCTGGATCGGAGTGCCAAGGGCGAGGCCCAGGGCGGCGTACAACAGCCTTCGATGGGGCGCGCGCAACGGGCTTGCTTTGGGACATTCGAGGACCACGAAACCCGCTCCATCGAGCCGTTCAGTCCGCAGCTCAAGGGCCCAGGCTTTCAAGGCCGACGGAAGGGGGCAGCCAAGGAGTGCCCCGGGCTCATGCAGGAGATTCGGTTGCTTGGAAGCTTCACTCAGAAGCTCCTCTTGCACCTCGGCTGGAACCGCCCGGCGCCACTTCGTCCCCTTGAGATCCGCCGCCCGCCAGAGCTGTTCCGGGGGCAGGCGCTCTGCCCAGCGGGGCAGAGCATCTTGTTCGACAAGGGGATTTGCCATGCCCTAGCGCTCGAGCCGAAAGGCCAGGTGCAGGGGTTGATCTCGCAGAGGCTCGAAGAACTCGGGGTCGAAGGCCAGATGCTCGTCGGTGGCGTGCAGCTCGCGCAGCTCAGGCATGTGCCGGAAGCCCGCCCCGGCCAAGGCCTGGAAGTAATCATCCAGGGTCTTGTGCACGCAGCGCACCCGCACACCTTCCCCCCCACGGCGCCAAATACGTCCCTCGAAGAGGGCGTCCCGACCGCTAAAGTAGCCCTGATCCCCACGGGCAAAGTAGAAGGGCGGCTGCTCTTCACGTACGAAAGGCAGGCTGGGATGGGGCACGGCGAAGATGAAGCGCCCACCGGGGCGTAGGACCCGGGCCACCTCAGACATGCAAGCTTGAGTTTGTTCGCGATCGAGGTAGTTGAACAGGAACACAGCCATCACCAGGTCAAACGAAGCATCCTCCTGCTCGGCCAGACAAGTGGCATCCCCCACGGCATAGCTCAGGGCCTGCTCCTGGCCTTCCTTCTGGGATCTGGCACGCGCGATCATTTCCGCAGACACGTCGATGCCGTGCACGCTGGCGGCTCCACGCTCCATCAACTGTCGAGCGACATAGCCCTCCCCCGTTCCTAGATCCAGAACCCGTTGGCTCTCCAGGGGAAGGCTCCAGTTCAAGAGGAAGGGTCGTGCCGTGAAGTCCGAAAGGAGAACGGGTGCAGTACGCTCCCATCTGTCGCTTGATCGGTCGTAGAGTTCGGCGGTGGTCTCAGTCATGCTCAGGGGTCAAGGGGTTTGCTGAGGCGAGTGCGTCCATGAATTCTTCCCGCAGTCGAAGGGCTTCAAACATTCCGTGCTGAAGCTCTTCCAGGCCACCTGGCCGTTCAGCTAGGTCGCCAGCGATGGCGAGCAAGTCTCGCTGGTGCTGGTCGTCCACGAGGCAGTGCAGCTCAAAGAATACATAGCCCTCGCGCTTCAAGGCGGGCACTCGGCGCAGAGCAGTCAAGAGCTGCCCGTAGAGGGTGCTGACAATCGCCTCTGTGCCAAGCCCCAAGGCTCCCACCGCCACGGCTGGACTACCGTGCTCTAGCAATCGGCGAAACTCGCTGCGCCAAGATTGGGTTGCCTCGGGTGGGCTGTTCCGTTCCCTGGCGCCTACGCCGAGGGCATCGCAGAAGCGTTCGAATAGCTGGGGGTGGGGAATCCCATCCACCTTTTCAGTATCGATCCCCAAGGACTCAAGCATCTTGCGATCCTCGTCATCCAGCAGCCCTTGCTCCTCCTGGAGGTTGTGACGCAAGAGCTGTTTGTGGTCTTCACGATCGAGACCCTCAATGACCGCCCGCAGGTAGTACGGGAACCACTGGGAGTAGCCGTGGTAGTTTGCTGCGAATTCCACCAAAGGGGCTTTCAGTAGGGGAGCTTCACAACTCGCCATGGTCGCAAGCCAAGGATGTTGCACCCCTCGATGGGAGCGGGCTCGATCGACAAGCGAGTCCAGTCTCGCGCTGGTGCGTGTCGGCACGGAGCGTGAGGGGGCGGTCGACGGAGAATCGTGGGGCAATAGGGACACAATTCCTGGGGTGAGGTTCTAGGAAGCGGAATGGCTCTTGCCGAACATCCGGACCCTCTGCACGGGACAGTTGACGATTTCGCAGAAGTAACCGAGGTCTCGAATCGTTCGACCGCGGAAGGCTCATCCGGGCTTTCGGGCCCTTGATTCTCGGGTTCAAGACCAACTCGGCCGGAGCTTGCCGCCGGGACCCCCCTGGGCCGATAGCTAGCTCCACGCCCAGAAGCTCATAGGTCTACCACGTCAATATTTTCGCATGTATGGACTCGTCAACAACGGTATTCGCGACCTCGTCTTGGAGACTGCGGGTGAAGACGCCTGGGATGAAATCCGAAACCAGGCAGGATGTCCGGAACGGGATTTCATCAGCATGCAGAACTATCCAGATGGGCTGACCTACAACTTGGTTGCTGCAGCGAGCGAACACTTGAACGTTCCGGCCCAGGATCTGCTCCAGTCCTTTGGCAAGCACTGGATCACATTCACGGGCGATCAGGGGTATGGGCCCCTACTCACTATGGCTGGGGATGACCTGGCCGGTTTCCTGAGCAATCTGGACGCGATGCACTCACGCATTTCACTCTCCTTCCCCGATCTCGATCCGCCCTCCTTCCAGGCCGAAGAAGAGCCCGATGGGAGCATCCTGTTGCGCTACTACTCCAACCGCGAAGGTCTGGCTCCCATGGTCCTCGGCCTGCTGCAGGGGGTGGCAAGCCGCTTCGACGGTTCCATCGAGATTCAGCACTCCGCGAAGCGTGCCGATTCGGGTCACGATGAGTTCGTGATTACGCGGATCTCTGCGGCAGGCAACGGGACAAATGCTGCCTGAGGCTCGCATTCTCAAGGGGGATTTGATCGACAGAGTATTCCCCTTCTTCTTGACCCTGGATGGTTCGGGGTTGGTGCAGCGAGTAGGGCCAGCACTTGCCCGATTGGTCCCCGGCCTAGGCCTCGGAACGCAAGCAGCCGATCAGCTCGAGGTCTTGCGACCAACCCGCAAGATCTTCCAACGCGACTGCATGCTCGAAATGCTCAGCAACGTAGTCGTGCTGCGCGTACTGCACAACAGGTTGCGCCTGCGCGGCATGTTCTTGGAGCTCGAAGAGGAGGGCGCATTCACTTTCCTTGGATCTCCCTGGGTCATGGGCCAAGAAGAGCTTCAGGCAGCAGGCCTACGCTTCGATGACTTCGCCCTCCACGACCCCATGGCCGACTTCCTGGTTCTGCTCCAAACCAAGGACCTGGCCCTAGAAGACAGCCGCAAGCTAGCCCAATCCCTAAGCATCGCTAAGGCCGAGGCTGAGCGTGCTAGCCAGGCCAAGAGTGACTTCCTGGCCGTGGCCAGCCATGAGATCCGTACACCCATGAACGGACTCGGCAGCATGGCGGACTTGCTCATGTCCACCGACCTGGACCCTCAGCAACGCCAGTGCACGGAGGTTATCCAGAGCTGCAGCGACACCCTGTTGGTGTTGATCAACGACGTCTTGGACTTCAGCAAGATTGACTCGGGTGCCCTCGAGCTCGAGAGGATCCCCTTTGCGCTCGCGCCCCTGGTTCAGGAAACAGTCGATCTCTTCGCAGAATCCGCCGCGAAGAAAAGCATCACCCTCTCGGCTGAATGCTCGCAGAGCATCCCCGATCGTCTCGAAGGCGATCCGGTTCGGGTGCGCCAGGTGCTCTCTAACTTGATCGGCAACTCCATCAAGTTCACGAGCACAGGCGAAATCCAGCTCAAGGTCGAGTACGAGGAACAGAGCCCCCATGGAAATCTGCGCGTGTCTGTGACCGACACGGGCTGCGGCATTCCCCCGGAAGCACTGGATGGCCTGTTCGAACCGTTTTCCCAAGCTGATGCGTCGACAACACGGCGCTACGGGGGGACTGGCCTAGGACTGGCGATCTGCCGCCAACTCGCTCGAGGTATGGGCGGAGATGTGGTCGTCGTCCAGACCTCCAGCGCGGGAACCGAGTTCCTGTTCACCGCGGCACTCCTCGCTTGCGCCCCAGCACCGGAGGAAGCAGGGACCCTTGCCCCTACCCAGGAAAGCCCCCCTCGGCTCTCTCCGACTCTCGGGGGCAATGGTGATGCCGGGGGAAAGCGACCACAGTTCCCCAAAGCACGGGTGCTCGTAGCCGAGGACAATCCGGTCAACCGCCTGATCGCGCGCAAGCTGCTCTTGGAGTTTGGCATAGAACCAGAACTCGCCGTCAACGGCCTACTCGCCGTGGAAGCCGCCCGTGGGGGGTCCTTCGACCTGATCCTGATGGACATGCAAATGCCCGAAATGGGAGGTGCCGATGCCTGTCGTCAGATCCGCTCCCTGGAAGACCCGAACATCAACCAGCCCATCGTGGCCTTTTCCGCAGCAGCGTTTCCAGAACACCGTAAAGAAGCTCTGGACGCCGGCATGGACGACTTCTTGAGCAAGCCCGTGCGAATCAACAGCCTGCAAGCCATCCTGCAGCGCTGGCTCCCGGAGAACCAAGCGGCCTGAAGCGGTACCGCACCAAGGCAACGGACAGGCCCCCCCTGGCC
>CAYWNK010000356.1:0-5540 GCA_964459495.1 uncultured Planctomycetaceae bacterium
ACTTCGCAGCTCGGCGATCGAGAGTGTGACGATCGATATGTCTCCAGCCTACATTGCCGCAGTGAGTGAGGCGGTTCCCCCGTCACGCCTGATTTTTGACCGCTTCCACGTTCATCGACTGGTCCAGAATGCTCTTGATGAGACGCGCCGTGACAAGGTTCGAGCTGCAGAGGGCAAGGAGAAGAAGGCACTCAAGGGCACCCGCTGGCCACTGCTCAAGAGCGAGTGGAACCTCACCGATGCAGACGTCCAAACGCTTGCTGAGCTTCAATACTCAAACACGGCGATCTTCAAGGGGCATCTGCTCAAGGAGCGCTTCGCCTTCATCCTGGAGGGCCGCCAGGTCAACGTCGCGAGGAGGCGCATGGCAGAATGGATCGACGAGGCAAGGAAGAGCGCTCTCGGCGCATTCGCCAAAGCGGCAGGGACCATCGAGCATCACCTCGACGGAATCCTTGAATACGTTCGGACGCGCTCGAGCAATGGGCGCACCGAAGGGTGGAACGGCAAAATCCGCACGATCACGCGACGCTCCTTTGGCTTCCACTCTGCACAGGCACTCATCTCGATGATCTTCCTCTGCTGCGGTGGCGTCCGAGTCAGGCCCGCGTCCTCAGCACCCGGAAACTTCCACGAAAGGTGCAGGAGAGCCAGAATTGAATGCCCGGATGGCCATCGGGGAGAACCGCCTCAGTTGGGAGTCCGACCGTGGGTTGCACGGATCCCCCGGCATCAAAGAGGGCCGTGTAATCCGCGAGCGAACGCAGCTCGAGCTCTTCTGGCCCGTTAGGTGTATCGAAGAGCCCCACGTAGGGAAGCTGACGGCCGAAGCCGTTCGTCACAGAGTCGAGCGCGAATTCCGGAGCACCGCCGGTTGGTGGGGCAGCGCTACCTCCCGAGCTTGAAGATCCAGAGCAAGCCGCTACATGAGGATTCGCACCAGAACGCCGGATCGGCTGCCTGCGGCAGCCTACAGGTCATTAGGGTCGATCTCGTGCGCTGCGGGACTCGGGCCGGGCAAGGGCAAGTATGGCAGCGGAGAGAACGAGTGAAGACTGATGGGGCCCAACGGATGGGCGGCGGTATAGCGAAGTCAAAGTGATGGGGTGGACTATCAGGGAAGAAGTCGGCGAGCAAGTCGCCCTGCATAGATGGACCTAAGCAGGGTGCTGCTCGGACTCAGAACTACGGGGCAGCCATAGGTGGAAGCATGGGGATGCCATCGGGCCTGGCGTTAGCCGCAATCCACGTACCATCCACGCTCCCCCTTTGTGCGGCTCTGGGACAGCATTCCATTCTATCTCTGTGCGATTTCGCCGAATTCGCTCAAACCATGCTCCAATGCGCGGCCTAGGGAGCACCTCCCGCACACCCGATCAAGTGCTGCAGGGCCTTTGGATAAGGACCGCGCCAACAGCTTCTAGCCTGCAATGAGCCTACAAGACCTTGGCGATGCCTTCGCCATCATCGATGCCTACACTGGCACCAAGCGGTTCATGGGACCGCGTCCCGTGGAACTGGTCGAGAAGGCTGAGCGAGTCCTGGGCATCCCCCTCCCACCGACCTACCGCAAGTTCGTCTCCGAACTCGGTGCAGGTTCGGTGGGAGGCCTCGAGTTCTACGGCATCACGCAGGACGACTTCGAGTCCGCCTCGGTCCCCAACGGAATTTGGCTGACGCTAAACGATCGTCGAGAACTCGGGCTGCCAACCCACCTCATCATCGTCTACTCGGACGGAATGGGCGGCCTATGTGCCCTGGACTCCACCGGAGCCAATGCACAAGGCGAGTACCCCGTCGTTCGCTGGACGGGACTCTATTCTCCGGAGGCGGAAAGAATTGCGCCGGACTTCGGCGCCTTCCTCAAGCACACCCTCGAGGAGTTGCTTGAGTAGATGCGCAGAGAGCGACGACCCATGCAACACCCTCCTAGCGGCGACTTGTGTGCCGGCGGCAACATTGGCAGCTACGCATTCCTTCGTCTGAACGGTGGTCTTGGTCGCTCCACCACGGCGATCATTGACACCACCAACATCGTTGGTAGTCCGCCCACAAGCGCGATACCGGGGGCTGCCGCTCAGAGGAAGTCGAGCGCAATCGCGTTGGAGAAGATCGACGAGGCCACGCCCAGTGGGTTCACGGAACGGGACCAGTGCTGCCAGAAGGCCGTCTCCCCCGCCATCGCCTGGACCGCGCCCATCGGCGCCGGCAGCTGGGTGAAATCGGGGTCGAACTGAACGGAACGGTCGGAGCTGGGCTGGGCCAGCGACCCGAGGTGGCGGCCGATTCCCCCAACAGGATCGCCAATGCAGATGTCGTTGAGCGCCCCCCAGGCCGAACGATGACCTGATCGCCCAGCGAGGTGATGAAGTAGCCAAAGGCCTCGTCCCTGAGCCGGGTCACCGTGAGAGTCGCACGGTTGCCCCCTGGTTCGTCGGAGCCTTGGGCGAGGAGCTGGGGCGATCCTTGGCCCTTGTCGCAGATGTCACGGTCGATGGGCTGTTCACCCAAGAAGACGTACAAGGTTCCGAAGATCCCGATATCTGACACGGAAAGTCCCGACGCTCCGACCGCGTAGTCGAAGAAGCAGGCTGTCATCGCCGTCGCGCGCAAGCTGCCGGTACTGCTCCACCCCCCATCACGGAGGCAGACTCGTATCCCTAACCTCTGAGAGCTCGTTTGGCGGATCCCCTCGGCCTACGACCAGTTCAGCTCCGCCTGCTGCGGTGGACGCGCTGGCTCGAACCCGTAAGGCTCTGCCGCAAGCCCAGGTGGCCAAGGATGCGCCTGGTCGTTTCTGACTCTGCGATCGATGCGATCATGTGCCTCCAGCCTCCGCAGCCGGGGTACCTCAGCACGTCTTTACCGAATCCACGCAGCAGGAGCTCCGCCCAGCTGAGATTCGGGGGCCCGGGCACCAGTGCTATGGGCCGAGGAGCCTGGGAGTACCGAGGAGTACCGAGACCGAACACTCTCCACCGGTACCTGAAGCGCCTATGTCCGGGATCATCGAAGTCGGCGCCGGTTCCTCGATCACCGACCCCTCGGTCCGTACGCTGGTGTCCGGAGCGGTGCTTGAGGTCGGCGTGGACGGAATCGAGATCCAGCAGGTCATCGAGGCCGAACGCCGCGTTCTGGTAAGCAGCCTCCAGCAGCTCACCGGAGCCCCTCTGGGACGCCGGGCCAGGGACTGGCAATGCTGGTGCGAGCGCAACCGGTCCCGCTTTGGGGGAACGCCCGCGGGTGCCCAGACGCGCGCGCCCAGGTAGCCGAAGGGGCCGTATCCTGCGGCCATGGAGCCAGCCTGGAGCGAGCCCGTGCCCGCTCCCGGCGGAGACGAAACGAGAGCGGCGGGGCCGCGCCTCGTCGGTGGGAGCGCCCTGTTCTTTGCTGGGCGGCTCGCCGGGGCAGGCGCCACGTTTGCCAGCCACTGGGTCCTCGCGCGCTGGCTCGGCACGTCCAAGCAGGGGCAGTACGCCGACGTGTTCTCGTGGGTCATCCTGCTGGGCAACCTGGTGATCCTCGGGTTCCCCCGGGCCGGGCTGCGCTTCCTGCCCGAGGCCCTGGAGCGCGGCGACGCGGGGCAGATTCGCGGCTTCGTGGTCTGCGGCCAGCGGCTCGTGATCGTGCTGGGCCTGCTGCTGTGCCTGATCGGCGCCCCCCTGCTCGTGGCCTTCGCCCCCGCGGGCATGAACAGCGCCACCTGGACCGCCCTGGTGGGCTTGGCCTGCGTTCCCGTGATGGGCTGGATCCGGCAGTCGACGGGAATCGCCCACGGGCTCTCCTGGTTCCGGCTGACGGTGCTGCCCTCCGACGTCGTGCGGCCGGTCGGCTTCCTGGTCCTGCTGCTGCTGGGCTGGTGGCTCGCCCCCACGCTGGGCGCCCCCCAGGTCATGGGCATGCAGCTCACCGTGCTGTTTGCCGTCGCGCTCTGGCAGCACCGCACCATGACCCGGCACCTGCGGCCCATTGTCCAGGGCGTAGAGCCTCAGATGCGCACCGGTCCATGGCTGCGCACCGCCGCGCCGCTGCTGCTGGTGGACCTGTTCACCCACTTCTTCCCCGAGCTCAACGTGGCGGTCGCCGGCCGGCTGATGGGCGACGACCAGGTGGGCGTGTACTTCATCGGGTTCCGCGTCGCCTTTCTGATCGCGTTCGGACTGATCGCCGTGGACCAAGCCACCCTGCCCGGGGCCAGCCGCGCCTTTGCGTCCGGGGACCTGAAGGGCATGCAAGCACAGCTCCAGCGGGCGAGCCGACTCAAGCTCGCGGGCGCCCTGCTGGGCCTGGCGCTCCTGGCCCTGGCGGGGCGGCCGCTGCTCGCGAGCTTCGACGCACAGGACGGTGGGATCAGTTACGTCGAGGCCTACGTCCCGATGCTGCTCGTCGCCCTGATGCTGTGCGTGCGCGCGGCCACCGGTCCGGTCGCGGAGCTGCTGGGCCTGACCGGCTTCCACAATCGCACCCTGCGCGTCTCGGCGGTTTCGATGCTGGCAACCGTCGCCCTCCACATGGTCCTCATCCCCCGCTATGGCCTGGTGGGTGCCGCGATCGCACCGCTGCTGGTGACCGTGATCAGCCACCTGTGGATGCTGCGGATCCTGGTGCGGGAGGTCCGCATCGTCCCCTCCGTTCTAGGCCGCGCGTAGGGCCCGGGGCCCCGCCTATCTTCCCCCCAGCGGGGTTTTCCATCGCGCTCCACCACTCAAGGCCCCCGGGCCGTGGATTCCCGGGGGCCCTTCGGGCAGAGTGCGCCCATGCCGGTCCTCGAAGTCACCGCCCTTGCCAAGCGCTATGGCCGCGCGACGGCGGTTGAACGGGTCGACTTTGCCGTCCAGGAGGGCGAAGTCCACGGACTCCTGGGCCCCAACGGCTCCGGGAAGACGACCACCCTCTCGTGCTGCCTCGGCCTGCTGCGCCCCACCTCCGGCCAGGTCCAGGTGCTGGGCAGGCCCGCCTCCAGGCTCCACGCCACCCGCGGCAAGGTCGGGGTCGTGTTCGATGCTCCCCACCTGATCGGCTCCCAGACCGTCGAGCGCAACCTGGCCTACGGGGCTCGCCTGCGCGGACACGGCGGCGGCCGCAGCCATCTCGAGGCCCTTGAGCGGGTCGGCCTCAGCGGCTTCGAAAAGCGCAAGGCCGCGTCCCTGTCCCTGGGCCAGCGCAAGCGTCTGTCGATCGCGCTCGCCCTCTCCGGTTCGCCGGAGTTCCTCGTGCTCGACGAGCCGCTCTCCGGCCTCGACCCCCTGGGCACCCGCGAGATCCTGGGCCTGGTCCGCCAGCTGGCCAGCGAAGGCCTGTCGATCCTGCTCTCCAGTCACCGGCTGCTCGACGTGGAGCCGGTGCTCGACCAGGCGACCATCCTGCTGCGCGGCAACGTGGCGCGCAGCGGAAGCCTGACCGAGCTCCTCGAGGGCGGCGGCCGCTGCCGGGTCCAGGTGGACAAGCCCAAGGTGGCGCGCGCGGCCCTCACAAAGATGGGGATCGCCAAGGGGCAGATCGTCGACGTCCCCGGCGGCGCTCCGGGGACCCTGCTGATC